>CAYTHV010000066.1:0-10241 GCA_964437685.1 uncultured Pirellulales bacterium
AAAAAAAATTTCAACTCGATGCGAAGCTTTTTGATATTTTACCTGTTCAGCCGCAAGGTACAGTCGTTGATGAACGTGTGAAGAATATTACAATCAATCATTTGCTTGAAAACAGAGCGGGATGGGGTTATGACCCACGGGGTCCAGCTACTGAAATGGCAAAAAATGCTGGATTCAAGGAACCAATTTCTATTGAGATATTACTTGGGTTTATCATGACTCGACCCCTTGAAGATGAACCTGGGAGTACTGCCAAATACTGCAACTTCGGTTGGGATACACTCCTATATATTATCGAAAAACTTTCTGGGAAAACATATGAAGAATATGTTTGCACAAGCTTACTGGGTATGCCTCAAGTCAAGGGAATGCATGAGATTGGTCTGCTTTGTCAAGATAATACCCCTCCATTGATTTGGAATTATGCTGAAGGTGGGCCAATCAGTGCTTCAGCCAGAATCCTATGCCGATTTATGGAAAGATATTGGTTAACGGGTGAACCGCGCAAAGAAGGCAATCCTTATTGGGTCATGTATGGCAGTCTGGATGGTTCAACTGCTATGATGGTCTGGCGTTCAGATGGTATTAATCTTGTTGCTTTGTTTAATGGACGCGGTGGTGATGTTGGACATGATGAGATCAAAAGTGATCTTGAGAAAGTAATAGACCAGATTAATAAGGGAAAATAAATAAATTTGTCTTCAAGTTAAACTGCAATGAATAAAAAAGAAAACGCCTATCTGTAGTTATACAGACAGGCGTTTTTTATGCGATAATTTGTGATTCGAAAATCGGATTAGTCTTTTAATTTCAAAACCACATACTGTGCCATTCGGCCGGTTTTGACGAGCAGGCGGGCGGTTTTGGTTTGTTCTGTTTCTTTGAGAGCCTCGTTAAATTCGGGTACGGAGTTGACCTCGACGCGGTTGACGCTGAGGATGACCATGCCGGGCTTGATGCCTGCATAGTCGGCGGGGCTGTCGGGAGTGACTTCGGCGACGACGACGCCTTGTTCGCCTTTGACGCCGGACTGGCGAGCGACATCGGAATCAATCGCGACAATCGCCAAGCCGAGCTGCTTGCCGATCTCGGAGGTTTTGGTTGCGAATTTGCTTTCGGATAGTGAGCCGATTTCAACGGTGAATTTTTCTTCCTTGCCATCACGGAAGACGACCAGGTTAATTTTTGCGCCCGGCGCCATCAGTGAAACGGTATTGCGGAACGCTTCATTACTGGTGACCTCTTTGTCATTTAGTTTAATGATAATGTCGCCCTGTTTGAGGCCGGCTTTGGCGGCGGGGGACTCTTCGAGGACTTCGGTAATCAGGATGCCGTTTTCACCTTTATAGCCGAAGGATTCAGCCAACTCAGGCGTTAAGCCTTCCGGGTTCATGGTGATGCCGATATAACCGCGGGTTACTTTCCCGTGGGTTAGGAGCTGTTCTTTGACGGCTTTTGCCATATTGATTGGGACGGCCAGGCCGATGCCCATATAGCCGCCGGACTGGCTGATGATGGCGGAATTCATGCCGATGGCTTTGCCTTCGATGTCGAGCAGCGGGCCGCCGGAATTGCCGGGGTTGATCGCCGCGTCGGTCTGAATGAAGTCTTCGTAGCCGCCGTCGGTGATGCCGATTTGTCGGCCTTTGGCGCTGACGATGCCGACAGTGACGGTTTCAGAAAGGCCGAATGGATTGCCGACGGCAATGACCCATTCGCCGATTTCGAGGGAATCCGAGTCGCCCAGTTCAATGACGGGGAAATCCTTGCCTTCGACTTTAATCAAAGCGACATCCGAATCCGGGTCGGTGCCGATTTTTTTGGCATCAAGCTTGCGGCCGTCTTTAAGGACAACGGTGATTTTGTCGGCGCTTTCGACGACATGATTATTGGTCAGAATATACCCGTCCTCAGAGATAATAAATCCCGACCCCTGGCCGACACGTTTTTCTGGCTGGCGAGGTCTGGCTTGCGGGCCGAAAAACCGGCGGAAAAATTCGTCGTCGAAAGGAGAAACTTCCATATTATTGGAAGCAGCAGCCTGCTCAACCTGTACCGCGACGACGGCGGGGACGACTTTTTTGGCGACCTCGGTAAAGGCCTTGGAGGTTTTACGGAGGGTTTCAATGCCATTGTCATCGGCGGCAAAGCCGACAGAAACAGTCGCAAATAGCATTGTCATTGCACATTTCAATATCAACTTCATTTTGGTTTCCTTTCGTTTAATACTGATCCGAGTTGATTAAAAAACGTTCATACCTACAGAACAAAGATTTACTCTATACGTATTATTGCAGTGATTGTTCTGGTTAGCAATGATTTTTTGCTTGTGAAAAAACGCTGGGAGTGTATGATTTTCGAGGTCTTGAATCAAAAATAAATAAAAAACTGTCTATAAAATCGGAGTTTCCTATGCTGCAAGATGGACAAAAAGGCGCTATTCTCCAACGCGATAAACAAACCTATGCGGTTGCGCCGCACCTGCCGTGCGGGGTTGTCAGTCCCGATACGCTGCGTAAAATTGCGGACGTTGCTGAAAAATACAATGCTGCGGCGCTGAAAGTAACCAGCGCTTCCCGTATCGCTATCGTGGGGCTGCGCGAAGATCAGGTCGAGCAGGTCTGGAACGATTTAAAGATGTCGCCGGGTGCAGCGGTGGGGCTGTGTGTGCGGAGCGTTAAGGCCTGTCCCGGAACGACATTCTGCAAACGCGGCCAGCAGGACAGTCTCGGCTTAGGGATGCTGATGGACGAGAAATATCACGGGATGGAGCTGCCCGGCAAGTTCAAAATCGGCGTATCCGGCTGTCCGAACCAGTGCGCGGAAAACTGCATCAAAGACGCCGGGCTGGTCGGCACCGCCAAGGGCTGGATTGTCTATGTCGGCGGCAACGGCGGCGCACAGGCACGGCTGGCGCAGGAACTGGTGCGGAATCTTTCAACCGAACAGGCACTGGCGGTATTGGATAGGGTTGTGCAGTATTTCAAGAAACACGCAACGAAAAAACACCGGCGACTTGGCGTACTGATTGACGAGATCGGTTTTGACGCCTTTAAGGCGGCTATCCTCGAAGGATACAACGTAACTGATTCACAAGCCGCAAGCTAAAATTGTTAAATTAAAACAAATCAAACGCAGACAGTGGATTATTTACTGTCTGCGTTTTTATTTTCATCCGTTGTCGGCGGGGTGCCGTTATTTTTTTCCTGTTCTTTAGCCAGCAAGTCGGATAATGTCGGTTTTTCGAGCGGCTGGCCGGACAGAATCACTTTGACGTCGTCAGCGTCCAGCGTTTCATGCTTGAGCAGGGCTTTGGCGATAGCATCGACCTTATCACGGTTCATTTCCATCAGGTCAGCGGCCTGCGTGTATGCGGCGTCGATGAGTTTTTTGACTTCCGCATCGATGGTTTCGGCCGTTTTCTGAGAATACTCCGGCCCGCCATACATCATATAGGCTTCTCCGGAAGGATCGCTGGCATAATTGATCGGGCCAAGTTCCTCGCCCATACCCCATGCGGTAATCATTGCGCGGGCAACCGTCGTTGCCTGCTTGATATCGGACTGGGCTCCGCTGGTAATATCGTTGCAGAACATTTCCTCGGCGATGCGTCCGCCGAAGCAGATTTGCATCTGCGCCTGACAGTATTTGCGGGAATAGGTCATCCGGTCTTTTTCCGGCAGAGCAAAGGTTGCCCCGCCCATGTGTCCGCGTGAGATAATGCTGACTTTGTGCAGCGGGTCGGCGTCTTTGAGCATGGACTGAATCAGGGTGTGGCCGGCTTCGTGATAGGCGACCATGAGCTTGTCCTGTTCATCAATCTGGCGGCTGCGTTTGGCGCGTCCCCATCGGACTTTGTCGCGGGCTTCTTCGAGGTCGGCCATTTCGACATAATCTTTATTTTGCATGCTGGCGCCGATGGCCGCTTCGTTAATCAGGGCTTCCAACTCAGCGCCGCTGAACATCGATGTGCCGCGAGCCATTCTTTCCCAATTGACGTCGGGGCCGCATTTGACTTTTTGTGCGTGAATCTGCAGGATGCTGACCCGGCCTTTTAAGTCCGGCAGCGGGACTTCGACTTGTCGGTCAAAACGACCGGGACGCGTCAGTGCCTTATCGAGAATATCCGCCCGGTTGGTTGCGGCAATGACGATGACCTGGTCATCGGTTTCGAAGCCGTCCATTTCAACCAGGATGGCGTTGAGCGTCTGTTCGCGTTCGTCGTGGCCGCCGCTGACAAAGCCGGGACCGCGTTTTCTGCCAATTGCGTCAATTTCATCGAGAAATATGATACAGGGAGCATTTTCTTTCGCCTGACGGAACAGGTCGCGGACACGGCTGGCTCCGACGCCGACAAACATTTCCACGAAATCCGATCCGGAAATGCTGAAGAATGGGACATCCGATTCGCCGGCGATGGCTTTGGCCAAAAGTGTTTTGCCGCATCCGGGCAAACCGACCAGCAGTACGCCGCGCGGAATACGTCCGCCGATTTTTTTGAATTTCTTTGGATTTTTCAGGAACTCGACCACCTCGGCGACTTCCTCTTTGGCTTCGTCGATTCCCGCTACGTCGGCAAAGGTAATCTTGCTGTCCTTGCCTGCGCGAACGCGATGCTTGCTTCGTCCGAAGCTCAGCGCGGTGCCGAGTCCGCCGCCGCCGGCGCGCATCCCGCGAATGAAGAAAAAGTAAATCATTGCGATTAACAGCAGGAACGGGACGATATTCCAGAAAAACGGCATCCACATATCAGGCTTGACGCCCTGAATGCTGACTCTGCGGTTCTTGAGCAGTGTTAGCAGTTCGGGGTCCCGCATCGGATCAATGTAGATGACTTCAAAATTGGCCGGATCGTCGGGCTTCCGCACCTTTCTGCCTTCTTCATTGAATGTGCCGAGAATGCGTTCGTGTTCGATCTTGACGCTTTCGATATGACCGCTTTTGAGCGCATCAAGAAAGTCCGGGCTGTATTTGATGGCTTCGATGCGCTGCCAGCGATTGAGCGTCATTAACAGCGTCATTACGATCAGTGCGATCATCAGCCAGCTAAAAGGGCCTCGGTTATATTTTCCAAGCCCTCCGGGAGTTTGCGATGACGGAGAGTTATTTTTGTTCTTCTGTTTTTCTGCCATAATATTCCACTTAATAATGACTATTTTTACCGCGTCATAAAACGCTGTATTACCATTTTTGTTCCATCTGTTCGACTACTTTTTGTGCCGCTTTATTGATTGCCACGCTAATTGAATAATCAAAAGTTTGTCCTGCCTGAGCAGAATAGGATGCCGCTCCATAAACTATCTGTCGGTCTACCAGGACCTGCCCGGTCTTGAGATTTGACCAGGTGATCGTTGCTGCGACGGATGTTTCGTATTCGAGCGGTCTTCCTTCCCATCGCTCTGTGGCTAAAACGCCCTGCCCAAAGGTGGCGGTGCCGCTGAGAATGGTATCGGCGACAGTACGGTCGGAGACGATCTTGTAGGGCGTCTGTGCCTCGATGTGTTTGCAGATCGCGTCGGTGAGGATAAACTCGTACCCTCTTCGGAAACTGGAGGTTTCGATCATTTCGACATAGACCGTCTGCACATCCTGCCGATGGAGCCAGGAGTTGCTGTACCCCTGACATCCGGCAAGACATGTGATTGCGGCTGCCGCGAATAAACCCGTGATGGCTGTTTTCATAGCGTATTCCCTGTTCCAATCAGAGATTATGATTCACTGCTGTCTGATCCAAATAAAAGTCCGATGCCAAACCAGCTATCGAGAAAAACGTTTCCGGCGTCAAACATCTTCCGCTGAAATGTTCTTTTATATTTATAACCATTCGCTTGTTTTTGTTTGGTGAAGGCTGCCGCCTGTGAATCAGGCCAGGTATCCAATACATATTGGTAATACAAATTGGCGCCAAGTGCCTGATCGGTCTTGTTGTAGTACTGAGCAAGGGTATAATTCTTGTAAGCCTGCTGCTCAATAATCGTCGATACGGTGCCCTGCGCATCGATTTGCTGTGCGTTCGCCGGGTACCGACTGATATAATCCTCATAGTATGCTTTGGCGCTGACTAACCAGGTTGGATCATATTGTGGCCCCTTATACGCGGCGTGCAGTGATTTAGCCATTCGCAGCAGGGCGTGTTCACCAACGTCGCCGGTGGGCCATTTATCAGCGATTTCCGACCAGACTTCATACGCATCGGGATACATTTTTCTTTTTTCATAGGCTTCGGCCAGTGTTACCAGCGAACGCAACCCCATTGGGCCGGTTCCCATTCTGTCGGCCAGATTTCGCATGATTTCAACGCCATTGTCAAATGCTGAAATCCAAAATATCCCCAAAACCTGTCGTTTTTGGCCCTGCAAAAAAGCGGACCCAATCGAATAAAGACGCTCTGTGGCGATATCCGCAAACGGACTTTCCGGCCAGGTTTTTATAAATTCCTGAAATTTCTTGGTCGCTTTACTCCAGTTGCGTTTGGCATATAGGGTTTCCGCTTCAATGTATGCATCCATATCGGGGCCGGCATATTCCGGAAAACGGTTTTTTAGTTCTTCGAGGGCTGCCAGAGCTTCAGCTTTGTCGCCGGCAACAATTTTTTGCTTCATTTCCGATAGCGCAAGAGCCGATTTGCCTTGCGCATCGCTTGCCAAAGGCTGCCATTGTCCTGCCGGACTTAGGCGCAGGGTTTCCGCTTGGGCATAAAAGCCTGCCAATAACAATATTATGACTATTCCTTGTCTTCTTTTCATACTTAATTCCCGAATTTAATGTTCGTCATCTAATGACGCCAAAAACAAAGAAATTATAACAGGTTATGGCAAGTTTGCAAACTTGTTTGGGCGTGCTGTGAAAAAATGATGTATTACGACACAAAAAATGAGTATATGGAATCTCTATTGTATTCGTGATAATGTATATCTACAAATCAAAGGTTTTATTGTTAGCCTGTTTTTGTTTGCCTTTTACCCACTATAAGCGATAATATCTTCGTTTCTATCGAAAGAATATTTAAAATGTCCAAGACATCTATCGCTATACGTCTCGAATTTGGAAATCCTATCGGGTTTGAAACCATACATTCTGAAAATTCCCATCCGGTTCATAAAAGCGAACAGGCAAGCAGAAAACAACAAAGGAAAGGAACCTATTTAGCGTTTCGATGATTCATCGGTTCTAAATTTGATTATGGCAAAGAAGTGGTGTAAATCATAAAGACAGATTGGGTTGAATATTATGAAGGATTCAAAACACAAAAAAAACTCAACATCTGTTGCCAATCGACCACTGAAGCGTACGATGCTAATAGGGCTGATTGTTTTGGTTTTCATTTCTGTCGGCGGGGTGCTTTATTATTTTTCCGCCCAAAGCGGGCATGGGCAACCTGATTACAGAAAACTTGTCGGCAACTGGGGACGGCCGGATGGGGATTATGTTCTTCGCATCTCAGACATCAATCTGGATAGAACGGTGCAAGTTTCCTATTTCAATCCAAATCCAATTAATGTCGCTCAGGCAAATGTTTCTTCGCAGAATAACACGGTCAAATTATTTGTTGAGCTGCGCGATACGGGGTATCCGGGATCCAAGTATAACCTTACCTATAATCCCAATAAAGATATGCTTGAAGGCGTGTATTTTCAGGCACAGGCGCAACAGTTATATGATGTGATTTTTCAAAGGATGAAATAACTAAATTATTTAGGAGAAAACGTATGAAAAAGGGATTCAATCGTTTCAAAGCGTGGGCATCCTTAGGCGCGGGGACGGCATTTGCCTTGGGAGCAGGAGTCATTGCTTCCTTGCCTGTGGGTGCAAAAGAGGCGTCCGGCGTGGGCAATAAGCGTGCGACCGACTCAAAAGATCGGACTCATCTGCCGATATCAAATACCATCCGGTCCAGTCAGGTTACGTATGACGCCAAAGACCCGGATACGAAGTACCCGCCGATTGAGCAGCTTCGCCCGCCCAAGGGGGCGCCAAATGTGCTGCTGATTTTGATTGATGATGCGGGATTTGGGGCATCCAGCGCTTTTGGCGGCCCGTGTAATACGCCAACGGCGGAAAAACTGGCGGCGCGAGGTCTAAAGTACAATCGCTTCCACACCACCGCGCTATCCTCACCGACGCGACAGGCATTGCTTACGGGACGAAATCATCACTCTGTTGGTATGGGCGGTATTACCGAAATCGCCACGGGTGCGCCGGGGTACTGCTCGGTTCTGCCCAACTCGATGGCGCCAATCGCTATGACACTTAAACTGAACGGCTATTCGACCGCTCAGTTCGGCAAATGCCATGAAGTACCGGTCTGGCAGACAAGTCCGGTCGGGCCGTTTGACGCTTGGCCCACAGGCGGTGGCGGATTTGAGTATTTCTACGGCTTCATCGGCGGCGAGGCCCATCAGTGGTACCCGACGCTCTATGAGGGAACCATACCGGTTGAACTGAAAAAAACTCCTGAGCAGGGATACCATCTTGTCGATGATATGACGAACAAGGCGATTAAATGGATCGGCCAGCAAAAGGCGCTGGCTTCCGATAAACCGTTCTTTATCTACTTCGCCCCCGGCGCCACCCATGCCCCCCATCATGTACCCAAAGAATGGGCTGACAAGTATAAAGGCAAATTTGACCCGGGGTGGGATAAGCTTCGTGAGGAAATTTTTACTCGGCAGAAGAGCCTCGGAGTTATCCCGGCCGATTGCCAGATGACCCCGCGTCCTGAGGAAATTCCCGCTTGGGATAAGATGCCCGACGCAATGAAGCCTGTCCTGCGGCGACAAATGGAGGTCTATGCGGGCTTCATGGAGTACACGGACTACCAGGTTGGCCGCATCATTGAGTCGCTGGAAAAGCTGGACATTCTGGATGACACGCTGATTTACTATATCATTGGCGACAACGGCGCATCGGCTGAAGGCACGCTCAATGGAGCGTATAACGAGATGGCCAACTTCAATGGTCTGGCCGCACTGGAAACGCCGGAGTTTCTCATGGAACGGATTGATAAACTCGGCGGGCCGGATTCCTACAACCACTACGCCGTCGGCTGGGCGCATGCGTTGAACACGCCTTATCAGTGGACCAAGCAGGTCGCCTCGCACTGGGGCGGAACACGCAACGGAACGATTGTCCACTGGCCGAATGGCATCAAGGCCAAGGGCGAGATCCGCTCGCAATTTCATCATGTTATTGACGTAGCTCCGACCATTCTCGATGCGGCAGGACTTCCCGAACCGATCTGGGTCAATGGAATCCAGCAGGAGCCTATCGAGGGCGTTAGCATGCGGTATTCTTTTGACCAGTCCGACGCCGCGGAACGGCACCTGACGCAGTACTTCGAAATTATGGGCAATCGCGGCATTTACCATAAGGGCTGGACCGCGGTTACCAAACACCGGACGCCCTGGCATCTGATTGGGGCCAAGATGGTGCCCTTTGACGACGATGCATGGGAACTCTACTCGGATGCAGACTGGAGCCAATCCAATAATCTCGCCGAGCAAATGCCGGATAAACTCCATGAGATGCAGCGGCTCTTTATCATCGAGGCGACGCGATATAAAGTACTCCCACTGGACGACCGGACGGGCGAACGATTCGACCCCGATACCGCCGGCAGACCCATTATGGTTCGCGGCAAGACCCAGCTTCTTTTCGGCGGCATGGGACGGTTGAGCGAAAACTGTGTCTTAAATCTCAAGAATAAGTCTCACTCCGTCACCGCCGAGATTGACGTGCCGACCTCCGGCGCCAAAGGCGTGATTGTCGCTCAAGGCGCCAACATTGGCGGCTGGACTCTCTATGCCAAGGATAACAAGCTGAAGTATTGCTATAATGTGGCTGGCATCAATCACTACTTCGTCGAATCCGCAAACACAATCTCTGGAGGCGAGCACCAGGTGCGTATGGAATTCGCTTACGACGGCGGCGGTCTTGGCAAGGGTGGCAAGGTAACACTCTATCTGGACGGCAAAGAAGCTGGCCAGGGGGTCATCCCAATGACCCAGGCAATCGTTTTTTCAGCCGATGATGGCTGTGATGTTGGTGAAGACTCGGGCGCTCCGGTGTCGCCGGATTATGGACCAGTCGGCAACGCCTTTAATGGCGAGGTCAGAGGTGTGCTGCTCTCAATCACGGATGACCCGAACAATTCATCGCATCTGGTTTCGCCGGAAGAAGCCGTCAAAGCCGCGATGGGACGAGAGTAAGCGGACAGACAAGGCATTAGTACAAAAAGCCGG
>CAYTHV010000066.1:10251-16396 GCA_964437685.1 uncultured Pirellulales bacterium
GTAAGAAAGTAATTAGTGAACATGGAAAGAGTTTCAGATGAAGTAACATGGGTTTTTCAGGAAGAAAGGGGCGAAATGCTCCTTTCTTCTTTTTCTGTTCTTTGGTAAAATAGACGTTCAATGTGTAAAATGTCAATTAGGAGCATCAACTTGTGAGTGCGATAATAATAGGTATCATCACATTTGTGTGTGTTCTGGGCGGACTGTTTGCCGGCATGCTGCTGCATAAGAAACTGCCGGATCATCATCTCTGCGGCGATTCCAAAGACGCCGTGAAGATGGGGTCAGGCCTGATTGCGACACTCAGTGCGCTGGTGCTGGGTCTTCTGGTTAGTTCCGCGAAAAATTCATTTGATGAGATGAGCAATGCCATCACAGAGAGCGGCGCAAAGCTCATTATACTGGATAGAGTTTTAGCCCGGTATGGACCTCAAACTCAGGATATCCGTGGTCAACTTCGCGGCTCGATTGCTAAATGGATCGATGTGGTTTGGCCTGAAATCAGTTCAGCCGAGGAAGGAATGGAACTTTTTGAAAAGTCGCCCGTCACTTTAGAACTTGTGATCAATAATCTGCAGGCTCTGGAACCGCAGAATGAGTCCCAGCGGATGTCTCAATCGGATGCGATGCAGATTTGCAGCCAATTGCTGCAGACACGCTGGCTGGTAATCGAGCAGTCGCAGATATCGCTGCCGATCGTGTTTGTTATCATACAGATGTTCTGGCTGACAATTCTTTTCAGCATGATCGGGCTTTTTGCGCCGGCCAATAAAACAGTGGTGGCGGCCCTGGTTGTCTGCGCGATGTCGGTTGGCGGCGCCATGTTTCTGATCGAGGAGATGAATAAACCGCTCAGTGGAATCGTGAAAGTTTCCAGCGCTCCGCTCATTAAGGCGGTTGAGCACATGGGCAAGTGAAAACATGAATTGAAAATAGTTTTGGACGAGAATGAACCCTAAAGATTCTGCCATATCAGCCGAACAGACGCCACAGGGCATTCATGTTGTGGCCAAGCCCATTGGGCCGGTCTGCAACCTGAATTGCGACTATTGTTTTTATCTGGAAAAACAGGCCTTGTTTGGCGAAGGTGAAAATTTTCGGATGAACGATGCCGTCCTGTCTGCCTACATTACCCAGTACATTGCCTCGCAGCCGACACCGGTGGTCGAATTTGTCTGGCAGGGGGGAGAGCCGACACTGCTGGGCGTTGATTTCTTCAAGCGAGTCATTGAACTGCAAAAGCCCTTTTTATCCAAAAAAAAGATCGTCAATTCGCTGCAAACCAATGGAACGCTGCTGACGGATGAATGGTGTACGTTTCTGAAAAAACACAATTTTCTGGTTGGTATCAGTATTGACGGCCCCAGGGAAATACACGACCGCTACCGTCTGGATCGCGGCGGCAGCGGCAGTTTTGATAAGGCGATGGCCGGCCTGAAACGTCTTCAAAAGCATGGCATTGAATACAATGTAATGGCGTGCGTCGCGCGGGATACCGCAAGAAAGCCGCTGGATGTGTATCATTTTTTCAAAAATCAAGGCGTTGAATTTATCCAGTTTTTTCCAATAATCGAACGGTTGCCGGACAATTCTGGAAGGTCATATGAAATGCGTCTTGCTGGTCCCGCATCGCTGGATAGAAAAGAACCAAATACTGAGGTTACAGAATGGACGGTAATTCCCGAAGACTACGGCGATTTTCTGATTGCCGTCTATGAAGAATGGGTGCGCAACGATGTCGGCAAGGTCTTTGTTATGAATTTCGAGTGGGCGTTGAATATCTGGATTGGCAATCCATCGCCGGTCTGCATTCATGCAGAACAATGCGGTCGTTCTGTGGTGATCGAGCACAATGGCGATGTTTATGCCTGCGATCATTATGTATATCCGCAGTATAAGTTGGGGAATGTTTTATGTGACGACCTGTCGGATATGGTGAATCAATCGCTGCAATCGGGATTTGGTATTGCAAAGGAAACGGCTTTGCCCCGCTGGTGCCGGGAATGCGATGTATTGGCCGCCTGCAGGGGAGGATGTCCCAAACATCGCTTTGCCCAGACGATCTATGGTGAACCCGGACTGCATTATTTATGTGAAGGGTACCGCAGGTTTTTCTTGCATATTCGCAAATATCTGCGCGTAATGACGCAGTTATTGGAGCACGGTTATTCTGTTTCGTTAGTAATGGATGCGATAAAGGGACCGCTGGCAATTACGATTGTTGACAAATAAATGCCGGTTTGATAGAATTATTTAGATGGTTAATCGAAAGGTGTTTGTATGAGCGTGGTCATTTCACAAGAGCCGAACAATTGTATGGTCGTTACGGTAACCGGTGTTTTCTCCTATCAGGATTTACAGGCAGTTCAAAATACCGCCAAAGCGATATTGAATTCCAGTGTTAAAACGAATTGTCTGATTTTAGCTCAGCAATTTACCGGGTGGGGTAAAGAGGGTAACTGGGGCGATCTGACATTTATGTATGAAAATGACTCTTTAATTGGTAAAATTGCTGTTGTGGCAGAAAAAAAGCGGCAGGTGGAACTGCTGATGTTTTTGGGCGGCGGCATGAGACAAGCTGCCGTCAAGTATTTTTTTCCGGGCGAAGAGCAAGAGGCTCGTGCCTGGCTTTCTGAACCTGCCAAGTAATTGCGACCATAAAAGATAAAAAAATCTTGTTTGGGGAGTACTGTTATGAGGTCTGATTTTTGGCTGGAGCAAATCCCTCTTTGGGGTGTATTGGGGCTGTCTGTTGCGATTGTGCTGCTTTCGATCTGGGCAGGAACATTTCTGGGGCACCGCAGAAGAAGTCTGCCCGATCATGAGAATGAATCCTCGATTGGCACAATCATTGGCGCTGCGCTCGGATTGCTGGCTTTTATGCTTGCTTTTACATTTGGAATGGCGGCAGAACGCTTCCAGCTCAGAAAGCAGCTTCTTCTCGACGAAGTCAATACGATTAATACAGCCTATCTGCGTGCAGAGCTGCTCTTGGAACCTCATCGCAGTGAAGTCCAAAACCTGCTGCGTGAGTATGTGGATGTACGCGTCGATTTGGCGCGGAAGACACCGCATCAGCATCAGGAAAATTTCAGCTATGTGCTTTCTCGTTCCGATGAGCTGCAGAAGCAGTTATGGTCGCATGCCATTGCTTTGGCTAAGGCGGACCGGAGTTCGGAAATTGACGCCCTGTTTATCAGTTCGCTTAACGAGATCATCGACTTCCATAACAGCCGGGTAACCGTGGTTCAGTATCGCATTGCTCCGGCCATTTGGTATGTTCTGGGTTTCATTACCATTCTTTCGATGGTTTCGGTGGGGTATCAAGCTGGACTTTCCGGCAAAAGCAGCATTAAGATGGGCCTTGTTCTGGCATTTACATTCTCATCGGTCATTTTCCTGATCGCAGACCTGGACCGTGCAGCGGGGACGTTACGTGTTAGCCAGCAGCCCCTGTTCGACCTGCAGAAAAAAATGCAGACCCCGGTACATAAAATCATGGGTCAGGAGTTGATTCCGGTTCCCTTGGAGGAATCCGTTAAATAACGCTGCCGCTAAGTTGCGGCAGATCAACACCATTTAACTGTATAGGAGAAAAACAATGAAGACAAGAATGATGTTAGTTGTAAGTGTGGCAGCCGCCTTGGTTTTGCTTGCCGGCTGCGGCAGTACAAAGGCAAAAACAGGTTTTTTGAGTGATTATTCGAAATTACAGAAAGAATCCGATTCGAGCCTGCGTTATGTCAAGGAAAATGCGATCCCTAAGTATTCCGGTTTTATGGTTGACCCGGTCAAAATCGTGTATGCCAGCGATGCAAAGTCCAAAGATAAGCTTAACGATAAGCAGGTTGCTGACCTGACAAGCTATACGAATATGAAGATTCGTGAAGCGGTTGAAAAAGCGGGCAAAAAAATTGTCTATCAGCCCGCCGCCGACGTTGCCCGTATTCGTATTGCTTTGACGGATATGGAAAAAGCCAGCATGGTTACGATTCTGCCGCAGGCCAGCCTGCTGGGGGTCGGTATCGGCGGAGCATCAATGGAAGCCGAAGTTGTGGATTCCATAACCGGCGAACAAATTGGCGCAGTGGTTGAATCTGGAAAAGGCTCGCGTATTCCATTTACCAATCTGGGCGACTTGTCTTCGGCCAAACATGTGATAGACGGCTGGACCGACCGGTTCCAGAAACGCCTCGAAGAAGCTAAGTAAGTCGAAAGTTTGTGACATTTTTTTGTAAATGGGTAAATTTAAGCTGAAAGTCATTTGCTGTTGGGAGTTCAAGTTTTAGTTTTTTTTGATTGCTGCTCACTAAAGCGTGCAGCTCCCAACAGTACATTAACAGATGGCTAAAATGGTGTTTTCTGCAGTTGCAAAAAACGATGTTTTGCTAACGAAGATTTCAATGAAAGGACGAGACAATGCATAGAATGGTTTTCTTGTTGTTGTCGGTTCTCGTACTCATTCCGGCCGGGTGTGCAAAGTATTGGTATCAGGAAGGAAAGAGTTTTGATGAATGTAAGCAGGCTCGCGCGGAATGTTTTAAAGAACTGCAAAAACGAACAGACTTTTCCAGCCCCACGGCGGACTATGAAATCAAATACATGAACGAGTGTATGCAGGCAAAAGGGTACCGAGAGGTATCCGCCAAAGAGTTGCCGCTGGATGCAAGGCGGGAAGAGCCTGAAAGTTCGTTTCATTGGCGATCGCGTGGCATAGCGGGTACTTTAGCAAATCCATAACGTGGTTTTGATTCGGCTCAGACGTGTATGCGGTGTTCAAGCTGCATGCACGTCTGAGTGTTCTATCAGATAATTGTAAATACGATCATGTCTTATCCATTAACTGTCAATGTCCGCGTTTTAATTTGTCCGATCAAAGCGGATGTTCCAGGCTTAATCTGTCGATAGTTAGCTCCGCCTATGGAGTGAAGCGGTGTTTCGGGGTATTTGATGAAGTTCGGAGTACAGCTTTTAAGCTGGTAAAAATGCTCTCTTCCTTATAGCTCCTCACCTTTTCAAGGGGAGGTGGCCGCAGGCCGGAGGGGTATTAAAATTCCACACCTTAAAACTTAACCCTTAAAACTTTTCCATGCCGTTTGCGGCATTCCTCTTTCAGCCTGCATCGCAGGCGACATAAAATAGCCACGCGGCGTAAGCCCGTGGTTGCTGAATACCTCTCATCACAGAGTCTCCGCAGGAGACGACATAAGAATCCTACAACTTACACCGTTAATCACACCCCATCCAACCAATGCCCCGCAAATACCGCCCAGTTTTTGTCATTCCGAGCGAAACGAGGAATCTGTTAAACTCACAAAAATTCCACCTACATTCTACAATCTCAAATTTCCATTTTACAATTCTTGTATCTTCAAAATCAATCCCGCATGGGCATGGCCTGCCCCACAAAAATTTCGCCCAACCTGTCCAGCAGAAAAAACCGTTCTTGTCATAGATACCGGCCATAAAACTGTTCAGAAATTGCTTAGTCTTATGGCAATCCATTCATTAAGCCTTCATCCTGTAGATTTTATTGTACAAATTTATTTGTTAACGGTTATAAAAATCCCTATATTTCGTTCCGTTTGGATCTGCGGATGGTTTTCATTTTTTTTATCCTTGAGATTCTCTGAAGGCTTGGGCTGCTTAGCATCTTCTTTTTTTTTCTTATTTTTATCAATATCAAAGCTTACCGCCTTAACCTCATCTTTTTTGATCCATAAGATTTGCTCGTAATCACCAACCGAAAAAACATACGCCTTATCTGTTGCTAACATAAGCTGAGCCATCCAAGGGCCGCTTTTATCCTTTGTAAGCCAACAACTTTTAAAACTATCATTGGCGGCAGATTTTTCGTCGACATATACTTCGACCGGAACAGACTTGCCACCACCAACATAAGAAGGTATTAAGTGGTAAATATTGTTTGCAAAAACGAAGGCATGCAGTGAACTAAAAATTATCAATATGATCCCCAAAAAACCTGTAGCAGCTAATTTTCTACCCGCCATGTTTTCTTTAGATATAGATTCGTTCTCCATTCTAAAAATTCCGACTAGCATCAAGAAACAAAAAGTCATGATAATTGGATACACAAAGATTTCTAGCATTTTTCGACACTGTAGCATTTTTACCGGGACAATGG
>CAYTHV010000067.1:0-16221 GCA_964437685.1 uncultured Pirellulales bacterium
TGGATGCCAGGCCGCAGGAGGCATACTATGATGCTCTGTATAATCTCTTGTTGATTGGTGCACTGCGAGCGGCTTCCAATTTGGGGAAATATCTCGATAATTCCAAACTATTTGGTTATGCTTCAATTGCGGACAAAATAGCGAATGCGTTTCATTCATTTTTCTGGGACGATAAAAAGAAGCTCTACGCGTCATTTGTCCGAAAGGGCATTAAATCGAATTATGCCCAGTTGACCCAGAGTCTCGCTATTATGGAAAAGGTATGTCCTGATGAAAAAATAATCAAAGAATTATGCCGAAAAATGATTGAAGATGACTCTTTGGTAAAAGCGGAACTGTCCAGTCTTTTGTTTATATACGAAGCTTTGCTTCAGACGGACATGAAATATCTGCAATTTGTTTTACAAGATATTCGTAATAAATTTGGAAGTATGCTGAAAAAAGGTGCTACTTCGCTGTGGGAGACCGTGGATGGAGCAGAAGCGTTTTCGCGCGCAGGCAGTCTATGCCACGGCTGGAGCTCTATTTTAAATTATATCGCAGGTGCGTATATTCTTGGTGTAAAACCCCTCGAACCTGGTTTTACAAAATATACCACCTCGCCTGCTGCGGATTTGATCCCATTTGCAAAGGGTGTGATACCGACGGCCTGCGGCGATATTAACGTAAGTTGGGACTCTGCTATGAAGAAAGAAAGTTTGCGGATTATCGCCAACTTGTCCTAAGGGAGCAGGATAAAACATCCTGCCACCATAATTTTCATTACAAGACATATTTTTACTCAAAATAGGAGAATTTATTTTTTTGCATGCTAATACCAAGCATTCTCAGTCCTGTATATCCTGTTAATCCCATCTGAAATATTTCTTTGTCAATTCCCAATTGCCGCCTCAAGGCGGCTTCCGTAGCAACTTTTCTATAATTGTTATGCGCAAATAGCGCAGATTACGCTAACACTATCCTGCTATCGGCCAAAAAAATAAATTTTTTCTTCTCTTTATCTTGCAACGACTTACGAATTTAGACCCCATGAAAAATTCGGAATTTTCGAATCAAAAACGCACATTTGGACCTATATACGGGGGACATAAAAGTGAATAACGCAAAATTGAAAATAAAAAAATAAAGGAGAAACAAAAAATGAAAAACATGAAAACAGTTCAGCCGTCATCCGTCAAGACTCGCCAGGGTAGCATCCGGCGGCAATTCAAGGCAGTTTGTCTGCGGAAAAGTTATTGCGGCGTTGACTTTACACGCTAATTCTTTTAGCATAGATAGTCATTGTGAATAAAGTTCTATTTGTGTACAAGAAAGGTCTTTATCTATGTCTGAATCGAAAGTAAAACTGCGTACCAAGCCGTGCGTGATGATTATTCGGGATGGGTGGGGGTGGAATCCCAACCCGGCAGAGGATAAGTTCAACACCGTTAAGGTGTCAAAAGTGCCGGTCGATACGATGCTGATGAAAGAATACCCCAATTGTCTGATTCGGACGTATGGCGAGGACGTGGGACTGCCGGAAGGAACGATGGGCAACAGTGAAGTCGGCCACCAGAATATCGGGGCCGGGCGGATTGTCTATCAGGATTCCGTCAAAATAACCGTTTCAATCCGCGAAGGCGAATTTTTCAAGAATCCCGTGCTGCTGTCGGCCATCAATGGGGCGAAAAAGGGCGGCAAAAAACTGCATCTGTTCGGCCTGTGCAGCGACATCGGCGTGCATTCACTGCTGGGGCATCTGTATGCCTTGCTGGAAATGTGCAAGCAAAACGGGCTTAAAGAGGTCTATTTACACGCCTTTATGGATGGGCGTGATTCGCCGCCGACCAGCGGGGCGGGATACCTGGCGGACATCGAAAAGAAAATGACTGAAATCGGCGTAGGTAAAATCGCATCGCTGATGGGGCGGTTCTTTGGGATGGATCGCGACAAACGCTGGGAACGGGTGGAGGAAGCCTACAAATGCCTGACCGAAGGCGCCGGGCATATTGCCGCATCCGCCGCTAAGACACTGGAGGAAAGCTACGCCAAAGAAATTACCGATGAATTTATCAAGCCGACGTGCATCGCCGGGGCCAATGGCAAACCAATGGCGCTGGTTGAAGACGGCGACAGTGTGATTTTTTTCAATTTCCGCGGCGACCGTCCGCGCGAGCTGACCCGTGCGTTTGTGGATACGGACTTTAGCGGCTTTACGCGAAAGGTCTGGCCGAAGGTCGGGTCGTATGTCTGCATGACCGAATACGATGCGAAGATTAAAACGCCGGTGGCGTATCCGCCGACACGCGAGATGCACAATATCGCGGGAGAGTATTTCAGCAAGCTTGGGCTTAAACAGTTCCGCTGTGCGGAGACAGAAAAATACGCACACGTTACGTTTTTCTTTAATGGCGGGCGCGAAGAACCGTTTGCGGGCGAAGAGCGGCAGATTGTGCCGTCGCCCAAAGTGAAAACATATGATATGCAGCCGGAAATGAGTGCGGTAGAAGTCTGCGACGTCATTCTGGGAAAACTGGATTCAAAACAGTTTGATGTTGTGATCTGCAACTTTGCCAATCCGGATATGGTTGGCCATACGGGCGTATTGCCTGCGGCAATTGTTGCGGCCGAGACGGTCGATGCCTGCGTGGGGCGAATTTTGGACAAGGTCAAGCAATTGGGCGGCAGCGCTGTCATTTTGGCCGACCACGGCAACTTCGAGAGAATGTGGGATTTTGAAAATAATATGCCCTATACCGCGCATACGGTCGGCGATGTGCCGTTTATTGTTTTTGATGAGCAATTCAAAAACCGCAAGATGGCTTCCGGCGGCAAATTAGCCGATGTTGTGCCGACATTCCTGGAAGTGATGGGATTGGCGAAACCTGCGGAAATGACCGGCAAAAGCCTGCTGCGATAAAATGGCTGTAAAATAATTGATGAAAAAAAAACAAAAACCAACTTGTTTTGTTATTGCTGGGCCAAATGGTGCCGGAAAGACAACTTTTGCGTTGCGATATTTGCCGCAAATCGCGGGGTGCCGCAATTTCGTCAATGCCGATCTGATTGCTTATGGCCTTTCTCCCTTCGATTCGCTATCGGCACAGTACGAAGCTGGACGACTGTTTCTTCGTGAGATATATGCCAATATCGATAAACGAGCAGATTTTGCTTTTGAAACAACATTGGCAGGTCGCAGTCAAATTAGTCTTTTTAAAAAGCTTCGGCAAGAGGACTGGCAAATCGTTTTGTTTTTCTTGTGGATTCCGGATGCCGCTTTTTCAAGAAGTCGCGTCCGGGAACGTGTTGAACATGGAGGACATGATATTCCCGAAGATACGATTCTGCGTCGTTATCCTCGCATTATGCACAACCTTGTCAACGTTTATCTTCCTCTGTGCGATCAGGTGATTTGTTATGATAACTCCGGCGCCAGACCAGTTCCAGTTTTTGAACAATCAGGCAAAACACAACGTGTTTTTGACCAGGAATTATATAAAATAATTTTGAGGCAATCAAATGGCTGCAAAACAGATTAGTAAGATGGCAATGCTTGCTGGGAGTTGTCTTCAAAAAGCAATACAGGAAGAATATCGAAAAAAAGCATTGCTTGGTCAGTATGTGATTATAAATCGCAACGGTAAAGCCTGTCGAGTATCCGCTAAACAGGCTTTAAAGATGGCGAAGTCGAAATAATTTTGGTAACAGAACCATGGGCAAGATTGCCGTACTCGATGACAATATGATTAACATGATCGCCGCCGGCGAGGTCATTGAGCGGCCTGCCAGTGTGGTCAAGGAGCTGCTGGAAAACAGCATTGACGCAGGCGCAACGGCGATTACGGTATTGGTCGAGGATGGCGGACGCAAACGCATTGTCGTAACTGATAACGGCTGCGGCATGGATGCGGACGATTTACAACTTGCCCTGGAGCCGCATGCGACCAGCAAGGTGCGCACTGCCGATGATTTGCATCTAATTTCGACGATGGGATTTCGCGGCGAGGCGATGGCCAGTATCGCTTCGGTAGCCCAGTTGACGCTGATCAGCCGAACAGCTGAATCAATTCAGGCCAATGTCCTAAGCTGTGATTGCGGCCAGAAAGAGCCGCTGCGGCCGGCCAGTGCGAATGTGGGAACGACGGTCGATGTGCGGAATCTGTTTTATAAATTGCCCGCCCGCCGAAAATTTCTGCGGACGGCCAATACCGAAATGACGCACATCATCGAACATTTTATACGGATTGCCCTGGCGAATTTGTCGCTGGATTTGACGCTGATTCATAATACCCGGCAGACGTATCGGCTGCCTGCAGGGCAGACGCTGACCGAGCGGGTGGGGATTTTATTTGGACAGGAAATGGCCGAAACGCTGATGCCCATCCGCAAACAGGAAAAAGGGATGGAGATTGCCGGGCTGATCGGCAAACCCGCCGCAGCGCGAACCAGCAACGCGTATCAGTATGTTTTTCTGAACCGCCGATTTATTCGGGATAAATTTATTCAGCATGCCGTGCGGCAGGCGTATCAGGGATTGATGGAGCCGAATCGGTATCCGGTGGTGTTTTTGTTTTTGCAGACGCCGCCGGAAGCGTTTGATGTCAATGTGCATCCGACCAAAGTTGAGGTGCGGTTTGACAATCCCAATCTTGTACATTCACAGGTGTTGGCGGCGTTGCGGGATAAACTGCTCAGTACCAATCTGGATGTGGTCGGGCAACTTCCTGCGGGTGAGCCGATGCCGCCTTTGCCTGAAACGGATTTGCAGCGGGAAAGTCAGCGCCGGCAGCGGGTGCTGGATGCGGTCGAGGATTTTTTCAAAAAGCCGTCGTCTTCGCAGACGCAGCGGAGTTTTAATTTCAAGGCATCGGAGCGGCAGGCTTCGTATGACCCGTCCGTGCCAATGTCAGTGTCACAGTTGAGGATGCCAGAACTGCCGAATTATCCTGAATTGCCACAGCGTGCGGCGGGACAGCGGTATTTGCAGGTGCATAATAGTTATCTGCTGCTGCAAAATGAACAGGGATTTGAGATTATTGACCAGCACGCATTGCATGAGCGAATTCTTTTCGAGAAATTGTGCGAAAAAATCCGGCAGGGTAAATTGATCTCACAGCGGCTGCTAACGCCGGAGGTTGTGCAGGTTACGCCCGCACAGGAGCAAATTTTAGAACATCATACGGAATTGTTTGAACAATTGGGAATTGAAATCAGCTCTTTCGGGCCGGGAGCGATTGCGATACAGTCGTTCCCGCAGATGCTTGGGAAAGCCGAACCGGCTGGATTTGTGCGGGATATACTGGATGTGGTAGCTGCGGGAGAAAACAGCAATCAGCCAGATTTGCTGTTAAAAAATATTTTGGAGCGTGCGGCTTGTACCGCTGCGGTCAAGGCGGGGTATCCGCTGACGGATGCGGAAGTGGCACAACTGCTGTCCGATCGGCAGGTCTATCCTGAAGCGTGCCGCTGTCCGCATGGGAGACCGTCGGTGATTGCGTTTACACTGGCGGATTTGGAAAAACAATTTAAGCGAACAGGGTTTTGATAAAAAGTTCTTAGTTCGTAGTTTGTAGTGAGCAAAGAGAGTGAAAAAAACAACGTTATTTATAATATGCGGTATCGCTGTCGTCATTGTCATCGCTGTCTGGCTATTGCAGTCGAATGATACGATTGACAATAGACCCTCTGCCGCCGCACCAACGGCGATGCGGATTGTCTCGATGGCGCCGAATCTAACTGAGATTTTATACGCATTGGGACTGGATAAAGAAATTGTCGCGGTTAGTACTGACAGCAATTATCCGTTGAAGGCCAAGCAATTGCCGAAAGTGGGGACCTTCTGGCAACCGGACCTTGAGGCGATTTTAACATCGCATCCGACGCTGGTGGTTGCGATGGGTTTTGACCAGCAAAAAGCACTGGCGAATCGTTTGCAGAAAATCGGATGCAAGGCTCTTTCACTCAACATTGAATCCTTTCCGGAGTTATATCACGGAATTGAAATACTTGGTCAGGCAACTTTGCATCAGACCGATGCAAACAATCTGATTCTGCAAATTCAAAGCACACAGAAGCGATTGTGTGAACGCTTTGCAGGCCGAACTTCGCCGAAAGTGCTATGGGTTATTCAGCGTGAACCGTTGCGGGTCGCGGGTGTGGATACATTTATCAATGACATGATTACCACTTGCGGCGGCGTAAACGCCATTGCCAAAACACCGCATCAGTACCCGCCTATCGGTCAGGAAACGCTGCTGGCGTCGTCGCCGGATATCATTATTGAACCGTCGGATACGCCTGCCGATTATGAACGGCTGACACGCACCGCGGCGGAGTTTTACGGACGCTACCCGAGTCTTCCGGCCGTGCAGAATAAACGGATTTATGTGCTGGATGGCGATCTGGTCAGCCGACTTGGGCCGCGTATCGAACAGGGAATGAAAGAAGCTGCCAGATGTCTTTGGCCACAGGAAAAAATAGAATGAAAACCAGTTTAACCGCCAGACAATTGTGGATTCGGACTGCTATCGCGGCCGCAGGGTTATTGGGGGTCATCGTAGTCTGTTCGCTTTTTGGCTCCAAAACGATCCATCTGGCCAATGTATTCCAAGGGCCAATTGATATTGCGACTGGACAGTCCAATCAGGATTATGAAATTTATGTCAACTTCCGGCTGCCGCGCATCGCGCTGGCTGGAATTGTCGGAGCGGCGCTGGCGTGTGCCGGCGTGGTCTTGCAGGCGATATTGCGTAATCCGCTGGCTGATCCCTATCTGCTGGGTATTTCCAGCGGCGCTGGGCTGGGGACGATGATTGCGGTTGTACTGGGTGCAGGATGGTCTTTTTTGGGGGTGTCTTCTGTAACAGCCTGCTCGTTCATCTCTGCGTTATTGACGGTCTGGGCGGTTTGGCTGCTGGGCGGGGCGGGGCGCAAGGGAGGAATGACAGGACTGCTTCTTGCAGGCGTGGTGGTCAATGCCTTTTTGTCCGCGGTGATTATGTTTTTAAATTCCATCGCCGCAGCCAGCCAGGTACAGACGACGATCTTCTGGCTGATGGGAAATCTTACGGCGATTGACAGTTCAGCGCTATTGCTGATCAGCACTGCTCTTGTGGCTGGAGGGATTGTATTTTGTGTGTGGCTGTCGCCGGCATTGAATATTGTCAGTTTCAGTCCCGAAGAAGCCCGGCTTTCCGGCGTTAACGTCCGGCTGCTATATCAGGGATGCTTTGCGGTCTCAGCATTGATTACCGCGGTTGCGGTCAGCCTTAGCGGGCTGGTTGGATTCGTTGGACTGATTGTGCCGCACGGTGTAAGATTATTGATTGGACCTGACCATCGGCAGCTCATTCCGATTGGGGCATTGGCTGGAGCGGCATTTGTGATTATTGCGGATACGGTTTCGCGAGTGGTGGTTGCTCCGGCGGTGATGCCGGTCGGCGTTGTGACAGCGTTGGCGGGCGGGCCGTTCTTTTTGTTCTTGTTGGTGCGATTCGGTAAGTCGCTGCATTCTGGGAGAATCGATGTCGCTGATTAAGATAGACAAGGTATCATTTAATTACTCAAAGCAGCCGATCCTTTCGGACTTGACATTGTCCATAGAATCGGGGCTTTTTTGGGGTGTGGTCGGTCCCAACGGCGCGGGTAAAAGTACGCTGATTCAACTGGTGGCAGGATTACTTAAACCCGCAAAAGGAACCATCCAGCTTGCAGACAAGCCGTTGAGCCATTACCGCCATAAAGAGCTTGCCCGGCAGCTTGCGATGGTTCGGCAGGAATATGTCCCATCGTTTGGCTTTACGGTTCTTGAGACGGTGATGATGGCTCGGATTTGCCGTCAGGACTTTGTGCTTTTTGAGAATGCGGATGACCGAAATATTGTCGCCAAATCTCTGGAAATGATGGAGATTGCCCATCTGGCCAACCGGACACTGGCTCAGCTTAGCGGTGGAGAGCGGCAGCGGGTATTTATCGCAAGGGCATTGGCACAGGATACGCCTATTTTGCTGCTGGATGAGCCGACGAATCATCTGGATTTAAAGCACCAAATACGCATCTTTGATTTATTGAAATCTCTGCAAATTAAACAAAAAAAGACTATTTTGGCTGTGACCCACGATATTAATATGGCGGCCCGGTACTGCGACCAGCTTCTTTTGCTGGGGCAGGGCGGAAAATACAGCTCTGGGAATTCTTCACAAGTACTTGATGTTGATAAACTTAAAGAGTATTTTGGAGTCGAGTGCCATCAGGCAGTGCTAAACGAACGTCCCTTTTTTATTCCATTAGGACAACATAAAGGTTAAATTCAAACGAACAAAAGATGCATAACTGTTTTATATAAATAGGGTTAAGAAATAACCCATTTTACTTTGTGATTTTTTACAAGAAAATATATTTTTTATGTCTTAAATAGCCGACAATTGAGAATACATTGTGATAGTAAGTCTATTGCAGCAGGGCTGTTGTGAAAGGTTTATCCATTGGCAAAGAAGACTAAAAAAACAGAAAGCAAGGACGCGGCGAAAAAGACGACGAAAAAGTCGGTCGTCCCGAATAAGTCTGCAACCAAAGCAAAATCGGAGAAATCCTCATTGTCCGCAGTTGTTAAGGCTCCGAAGGCGGCACAGGGGTCTAATAAAACGTACTTATCTGCGGAAGCTCTGGCGCATTTCCAGAGTATTCTCCTTGAAAAGCTAAAAGAATTAGTCGGCGATGTCGATTCAATTGAAAATGAAGCGTTGGGTAAAAATCGTATTGATGGGGCCGGGGATTTGTCCACAATGCCAATCCACATGGCCGACATTGGCTCGGATACGTTTGAACAGGATTTCGCTCTGGGGTTAATGAGCGGTGAACGCAAGATTGTAGCCGAGATTTTTGCTGCCTTAAAACGCATTAAAGACGGTACATACGGAATTTGTGAAGGAACGGGAAAACCTATTCCCATTGCCCGACTTGAAGCCAGCCCGTGGGCAAGATACTGTGTTGAGTATGCCAGTAAAATTGAAAAAGGGACAGCTTCTTTGCGTGAACAGCCGCGACAGTGGAAGTCTGCTGTGGTGAAGCGACATGGTGACGAGGAAGCTGAAGAGGTTGAGGAAGAAGAAATCGAAGAAAAAGAGGAAGAAGAGGAAATCGAGGAAGCAGATAAGGATGAATTTGATGCTCTTGAGTCCGATCCTGACCTTGAAGATCTCTATGAAATTGAAGATGAGGGTGAAGCCCCGGGTAAAGAATAATTTTGATTCCATTTAAATGTCCAATTTGTCAAAAACCTGTCTCGAAACCAAGCTCGGGACAGGTTTCTTTTTTTCCGTTCTGCTCCGAACGCTGTCGGCTGGTCGATTTGGGAAAGTGGCTGGATAGTGAATACCGGGTTCCCGTTACGCCAACAGACAATCCGGAAGATGCCGATGACTCGGAAACTCCTGCCGAAAATTGACGATTTCTTCCAGTTTTTCACGTTTTATATCCCGCTTTGCCGATACAGGCAAGATAGGCAAATTATTGTATTCCAAAATGATATTGCAGGTATAGGTTGACAGCATTGGTTTTTTGGCGATAATATCCTGACCGTTTTTTATTCCATTGCTTATGGAAAAGCTGGATGAACGAGGTCTTTTATTGACGGAGATAGTTATGAATCGTAACGTATTCGCATTACTTTTGTTAGCAGCAGTGATCGTAATCCCTTTTACGGGTTGTAAGAAAAAATTAAGAGTCGAGAAGCCGGATTATTACCGTCAGCTCCCTCCCGGCCAGACCGCCCTTCGTAAAATCACTGATCCTGCATTAATTCCCGATATTACATACGCCTGCTATGAGGTGCTTGATTTGCGTCAATCCATTGACTACAGCCTGCACTATCTGGCTAAGCCCAGCAGTAAGAAATATTATCCCTTTGGCGAAGATATTTCGCATGAACGGGCGGTTGCCAGCTTGAAAACACTGGCAAGGCTGCTGGATGGCGGATTGGCCGGCAAACCGCTGGCAGCGGCAATCAAGGAACAATTCGAGTTTTACCAGTCCATCGGCTGTGACGATATGGGAACCGTGCTTTATACCGGCTATTACACCCCGATATTCGATGGTTCGCTGACGCCGACAGGAGTTTATCAGTACCCCTTGTATAAACAGCCCAAAGACCTGGTCAAAGATGAAGATGGAGTCATCCTCGGGCGGAAGAATTCTGACGGGACATTTACCCCATATCCAACCCGAAAAGAACTCGAAACCAGCGGTCAGCTTAAAGGATTGGAACTGGTTTATCTGGGTGATCCCTTTGAAGTGTATATCGCCCAGGTGCAAGGCTCGGCCAAAATCCGCACTTCGGACGGCAAGCTGCTGACTATCGGTTATACCGCAAACAACGGTCACGAATATAAGAGCATCGGCGAAGAAATGATCAAGGATGGTGTGCTGACCCGCGAACAGCTCAGTTTGCAGCAAATGATTGAATACTTTAAAGCCAATCCGCAAATGGTGGACGATTATGTCAATCGTAACCCACGATTTGTCTTTTTCCAGTTTGACCAGGGTGAGCCGCGAGGCAGTCTCAATGAGCCGGTTACCGCGATGCGGACAATTGCAACTGATAAGTCGATTTATCCGCGTGCCAGTATCGCTTTGCTCGAAACCCGCTTGCCAAGAATGACCGGTATGGAGATTACCGACAGACCTTATACGGGCTTTGCATTAGATCAGGATACCGGCGGGGCGATCCGTGCTCCCGGACGCTGCGATGTGTATATGGGCGTCGGCGACCAGGCCAGCAAAGTGGCCGGGCGCGTCTACCAGGAAGGCAAGCTTTATTACATCTTTGTCAAGCCCGAACTGATGACTGCGGAAGCGGCAACCGGCGTATTGCCGACTGAGCCGGAAGCGCAGCAGCCAGCGTACTGATTTGCCAATCTTTTTTAATTGCGGATGAAAATGAATTTTAAGCTAAAGTTTCTTGGCGCTGCACAAAATGTAACGGGTTCCAGATATTTACTGGAGTTTAGCGGTTCGAAAGTATTAATTGATTGCGGGTTGTATCAGGAACGTGACTTTCAGGATCGTAACTGGGAGAATTTTACATTTGTCCCGGCCGAGCTTGACGCGGTATTATTGACACATGCACATCTTGATCATTGCGGTCTGATTCCCAAACTTTATAAAGAAGGGTTCCGGGGAAAGGTTTATTGCACACCCGCGACAGCGGATATTACCAAGGTGGTCCTGCTGGATTCCGGCAAGCTGCAGGAAGAAGATGCGGCATTCAAAAACAAACGTCACAAAAAAGAAGGACGCGAAAGTCCTCGTCCAATCGAACCTCTTTATACGATGGAGGATGCGGAGAAAAGTTTTAGTGTTTTCAGTCCTGTGCCATTTGCCCTGCCGTTTTCTCCGCTGGAAGGCATTGACGTCTGTTTTTATGAAGCGGGACACATTCTTGGCGCTTCGATTATCAAGGTAACACTTCGGATAGACGGCCAGAGGCGTACCATTTTATTTACAGGCGACCTTGGACGCAGCAATAAGCCAATTATTCGCAATCCGTCTGTTTTTGAGCAGGCGGATTATATCCTCTTGGAATCGACCTATGGCGACCGCGAACATACCACGGTAGAAGATACCAAAGATCAGCTTGCCAAGGCAGTCAATGACGCATGGACGGCAGGGGGTAATCTGGTTGTGCCGAGTTTTTCGGTGGAACGCAGCCAGGAAGTGCTGTATTTTCTCAATGAACTTCTGAGGGAAGACCGCATTCCGCATATTGTGACGTTTCTTGACAGCCCGATGGCCGTGAAGGTCACGGAAATATTTGAAAAACACCCAGAACTATATGATCAGCAGATGCGATCGACTATCCTTAAAAATGGTTCGCCGTTCAGCTTTAAAGGGCTGGTGAAGGTTCAGGCAACCGCGGAATCCAAGGCGATCAATCACATCAAGGGAACGGTAATGATTATCGCAGGGTCTGGGATGTGTACGGGTGGACGTGTTAAACATCACTTAGTGAATAATATTAGCCGTCCGGAATCGACTATTCTGTTTGTTGGTTATCAGGCGAACGGCACTCTGGGTCGTGAGATTTTAGATGGAAAATCTGAGGTTCGTATTTTAGGCCAGATGTACCAGGTCAAAGCCAAAGTGGTGAAAGTTCAGGGGTTCAGTGCCCATGCCGACCGAAAAGAGATGCTGGATTGGCTAAGAAATATTAAAAATCCCCCCAAATGTGTCTTTTTGGTGCATGGCGAAAAAGATGTATGCGAAAATTTTCGACAGTATCTGATTGAGGAAACCGGATGGAATGTTAAGGTGCCGGAATATCAGCAGGAAGTGCCTTTAGAATAGCAAGAAAAAGATATTCATAGTCTTTATGTATCAATAAAAATTTATTTTTGTTCTTTTTAATTATTTTGCAATTCTGATTTAGAACGGTATATTTAGCAGAGCTAAAAAGCGGAAAATTGTTTCCGCGCTAATTCTGACCTGTTTGTCGTCACAGTCGATGGGTCTAAACTTTTTATTTTTGGAGATACAAGATGGCAAAGAAAGTGTATGTGGGCAATTTGAGCTTAAGTTGCGACAATGCAGCATTAGAGGCATTGTTTGCCCCATTTGGAACGGTCGAAAGTGTCAACATCGTGATGGACCGTGAAACAGGTCAGGGCAAAGGATTTGGTTTTGTTCAAATGGCCTCAGATCAGGAAGCTCAGGCTGCGATGGATGCCCTGAATGGTAAAGAAGTTGAAGGTCGGGCGCTCAAGGTTGCAGAAGCAAACCCGCCGAAAATGAATAAGCCTCGCTTTGGTGGCGGCGGCGGTGGCGGCGGCAGACGTCCCGGCGGTTTTGGCGGCGGCGGCGGTGGTGGCAGAGGCGGACGTCCCGGCGGCGACAGAGGCGGCAATCGCGGTCCTGGCAGCGATAGAGGCGGACGTCCTGGTGGTTTCGGCAGACGCTAAGTCTAATTTCAGTGTTTACAACGTTGGATAATAGCTTTAACAGAACAAAATCTTCTCGGTTTTTTGTTCTCAATCGAGAAGATTTTTTGTCTATATAAGTTCTTTTCTTGTATATGGTTATGGATTTCATTGTGGATTTTATTTGAATATTTTCAAAATAAAATTTGCAACTAAACATAGATTTGAGATACCATATATGAAAGCTCCTTCTGCCGCCTGTGGTACGTAGCCCTGGGAAATCTCACCGATTTCCTCCTCCTTCTAACGTCCACAGGCGGTTTTTTTGTTCATTTTCACAAATTATAGGTAAATTCATTGCAGTTTGCATAAAAGTTGGATATAATCCATCCCGAGTTGCGATTTTTAAGATCAGCCCTCTCTGACCATTCATCGTGTCTGGATCAGTACCATTACCATTTTTCACAGGATTTTTAATGCCATTTAAAACACTTGGTCTTTCTGACCCGCTGGTGCAGGGTATTCTTGCAACCGGCTACACCGCTCCTACCGAAATTCAATCCCAGGCCATCCCGGCTGCTGTTCAAGGAAAAGATATCATTGGCTGTGCCCAGACAGGTACGGGCAAAACCGCGGCATTCGTGCTGCCTATTTTGAACCGGTTGTCATTGGCTAAGCCACCGCACAGCAAAACAATCAAAGCTCTGATTTTGACGCCGACACGCGAATTGGCTGTTCAAATCGAACAGGCTATCGTTGGCTATGGCCGATTTATGCAATTTCACACGCTGGCCGTTTATGGCGGCGTCAGCATCGAAAATCAGATACGAACACTGCGTCGCGGAGTCGATATTGTTGTCGCCACACCGGGACGGCTACTCGATCATCTGAATCGCCGCAGCATCGATCTGAGGCACATTGAGGTCCTGGTGCTGGATGAGGCCGACCGGATGTTTGATATGGGTTTTATCAACGATGTCAAGAAGATTGTCGCCACAACGCCTCAAACACGGCAAACACTGTTATTTTCCGCGACCATGTCGCCAGAGGTTAAATCGCTGACAGCGGGGATTCAAAAGAATCCCATCATGATTCAAATCGGCAAGCCGCGAAATCCCATTGAGACGATTACACAGCATGTTTACATGGTTCGCAAAGATGCAAAGATGGATCTGCTTTTGTCAATGCTGACCGGCGATTCCAAAATGGATTGCGTGCTGGTTTTTTCCCGCACCAAGCATGGAGCCGACAAGATCAGCAAGAGGCTGGAACGTGCCGGGATTCAATCGGTGGCGATTCATTCCGGAAGGACGCAGGGACAGCGGCAGCGGGCATTGGATGGGTTTAAGAATTCCAAGTTCCAGGTGATGGTCGCTACGGACGTTGCCGCTCGCGGAATCGACGTTGACGGCATTTCGCATGTGATTAATTTTGACGTACCGACGTTTGCGGAAGATTATGTGCATCGTATTGGGCGGACAGGACGAGCCAATGCCACCGGCGATGCGATTACACTTGTTTCGCCGGATGAGGAAAAGTATCTGCGGCAGATCGAGAAATTTATTGGAAAAAAACCGCAGCATGAAAAATGCCCTGAATTTGCACGCAGCAAGCCGGAGATGTCGTATTCAAAAACGGATGAGAAACCTCGCTCGGCTGCGCCGCGACGTGATATGACCCATAAACGACGCGACACTACACATAAGGATAATAACAATAATAATAAATCAAAGCGTTTTTTCGGGTTTCGACGGAAAAAAGGCAAGCCGGCAAATGCAGGCAAAAAAAGAGCGGAGTGATCTAAATTTCAGGGATGACCTGTAAGGCTGGTCGCGGTTAATAGCAGGAAAAGACTAAAAAAATAGGGAATTTTGAGTATTTTCCTGCCTGTTTTTGCATATAATAACGGTACAAAGAAACCTATCTATGAAGGTTTATAGGAGATTGAACCGTGACGCAAAAACGACTGAAATCAAAACTTCGCGAAAAAAAGGATTTTGTTGTAGTTGCTGAGTTGACTGGCGGGCCGGGATATACTTATGGCCCAATTGAGAAATTCCTGACCGGCTATCAGCAAGCCGGAGCGGGAGCGATTCCATCCGGTTTTGATTTTGTCGGGGTTATGCTGCCGCAAAATCCCGGCGGTATCGCCAATATTGACCCATCCGATGTATTGGCGGTTGTGACCCAAAAGGGGCTTTTTGGCGATCTGGATTTCATTCCGCATATCAGTTGTAAAGACAGCAATACCGACGGTTTGACCAGCTCTTTGATTGGTTACCGCCAGCGGTGCGTTGAGACCGTACTGGCTCTAACCGGCGATAAACCCACCAAAGCCAAAGGGATATTTGAAGTTGAATCCGTGGGGCTGCTTAGCCAAATCCGTTCGCTCAATAATGATGCTCTGCTGAAAGCCAAGCCGGAAAATTTGGGTAAAACCAAACGATTTTTTGCAGGCGCGGCAGTGTCTCCATTTAAATATACTGAGCCATCACTCATGCAGCAGTATTACAAGATGGAAAAAAAGATTGCGGCGGGTGCTGAGTATTTAATTACACAAGTCGGCTGGGACTGGAAAAAGTCTGTCGAGCTGATGCGATACCTCAAAGATAACCAGATTGATATTCCGGTGCTGGGCAATGTCTATTGGCTGACGACGCTGACACCTGCGCCGCGGCTGATGCATGATATTAAACTGCCGGGATGTTTTGTCAGCGACGCACTGCTGGCTAAACTGCAAACCGAAAGCGTCGATGAACATGTTGAACGGGCTGCCCAGCAGGTGGCAATGTATAAATCCATCGGCGCCGCCGGCGTCGATGTGGGTGGGGTGCATGATTTTGATCTATTTGTGAAAATATTGCGACGGGCCGCGGAAATTGGCGACAACTGGCGTCAATTTAAGGACAATCTCTACTGGCCTGCGGAAAAGACGTTTTACTTGTACGATGACAGCGGCAGGGCGGCGGAATTGTCACGGCCCAAAAAGTGGTTCATTGAGAAATTCTTTGACTTTATGCACCGGGCTATTTTAGATCCGAAGTACAGGGGTTTTTGGGCATTCCGAAAAATTTTGAAATGGGTCCGGGCAGATCAAGAAAAAAGCTGTACATACAAGGCTTTTAATGCTATAGAAAAAGGCTTTAAGTATCTGGTTTTCGAATGTCAGGAATGCGGCGATTGTTATCTGCCTGAAAATTTCGGCTACTGTACCATCGGCGGCTGTGAAAAGGGGCTGGATAATGTGGCCTGTGGCGATGCAACCGTGACCGGCTATTGCGGCAACAATCTCGACCGGCTTTGCATCGGCGAAAAGGTGTATCATTCCGCC
>CAYTHV010000068.1:0-16191 GCA_964437685.1 uncultured Pirellulales bacterium
TGAAGTCGGCGTGAATGCACAGGTGGTCAATGCCGAGCCGGGGCCTGCGATTACGATGTATGAACTGCAACTGGCGCCGGGGATTAAGGTCAACCAGATTTCCAACCTGTCGAACGATATGGCTCGTGCTTTAGGATCGGGGAGCGTTCGCGTGGTTGCTCCGCTGCCGGGCAAACATACGATTGGTATTGAAGTGCCCAATAGTCAGCGTGAAACCGTACGGCTCAAAGATTTGATTCTTCGCGGCGGTTCACAGATTTCTCGGATGCAAATTCCGCTGTTTCTCGGCAAGAGTTCTTCGGGCGAAGCGCTGGTCAGCGACCTTGCGGGAATGCCGCACCTGCTGATTGCCGGTACGACCGGTTCGGGCAAAAGCGTCTGCATCAATACGATCATCACCAGCGTACTTTTGACCCGTCGTCCGGATGAAGTCAAGATGATTCTGATCGACCCGAAGATGGTCGAAATGGCGATGTTTGAATCCATTCCGCACCTGATGTGCCCGACGGTAACAGAGACTCGCAAGGCTGAACAGATTCTCGAATGGGCGACGACGACGATGGACGAACGCTATGAGCTTTTGTCCGAGGCGAAGGTACGCAATATCGCATCGTACAATATGCTGTCGTCGGAACAAATTAATGAGATTTTCCGTCCATCGACGCCGGAAGAAGAAGCCAAGATACCCAAGAAGCTGCCGTATATCATTATTATCATCGACGAACTGGCGGACTTGATGATGACCAGCGCCAAAGAAGTCGAGGCCTATATTGTCCGTATCGCGCAAAAGAGTCGTGCGGTCGGAATTCACTTAGTCGTTGCTACACAGCGTCCGCAGGCGACGGTGGTTACGGGGCTTATCAAGGCGAATATGCCGTGCCGAGTCGGATTCCGTGTCGCGGCACGAATGGACAGTCGAATTATTCTCGACCAGAATGGCGCCGAAGCGCTGCTGGGGCAGGGCGATATGCTGTTCCTCAAACCCGGCACCAGCGACCTGATTCGTTCGCAGGGCGCGTATATGGATGACGATGAAATTCGCAATGTGGTCAATTTCCTCAAGGAGGTCGCACAGCCGCAGTATTGCCCTGATCTGATGCAGATGAATCGGATTGACATTGGTGAGGGCGGCAAGGATGACTTGTTTGATGATGCGGTGCGGATTGTGCTGGAAACCAAACGCGGCAGCGTGTCGCTCCTGCAGCGAAAACTGTCCATCGGGTACGCCCGCGCCAGCCGCATCATTGAAATGATGGCCAATGCGGGCATTCTCGGCGAATATAAAGGCTCGCAGGCCCGCGAAGTGACAATGACGCTGGACGAATATGAACATATGCGGAAGAGCATGTTGGCCGATGAAGTCGCCGGCTATGCCGATTTGACGCAGGAGGCGGATAGTGGAAACTACGACAGTCCGACCGAAGAGATGGACGAGGAAAAGTAGAAAACTCTAAAAATTAAATCTGAAAGGAGCCTTATGTTCTGTCCTTTGTGTAAACACACCACAATGCATCGGAATCAACTGGAAGAGAACTTAATCGCGTTTGAATGTGGGCATTGTTCGGGACGATGGATTTCATCATATCAGTATTGGAAATGGAAAGAGCAATCTGGTAAAAGTCTGCTCGAAAAATCCACATCTGAAATCGAAGAAATACCCGTCAATGATAATCTAAAGGCAAAACTCTGTCCGGAATGTGGTCACTTTCTCAGACGTTTTCCAGTAGGAAGCAAGGTTTCATTTTCACTCGACCATTGCGGCAATTGTGGTGGTATGTGGTTTGACAAGAATGAATGGGAAATATTGAAAAGCCTCGGCTTGCATGATGATGTACATCGCATTTTCTCAGAAATCTGGCAAAGTCAAGTTCGTCAGGAACAACACACAAAAGCTATTGAAGATATCTATATAGCCAAATTCGGTAAAGATGATTATAGGAAGATTCAGGACATTAAGCAATGGATACAGAATCATAAGCTTCGATCTGAACTGGTAGCATTTTTGAAAGCATAGATGAATAGAGAGAGTGAAATATAAAACGACGAATGATGAGTCCTGCGAGTCTCCTTGGATATTTTATGAATTTCAGAATAGCGGTAGTGTCTATCTTTGTCCAGATACCTTGCAACCCCCGGAATTGCCGTTTGCTGGGCTTATTGGAGCGGAGTTTTAACCAATGTCTCGGTTGCAATTCAATTTAATCCGTAATTTTACAGAAAATCATAACATTCAATTGAACAGGAAAAAACAATGAGCATTAAAACGGTTATTCAGAGCGACAAAACCCCCAAGGCTGTTGGGCCATACAGTCAGGCAGTTCTTGCGGGCAATATGTTTTTTGCATCCGGGCAGCTTGGCCTTGACCCGGCTACCGGAAAAATGATCCCCGGCGGCATTAAAGAACAGGCGCAGCAGGCGATGAAAAATGTCTGCGCCTTGCTTGAGGCGGCAAAGATGACGATTGATAATGTCGTACAAGTCCAGCTGTTTTTGGCGGATATCGCTGATTTTTCTCAGGTCAATGAAGTTTATAAAACAGTCTTTACCGAGCCATACCCGGTACGCAGCACCTTTCAGGTCGCCGCATTGCCGCTTGGAGGCAGAGTTGAAATTCAGGTTGTTGCGATGAAATAATCAGACTGCTTGTCGAGATAGAAAATGGGCATAAAAAAACCTGTTTGTTTCAGGACAAACAGGTTTCTATTTTGACAAGTTTTTTTAGTTGCCGCCGACGCCGAGGAAATAAAGGACGTCTTTGCGGACTTCGTCAAGTTTTAAGCCAAGGTTGCGGAGGACTTTGGCGCCAACACCTTCGTTTTCATAGAGCAAACCCAGCAGCAGATGTTCCGTGCCGATCATCGGGTGTTTAAGTTCCCGGGCTTCTTTGACGGCATCATTAAGGACGCTGACGGCATGATGGGTACGAGGCAGGGTTTCATAGTCGCCATCCTCCGGGCCGGAACCGTGATTGACCAGTTTTTCTATCTGGTCTTTGGCGTGAGCCAGATCCACTTTGCGATGTCGAAGCACCAGAGCGGCGCAGCCGTCTTTCACTTCGATAAGCCCAAGCAGAATATGCTCTGTGCCGAGATGGTCATGTCGTAAATTTTGAGCTTCCTGACGTGCCCGATCCATAACGCTCTGTGCGTGTTCTGTGTACCGCTCAAACATAGGCCTGTCTCCTAAGAATGATATAAAATTATTAAAATAACTCCCATTAAGGGAAACGAATTCCACTCTTTTATTTCAAAAAAGCTGGCCAAAGCTCCCATTGCGGAAAGCCTGTTCCCGGCCGAAAAACAAACCCCTCAACAGTTGTCCAGTATAACACCAAATCGGCCGAAAAGTCCACTAAATTCAATAGAAAAATCAGCATTGAAACCGGATTTTTCATTCATTTTACGCTGTATTCACAGTGTCGGTTCAAAGAATTATTTTAACAGGCCCGGCAGCCAGGTAATAATGTCGGGAAACAGCATATACAAACCGATACAGATAATATACGCCGGAATAAACAAACTGACTCCCTTAAACACATTCTTCATCGGAACATCTTTGGCCATCGACGCGACGACAAACATTGCCGCGCCCACCGGCGGGGTAATAGCTCCCAGCGTGGTAATCACAGTAATGACCACGCCGAACCAAATCGGGTCATAGCCGAGTTTATCGACAACCAGCGGATAAAAAATAGGCAGCGTAATGATCAGCAGCGCCAGGGCGTCCATAATCGTTCCGCCGAGGATATAAATAATAAAGACCGCCCACAGGATTGCCGCTTTTGAGATATGCCATGCTGCGACGTTATCTGCCAAATCAAACGGAAGTCGGGTTACGGCAAGAAACTTGCCGAAAATCATGGCTCCGGCGACAATCGTGATAACCATACAGGAGGACTTGAGCGAGTCTTTGATGGCGTTGAGGAAATTTGTTGAGCTTAATTTTCCCTGCAGAACGCCGATTACAATTGCCAGAAATGCCCCGGCAGCGCCCGCTTCGGCGGCAGTGAACCACCCGAAATACATCCCCAAAATCACCAGTAGGAATAATAAGATCGTTTCCCATGCCCCAAGCAATGTGAGCCCTTTATCTTTCCAGGTTGTTTTTGGACCTGTAGGTCCCCACGCCGGACAGATCAGGCAGATGATAAATACGGTAAGGATCAAAAACAACGCCAGCAATACTCCCGCCCCAATGCCGCCGTAGAAGAGTTTCTCGATGGATTGCCCCGTCGATAGGCCGATGATAATCAATACGACGCTGGGCGGAATAACCACTCCGAGCGTAGCGCCGCTGGCAACAGAGCCGGTGCTGAGCATCGAATTGTAGCCGTATTTTTTCATTTGCGGCAGTGCGACTGTGGACATGGTCGCGGCGGTAGCGGTATTGGAACCGCAAATGGTCGCAAACGCGGCACAGGCGGCGATTGTGGCCATTGCGATGCCGCCGCGGATGTGGCCAACCCAACTATAGGCGGCAGCATAAAGTTTTTCGTTGACACCGGAGTAATAGACAATATAGCCCATCAATGTGAACAATGGAATTACCGTCATGCCGGGCGAGGAGAAGGTTGTCCATAAGGTCGAGCCGACCATATTGACCGCCGCGTCAAAAGAGACAATATAGGCGTAGCCCAGAAACCCCGTAATCGCCATTGCAAAGCCGACCGGGGTATTCAGCAAAAACAACGCCAGCAGCAAAACGGCAATACCAAGGAGACCTGCCATCATTGGGTCTATCATTATTCTTGTCCTCCGGCTGCTGCTTTGAACAATTCCACAAAAAATACAAACGCCAGCAGTGCAAAACCTGCGGCGACTCCAAAAACAAATGGGTAGTAAATCATTCGAAGCGTTTCGCTCACTTCTCCCGTCTGCATCAGTGTTACGGCAACTTTACCGACCTGTCGGCAGGCAATGATCGAAAAGATCATGCAGATAAGCCGATTGATCACGTCCAGTATTTTTTGGACTGATTTTGAAAACAGATTGGTGACAATATCTACGGCGATGTGATCTTTTTTCCGTTGAGTATACCCCAGTGCGCAGGCCACGACCAATGCACAGAAATATCCCATTAATTCCGCGGTGCCGGGGATCGGTTTTCTAATCGGCGGCAGGCGGAGAAAAATATCCGCACAAGTCAGGAAAACCATCGCCAGCAAAAAAAATGCGGCGATGGCCATCAGCAGTTTCTGAAGCGTTTGTTCGAGTCTATTGAGCAGTTGAATCATCGGTGTTGCCTATTGAGCTTGAGAATATTTTGAAATAAATGTTTTGATATCTGCGACGATTTCATCCGCCGGCAGATTGGCGGCTTTAGCCTGCTTGGCCCATTCATCGATATTGGACGCCAGCAGGGCATTCCACTGGGCCAACTCTTCGGGCGACAGCGGTATGACTTCTACTTTCTGATCAGTTATGGACCACTCAACAGATTCTTTGACGTGATTATCCATATACTCGCCGGTCCAGACGCATTGCTCGGTCGCCAGATCATCCAGAACTTTCTTGACATCTTCCGGCAGGGTATCATATTTGGCCTTGTTCATCACGACCGCAAATGGATAGAGATTGGTTTCAGTCATCGTGATATACTTGCACAATTCGGCAAATTTGAAATCCTTCATCACTTCAACCGATGAGAAAAGACCATCCACAACGCCTTTTTGCAGTGCCTCGGGAGTCTGCGACATCGGCATCCCGACCTGATTGGCGCCCCAGGCCTTGAGAATCTGTGCCGCCTCACCGCTGGCTCGCAGATTCATTCCTTTGATATCTTCCAATTTTCGTATGGGTTTTTTGGACATAATATTGGCCGGCGCGGTGGTGAACATCGTCAGCACTTTCACCTGGTCGAATTCGGCGGGGCGATACTTATTGTACAAATCCCAGAGAACCTGGCTGCCGACTTTGGCATTGGGAATACTGAGAGGGAGCGCTGCAGCATTGGTAACCATAAATCGTCCGGGCTGATAAGCCATACACAAACAGCCGATATCCGCCTGACCATTAATAACGCCATCCATCATTTCCTTGGCATCAAGCAGGGTGCCTCCGGGGAATGTCTGAACTTCAACCTTGCCCTGAGTACGTTTTTGGACTTCTTCTTTCCATCGTTCCATCTGCACGCAGGGGAATGTGGACGCCGGAGGAAAATTTGCATACATCAATTTGATTACCGTTGCTTCCGGTTTGGCAGTTTCATTTTCAGCAGGCTGCGATTTTTTGCAACCGACCAGAGCCATGAGAACTACAGCCAAGCCTAACAGCATTTTCTTCATAATGTACCTCCCTGATAAAAAAGTTATTGGTTTATCGGATATTACCGTGTTTATCCTTGTAGAAAACCCGTTTGGCCTTGCCTTCCTGCCGCGGCAGATCGCCGATGGGGTACACGTCGCCCTTGGGACTAAAGCCGAGAGCTTCTTTGAGAGCCTTTTCAACCATATAGCCGGTTACTGTAAATTCCGCTTCCACGTTGATGATGACATCCTGCACACCGTCGATATCCTGAATGATGATCTGGTAATTGGAGCCGACGCCCGGAATCTGCATCAGTGCTTGTTCGACCTGTTTCGGGAAGAAATTAACCCCCTTAACGATAAGCATATCGTCGCCGCGTCCCGTGATGGGATTCAGCCGGACATGGGTACGGCCGCAGGCGCACTTCTCACGGCTTAGAATACTGGTCAGGTCGCCGGTACGGAAACGAATCACCGGTAGCGCTTCCCGTGTCAGCGAGGTAATTACTAATTCTCCCTGCTCTCCATCGGCGACAGGTTCTTCGCTATCGGGTTTGAGAACTTCAATAATATAGTGATCTTCCCAGACATGGATGCCGTTATGTGCTTTACAATCCATACCCAGCGTACCAACGCCGCCGGTTTCGGTCATTCCATAAATGTCGAAAACTTCGATTCCAAGCCCTTTGGAGATTTTCTGTTTGAGCGAATCGGAAAAAACTTCAGCCCCGAAAATGCCGATTTCAAGTTTCGGCAGTGTTTCTTTCATTTCCTGCATGACTTCCATGATACGGATGCCATAGCTGACAACGCCTGTTAACACGCGCGTACTGAAGTCTTTGGCTAAACGAATTTGCCGTGTGGTATTCCCCGCGCCGGCGGGGATGATGAATAACCCAGCCTCGCGTGCGCCATGATACATACCGAATCCGCCGTTGAATAAACCAAACGATGGCGTAATTTGTGTTGGGTCCCCGGGTTGTGCCCCGGCCATTCGATAACAGCGGGCCATACATTCGCCCCATTGATGCAGATCGGCCAGCGTATAAGGCATGACAACGGGTGTTCCAGTCGAACCGCTTGACATATGCATTTCCGCCAGCGTCCGGGGGTCCACGCAGCACATCTTCAGCGGATAATTGATGCGGAAGTTTTCTTTACTCATCAGCGGCAGTTTGTGCACATCGTCAACCGAACGAATGTCATCCGGTGTTACGCCGCGCTGATCACACATCGCCTGAATGACCGGGTTTTGTGTATATACATGTTTTACGATATCTTTCAGCCGCTCAGTCTGAAGCGACCGAAGCCGGTCGATACTGGCCGTTTCCAGCGGCTGCTGAAAAAAATCGTCGGTCATACCAATTTCCTTCCCTCATCAAAGGCTTTCAGGTTCAGGTCTTTATATTGTGGTTTAACACATGCGGCGACAGCCTTGTGCCATGCCTCCACCGGTAGATCCAATCCGTTAGATAACGCTCCCAGCAGCACGACATTGGCGGTACGGATGTTGCCCAGCTCAATTGCTTTCTTCGAAGCATCAAAGAAAACCAGCCGCGGGAACTGGTCGCGAAGTTTTTGTTCGACGTTGTCGGGATATTTTGCCGCGCCCATGGAAACCGTAACAGGCGTAATCTGCTGGGCGTTGGCTACACACAATCCGCCTTCTGCCAGATAATCGGCATACCGCAGCGTCTCACTTTGTTCAAGAGAGTACAGTGCCTGTGCCGTGCCTTTGGCTACCAGCGGGCTATAAACTTGTTTGCCGTATCGTATCTGACCGATGACCGAGCCGCCGCGCTGGGCCATGCCGTGAACTTCATTGGTTTTTACGTCGAAACCGGCGTTCATTGCCGCCTGGGCCAGAATTTCGCTGGCCAGCAGAATTCCCTGACCGCCGACGCCGCACATGACTACACTGGTTGTTTGCTGGCTCATTTGGATGGTTCCTCCTGCAAGTTGACAATCGCGCCAAACGGACAGACCTGCTGACAGAGACTGCATCCGTAGCAAAGATTTTCATTAATAACTGGTTTTGCTCCGCCGCCGTCAATTGCCGGACAGCCGAGTTTAAGACACGCCTTGCAGTTTTTGCATTTATCCGCGATGATTCGCCGAGTTCCGCCGACGCGCTGACCCTCAGCCAATGGGCAGGCGGCACGCGAAATAATCAGCGATGGTTCGTTGACGTTTAATTCCTGCGTGAGGATTTCCTGAGTCTTTTTTGTGTGGTAGGGATTAATCGTAAAGACTCGCTTGATGCCGCAGGCCTTGCCGATGGCTTCAATAGAGGCTTCAGTGGTTGCTTCGCCCATCAGTGTTTTGCCCGTTCCCGGGTTATCCTGATGGCCGGTCATGGCAGTGGTGCGATTATCGACGACAATAATCGTCGAAGTGCCTTTGTTGTAAGCGATGTCGAGCAGTCCCGTGATGCCGGAATGGAAGAACGTCGAATCGCCGACCATGCCGACGACTTTGCGTTTCTCGCCGGCCTTGTCCAGACCCTGTGCCATCGAAATTCCGCCGCCCATACAGAGAATAATATCAAGTCGGCTAAGCGGCTTAAATGTACCTAAGCTGTAGCAGCCGATATCGCCGGTAACAACCACATCATGTTTTCCGAGTGCATAGAAAACACCGCGATGCGGACACCCCGGACACAGCACCGGCGGACGGGCAGGCAGTTGGTCGGCATATTTCGGAGCCGCGATTACCGCCACGGGCTTGCCTTCCATTTTTGCCCGGCATTCTTCAAGTGTGGTGACGGAAAGTTCGCCGATATTGGGGATTACGTCATGGCCTTTGCAGGCAATTCCAAGGGCTTTGATGTGTTCTTCAAGGAAATCATCCAGCTCTTCGACTACCAGAACCTGCTTAACGCCTGCGGCAAACTGCTTGATCAATTCATCCGGAAATGGGTATGCCATTCCTAGTTTAAGTATAGATGCATCCGGCCAGACTTCGCGAACATATTGATAGGCAATGCTGTGTGTAATGATGCCCAGCGATTTATCCCGCCATTCAATCCGGTTGGCAGGTGACGTTGTGCCAAATGCCTGAAGATCGTGCAGTCGCTTTTCGACTTGCTTTCGCATCGGCCTGGCCCACATCGGTACCGGCACAAACCGCATCTGATTTTTCTCCAGCCCGATAGGCTTTGGATTTTGCTGGCGGTCTTCAAACGTAACAATACTGCGGGAGTGACTGACCCGTGTTGTTGTCCGCAGAATAATCGGTGTATGAAACTGCTCGGAAATCGCGATACCCAGTTTGACAAAATCCTTGGCTTCCTGACTGTCGGAAGGTTCAAGAATCGGAACCTTGGCAAACCGTGCAAAGTGCCGTGTATCCTGCTCATTTTGCGATGAATGCATCCCCGGGTCGTCGGCTACAATAATCACCATTCCGCCTTCAACACCAAGATAGCTGAGCGTCATCAGCGGGTCGGCGGCGACATTGAGCCCGACATGCTTCATTGTAACAATGGATCGCGCCCCGGCACAAGCCGCTGCGGCCGCAACCTCAAACGCCACCTTTTCGTTGGGCGACCATTCGCAGTAAATATCCGACTTATATTGTACAGTATTTTCGAGAATTTCCGTCGATGGCGTCCCGGGATAACCCGTTGCCACCGTAACGCCCGCTTCATACGCGCCGCGGGCGATAGCCTCATTGCCGCTAAGAAGATGACTCAATGTAAAACCTCCGAAAACTACAATTTACTAAAAAAGACAAAAAAACACTTTTATGTACCGTTAAGCAGAAACATCTTAACAAATTCCCCTAAAAATGAAAGCAATAATCCGGCCTTTTAGAATAGAAAAACTTCAAAAACCCTTTTTGGGCCCTAAAAAAGAGATATTGCTGAATGACTTGATATAAAAACGTTCCTAATAGATAGACTCCTTTTATTATCGCCTTTATTCACAGTTCCAAGTGATTGAGTGAAACCACATTGGCAAACACGTATGCCAGTGCAGCCATGGAAACCGCGTGAACGTTGTTCGCTTCGACCGTTATGCCGTTAAATTCCAGATTCCGTGTCGCACAGGCGTCTTCAACGACCGTACAGGCATACCCCAGGTCAAATGCCGCCCGTGTTGTGGTATCAATACACATGTGGCTCATTGCGCCGCAGATGAGGAGTTCTTTAACTCCCATGGCCTGCAATTTTGCATGCAGCGGCGTTGCTCGGAAACTGCTGGGATAGTTTTTCTGAATTACCGTCTCACCTGGCAGCGGCGTGACAGAAGAGTGAATCTGGGCGCCGTTGGTCCCGGGAAGAAACGCCGCCGTTCCGGGTCGAATTGAAGTATGCTGGATATGAATCGGTGCAATGCCTTTCTGCCGGCACAGGTTCAGCAATCTGTTGGCGTTATCCGCCAGCCGCTGTGAATGAACTAACTCCACCTTCCCGCTGGGGAAATAGTCGTTTTGTATATCGATGAGTAATAATGCTTTCGTCATTGATTCAGATGCCGATCGCTTCTTTGGCTTTATCTACGAGGATTTATGGTCAAGGAATCCCTCGAGTTTGCGTGCACGAACCGGGTGCTGGAGTTTGCGGATAGCCTTGGCTTCCACCTGCCGGACACGTTCACGTGTCACTTTAAAGATACGGCCGACTTCTTCGAGTGTATAGGTATAGCCATCGCCGATGCCGTACCGCAGCTTAATAATTTCACGTTCGCGGTAGGTCAGTGTTTTGAGTACCTGGTCAATCCGGTCGCGGAGCATTTCCTGTGTGGCCGACTGAACGGGCGATTCAGCGCGTTCATCCTCGATAAAGTCGCCAAAATAACTGTCTTCGCTTTCGCCGATGGGGCGGTCCAGGCTGAACGGGTGCTTGCTGATTTTCATTACCCGCCGCGTCTCGGCCAGCGTCATTCCGGCTACTTCTGCGATTTCCTCAAGCGTTGGCTCACGTCCCAGTTCCTGCATCAGGTTCTTGCTGACGGTGCGCAGCTTGCTCATCGTTTCGATCATGTGTACCGGGATACGAATCGTTCGTGCATGGTCGGCAATCGCGCGGGTAATCGCCTGGCGAATCCACCATGTTGCATAGGTGCTGAATTTGTAGCCCCGGCGGTATTCATATTTATCGACCGCACGCATCAGGCCGGTATTGCCTTCCTGAATAATATCGAGAAAACTCAATCCGCGGTTGCGGTATTTCTTGGCGATGGAAACAACCAGTCGCAGGTTGCCGCCGGACAGTTCGCGTTTGGCCTGTTCATACTGGCTGAAAACCGCTTCGATAGAACGCAGCCGTTTATCCAGCAGGCGCGGGGTTTCAAGCACCAGTTCCTGCAGGCCGACCAGTTCCTGTTTCATCGCATCGATATCCTCGACGACATAATCGCGAGTCGGTCCGTTGTGAATAATCAGTTCCAACTGATGCATCTTCTGCTGAATGCTTTGCAGTTTTTTCATCATCGGCTGAACGCGACTGGTACGCAGCCCCAGCTCTTCCAGCAGGGTTGCGACTTTACGCCGATTGCGGTGCATGTGCTTAAGCGGCAAACGTGCATCTTCAATGGTTTTTACCGTAAGCGATTGTGAAAAATAATCAGCATTCTTATCCAGCAGTTTGGTAACCGTCGTCAGGTTCATCGGCATACGGTTTTTCAACGTGGTACGGACAGGCATTTCACTGCTGCCCATTTTCATCGTACGGTCAAACGGCAGCGAGCCATCGTCTACCTGCTGAAGAATTTCAACGGCGGTACGGGCGCAATAGTCGCATTCCATCACCTTCCGGCGGAACGCCATTCGCGTCAGTTCTATTTTCTTGGCTAAGCTGATTTCCTGTTCGCGCGTCAGCAGCGGGATCTCGCCCATTTGCGTCAGGTACATCCGCACCGGGTCATCAATTTTTCGGCCTTCTGTTTCGGCCAGTTCTTCCTCCAGTGTCAGGTCGGCTTCGGTCACTTCCTCTTCGGCGCCGATCTGTACAGGTTCTTCGAATTCTTCTTCTTCCGGAGTTTTTTTGACGTTGGCTTCGTCCAGAAGCTGAATCCCGATCTCATCGAGCGTCATCAACAGGCTGTCCAGTTGATTTGGGCTGATGACCTCATCCGGCAGGTCGTCATTCAGTTCTTCATAGGTCAAAAACCCCTTCTTTTTGCCTTTTTCAATAATCGACTGAATTGCTTGATCGACCTTCAGCTTCGATGCTTCATCGGTTTCGAAAATATCCGGCCCCAGCAAAGGTTCATCCAGCGGGTTAAGCGCGGCAAAAGGATCAATCTTGGCTTCAAGATGCTCTTCGTCGCCGAAGTGTGCGTCTGGGATTTCATTTTCATTGATTTCGTCTTTTTTCTTTTTGTCCGGCATTTTACATTAAACTTTCAATAGCTATAACAATCGCTTTGCAGAGGAATTTATTTGCCTGTCGTCTCAACCCGAATCCCGGGATTCCACTGAACATTTTTTTTCTGTTGGATAATATCGTGTATCTTTTGCAGGGACGCGTCGTCCATATCATCTTTTATAGCTTTGCTCATCGTCTGGGTCTGTTGCTTCAACTGACAAAGTCGGATAGCTTCCATCGCCTCATTAAGCCGACGAGGGAAGTCGCCTTTCTGGCCGGACATTTCGTCCAGTTGCAGCAGTTCCTGTGCCGCTTGCGGCAACTCAATTTGTCCCAGCAATAATGCCAGCACGGGTTCCTGTCCTTTTGCGAGCATCCCAAACAGCGGTTCGGCAATCATACGCAAATTGCCCTGAAACAGCTCAATCCCAATTCGCCCCTCGATATCGCCGAATAAATCCGGCTGCCGTAGCAGAACTTCAATAATCTCGCGCTGCGCCTTGACAAAAAGATCATTTTGCGGCTCTTCAGAGGTCTGGGGCTGCGTCCCGCCGACGTCTGGTTTTTGCTTTCGCCGAATCAGTCTGGCCAATTCGGTGTCGATCCGACTTTGCGATAGTCCGATCATTTCGCCCAGTCGGGCTGTCAGCACTGCCCGGCCGAGGCCGTCGACATTGCCCGAAATTAGAGCAGACGCGATGGTTGTTAGAAATTTCTCGATAATCTGCGTTTTTTCTGACAGCGCGTGATCGCCGGACAGGTTCCCTGACAGGCCTTTCCACGCGTATTCCATTACATCAACTGCTTTATCCAAAACCGCGCGAAACGCATCGGCTCCCGCGGCAATCAGGAAATCGCACGGGTCTTTGCCTTCCGGCACAAATGCCAGACGCAGGTCGATTTTCTCAGCAAGGCAGACTTCCAAGGCCCGTTCAGCCGCGGAAATCCCCGCCACATCACTGTCAAAAACCAGCACCACTCGCTTGGCATACCGTCGCAAAATCCGGGCATGTCCGGTCGTAAAACTGGTTCCCAATGCGGCCACTACATTACAGACGCCATACTGGTGCGCCATAATTACATCGGTATAGCCTTCGACAACCACGGCCATCTCAGTTTGAGAGATGGCTTGTCGGGCTTTATCCAATCCGAACAGCGAATGGCTCTTGTCAAATAACGCTGTCGCGGGTGAGTTCATATACTTGGCCGGGTCGGTTCCCAGCGTCCGACCGCCAAACCCAATAACGCGACCGGTTACGTCGTGTATCGGAAACATCAGCCGGTTTCGGAATTTATCATAGCACCCGGCATTTTCCCGCCGAACGCAAATGCCGCCATCCACCAATAGCTGGTCGCTGATTTTCAAATTCTGGGCTTTTTGCGACAAATCATCCCAGCTATCCAGTGACAGCCCAAGTTGCCATTTCTGAGCGGATTCAATACTGATTTTCCGCTGTTCCAGATAGCCGCGGGCGGTACGGCCCTTGTTTTCATCCCAAAGATTGGCTATCCAGTACTTTAGCACCCAATCATTCAGCTTGGCCAGCCGATTGGAATCCACCGCAGCCGTTTGCTGCGGGGCGGCGGTTCTTGTTTTCTCGATGTGGATCCCCGCTCGCTGAGCCAACCGTTCAAGCGTCTGGACAAACGTCAGATTTTCTTTCATCTGGACGAATTTCAGGACATCGCCGCCGGCGCTGCACGCGAAGCACTTGAATATCTGTTTTGCGGGACTGACATATAAGCTGGGCTTATGGTCGGTATGAAACGGACACAACCCAACCAGTTCCTTGCCCTTTTTAGTCAGGCTAAGATGTTCCGAAATAACATCGACTATATCGTTAGCCTGTTGTATCCGGCTGATCAGACTGGTATCAAACTGTATCGGCAAACCCGCTCCGTTCACTCTAAACGTCTGTTCCTGGCATCCATGACTCGGGGCCGATGATTCATACTCAAGCCCAAAAACACTATCTGCGCTGACTATTACCCCAGTTTAACGAGGGTTACTTCCCCCGGGATAGATTTTATGCAGATATATAAGTATAGAGTTAAAATCAAAAAAGTCAAATATAAGCCTGTAAATCGTCGTTATAATACTGAAAAAGGCGACTTTTTATATTGATGGACACTTGGCTATTTATATTTAACGGTTTGTGCAGATTACTTGCAAATGGTCTTTAAGTTGTCAAGAGCCAATTTATCAAGGCGATCAACGATATTATCGGAATAGCTTGAAAGCACATCGGATGAATAGGAATTGGTCACGGCAACCGTGCGCATTCCCGCGGCGATAGCGGCCTGAAGCCCCCAACTGGAGTCCTCGACAACGATGCATTCATTGGGTTCGATTTGAGTTTTGGTCTTTTCTTTCAATTTTTTAAGTGCCAGCAGGTAGCCTTCGGGATCGGGCTTGCCTTTTTCGACATCATTAGAGGCAATTATTGTCTTGAATGTGTTCTTTAGTTCGCTGTGTTCCAGCATAATTTCGATATCTTCACGGCTTGCACCGGAACAGATCGCCAGCGGCAGGCCCGCTGCATGGAGCATCTCAATAAAATCCTCAACGCCGTCGATAATCGGGGCTTCAGTTCGTGCTAAAGCGTGGAAATTAGCGGCTTTAAGCTCAATCAACAGGTCAATATCCTTCCGTGACCAGTTCATTTTGTAATCTTTGCTGACGGCGAGAAAATTTTCAAGATCGTTATAGCCCAGATATTTCTGCCAGTGAACCTCTTTGGGAACATGCAGTCCGCGGGTCGCAAAGGCCTGATCGAGAGCTTTGTAGTGCAATTGCTCGGAGTCCGCGATGACGCCGTCAAAATCAAATATTACTGCTTTGAGCATTTCATTATCCTGATAAAACCATTTTGCTATATTAAAGAAGCGGAGTATAAATTATTTTTCCCTAATTTCCAGCATCTTTTTGGAATCGGCAGGGGGAAAAAAGTGTTTTGTGAAAACACAAGCTTGCAGATGTCCCATCAATTGTTGGATAGCCAGTATTCCATCATCACTACAAGATCTGCTATATCGATCATATTATCTTTGGGTTCGGCGATATCACATTGCGGATTCCAACTGGCCAGTCCGCTGTGAGTCAGCCAGCTTTGCGACAGTATGGAGAAATCCTGACAGTTGACTTTGGTATCTATATTAAAATCTCCCGGCGGGACTACGGTGTGGATTTTATAGATATGACTTTCATAACCGTTGAAAGTATCTGTGAATACATGATTACTGATATTCAATTGACGATTTTCGCCGATTACGTCAATCTGCGTATCTGGATAATAGGGCAGATTAAATTGTTTAGCTGTTATTTCCTGTCGCATACCTACGGCAAAGATATACGTCATCCCTTCATAAAAATGAACGGCAAAGTCAACCGGGCTGCTGTTATCTATGGAATCCATACTTACCAATCCCTCGACTGTGGGGCTGTTGATAACAGGAGCCAGGTGTTGAATTTCGCAGTTCATTTGAGTGAAAGCGGCCAACCGGTCTGCATTTTCAGGACGCAGCAGGGCTCGCGGGTCGAAATTTTTTATCGAGGTTTTGCCGTGGATAAAATAAATCAGGCCTTTGGATCCGTGGATAATAGACATCCAGACCTCCGCGCGAATTTCCTGC
>CAYTHV010000069.1:0-842 GCA_964437685.1 uncultured Pirellulales bacterium
CACAGAAAAACGATGCAAAGTCAAGTGAACGGATGAAAAAGAATTTATACAAAAGGAAAGAGTAATGAAAAAAAATAAAGCTAATTTATTTTGCCTATTTGCGAGCGTAATGCTGGTTATGCAGGTCTCGCAAGCTGGGACATTGACGTGGACCGGCAGTCAGTGGCAGCCGACATCCCTCTCGCAGAACTATGTTGTCGAGAACATTGGTATTTCAATGAATTTCAGCGGCGCTGTTTCCCGAATGCTCGATGACAGCCCGCTATACCTGCCCAAAGACAATATCGCCAGTATGAACTGGGGCAGTCTTCAGGGATTGTGGTATGGTGTAACACAATTGCCCGGTACAGAGAAGATCGATCTGACTATCGTATTCAGTACGCCGGTTAAAGATCTGAAGTTCAATTATTACGACGTTGATGGCACAAATAACTGGGAACGGATTGCCGTCAAGGGCAGCCTTTCGACTGCGACGCTCTATCCGACCATCACCGCGCCGGCTACGATGAATGTTGATTCTGCATCTGGCGCAGTTAAGTCCAACGGTACATTTGATGGCAATCCCGGCTTACCCGGAAATACGGCCAATTTTTTCTTTAATAATCAGACCATCGACAAAGTGGTTATTACTTATACAACCAATCGGATCGATACCGGCGTTCTTCTGGGCAATATCTCTTTTATGATTCCCGAACCGGCGACGATGGTGATTCTGGGACTGGGTGCAGTGATGTTCAGGAAGTTTAAGACAGCATAAACAAGGATGACTTTTAGGGGTCGGCCGCAAGATCACTGGCCGATTTTGGGCCGGCCCCATTCAAATCAAACTATAACAAAGACCA
>CAYTHV010000069.1:942-16076 GCA_964437685.1 uncultured Pirellulales bacterium
ATACTAAGGGGTCGGCCGCATGATCACTGGCCGATTTTGGGCCGGCCCCATTCAAATCAAACTATAACAAAGACCAGAGAAAGGGGAAACCGAGGAAAGAAAACAAAGATCGGCCCATAGTGAAACAAAGAGTTAAATGCAGCAGGGATAAACACAATTTCGGCACAGGGAAACGTTAAGTGAACAAAAAATGTTGTCAGGTAAGTAAAAAAACAAAAATGGTCCAAGTGATCAAATAATTGAAAGGAAAGAGAAATGAAAAAGTTAATTACAATTTGTGCAGTGGTAACAATGGTATTGGTATTGAGTGGTGCGGCGCAGGCAGCATTAGTTCTTCAAGATGGAGTTGCCCTTGGCTTTCCTAGCAGTATAGGTTCGGTCCGTTACAGAGACCTGGCAGGTACAAACAATAATCCGGATATCTACTTGGGTATCGATGGCTTGGGTACCACAAGCAATCGTGTCGCACAGACATTTTACGGGACCGGAGGCAACTGGACAACCAGTAACCACTTTGAGTTCATTTATGATAAGGCAAACGACTGTTTGATAACCAATGTTACAAATAGCAGAGTGACCCCATACCAACTGATTTGGAACAATTTCTCTGGAACTCGACCGAATCCGTTGTCCGCCCTGGACTACCTCCAAATCGGAATGAAGACGGGCAACATTACTAGTGCCGTCGAACTAAAGAATCTGTTACTGGACAACGTCAGCTTGGGCAGTGTCAGCCCTGTCACAGCCTCGGATATCTACAAGAACTGGTATCTGAGCGGCTACGATTTCAGCAATGGTTTCACACTGTCTGGCGACATAGTTCTAACAGGCATTCCTGGTAGTAGCGAAAGCGGCAAGGTGGATATTACATTCGGGGCAGTCCCCGAACCGGCGACGATGGCGATTTTGGGTCTTGGCGCTCTGTTCTGCAGAAAGTTCAAAAAAGCATAAGCACAGATGATACTAAGGGGTCGGCCGCATGATCACTGGCCGATTTTGGGCCGGCCCCATTCAATATTTGACTTCATCGGCTAACGACTAAAAGCTAACAGCCAAACAATCGGTCCAGTAAACAAAAAACGTATCAGGTAAGAAAAAACAAAAACGGTCAAAATGATCAAAAGAAATTGAAAGACAAAATAATAATCTTGTCGCCCATTTTTACAGGATAATACAATTCATAATTGCCATCGGCGGCAGCGCTCCGAAGTACACGGGGCAGGGCGTGATCAATCCGCTGGCCGCGATTTGTGCGATGCAGATGATACTGGAAACCCTCGGCGAAGACAAGGCCGCGGCGAAAATCGATACCGCCGTCAAGTTCATTACCGCCAACAAGCTCAAGTCACTTGCTGCGGGCAAGATGGGCTACTCAACCAGTCAGGTCGGCGATATGGTCGCTCAGTTGGTTGCAGATTAAGTTTTGCAGAAAAACAAACAGACAAGGCGGGCCTCAAAAACCCGCCTTTTTTATTTCAAGATTTTGTAATACATCTAATATTTGTATCTTATGACCCCATCTTCCCATATCTCTGATTTTCTGAGAAGTACAAAATAATGATCTTGTTGTCCATTTTTACAGGATAATATAATTCATAATGGCCATCAGCCGCACTAAACTTGTTTTCCATATTACCTTTAAATGCGGAAGACAAATAGGCACGCTCCTTAGCTGAACAGGAGTAAATAAAATCCGTCTTCTTCAAATCCTCTTTGGAATAAAAATAACTTGTGAATCGAAGAAATACGGTTCTTCCTTCAATTTCATCCTGAATGATTAATTCTACACCAGGAAAGCTTTCATCAATTTTTTCGAGCAATTTCAAATCACTACTTGTTTTACTAATCCATGTACTATCAAAACTATATTCCGTAAAACGTTTTAATATCTGCTGGTTCTCGTTCACTAAGGACAACGCCGACGTTTTGATCACCTTTTCTTTTTTCATCGAAGACCACAAGTCACCTAAGAACAATAAGCCAAACAGAATTGGAAAACTAACCAGAAATATAATGATAGTCTTTCCGAATTTTTTTTGTGATTGCCCCACGTCGCCTTTGCTAACCGCAACAGATATCTTCGTAAGATTATACATGATACTTATGATCATTGAACCCAGTAAAAGACTCAGTATTCCCATAATACTCATGGCAAAAGCATCAGTTATGTTCTCTCTGAAAATCTTGAAATCAAATACAGTTATTGAAATAAAAACAAAAACCCAATAAATTAAAAGTGTTATAGCTAAAATTGCAATCCGATTCGACCATTTGATAATAGCATCTGTTCCCATTTTTTCTCCTTTTTTAACATTGTTGAGTTTTTCGATTTAATATTAATTTCTTTTTGATGTTTTTATTCGACGTAAAAGCATAATCCTTGCCATTGGCGGAGAGGGTGACATTGGAACCGTTAAGCACAATTGATACGGTCAAATCAGATTCACGGCTGCAAAGACAATTGGCCATGGTGATCGCTTTTTCGACGCCGTCGCCTGCGGTATAATTAATGACCTCATCCGGCTGGGCAAGGCGGTTGCCATCATAAATGGATTCATTGGACATCTCATTGAGCTTTGCATAAACCTGATCCGGCGAGAGGTCTTTGCAGGCTTCGACGCTGACGGGGCAGCGTTCCATTGCAGCTTTAAGAAACGGTCGCCAATCGCAGGAATCCATATCGCGATAGGCATAAAACGCAAGATCCGCTGTAATACTTTTTCCTCGCATGGATTGCAGATACTCTGTAATCTGCTGACGTGACCAGTCGGATGAAATAACCAGCGGCTCAGCTTTTTCGTAGCGTTTTTCATCCGCCGGAAGCTTCGGCGTAATTTTCAGAAAATCCAAAAGATTCTCGACTAATTTTTCCGCTTCCGGAACAAACGGCGACAGAAATCGCTCCAGCTTTTGCCGGTCGGCGGGCTTGTAGATATCAATCTTTTCATACTCCAGATAGGCCCGCAACTGTTCGCAGCAAATCCGCCCTTCGTGGGGGTACGGCAGGTAATCTTCGCTGGACACTTCATCGAGCAGCTTTTCAAACGTCTCATCGCCGATGCGGAAACGGCTGCCGTGTTCATAGCCGAACAAGGTCTCGGCCTTGATGAACATTTTTTTGCCGCGCTGCGGACGACAGAATTGGAAATACTTCTGATAGGCCTGATTGGCGCGGAGGAAATTGGCGTAATTGAGCGCATCCAGTTCGGCGGTCAGAAATTCGCCGAGCTTGGTGCGCAATCGCTGATACTCTTTGCCGTTGATCGTGGCCTCAGGGTACAGGCAGTGAATCCAGCCAGTATGGTGGCCAACAATGGTAACCTGCTCATTGCGGATGGCACGCTGGGATTTCATGCTGATTTCCGTGCCGTTAAACCACATTGCCTTAGTGACCATCCGGCGGTTATTGGAAATCACACCATCGGCAATGTCGATAAAATTCTGCGAATGCAGCGGCGTAAGCACCATAAAAATATCTTCCAGCGGGATACCGCAGACGATAAATGATGCGGCGGCATACAGCGCCGACAGCGAAACACATTCCCCGGCGCCGGTGCTATAGCCGGGTTTGCGGCGGAAGGCTTTCATCGCTTCGACGGTTTCGGTTTTCCAATAGGGAATGACATCGCCCTCATAGGCATCCAGTCCGAAATGCCGGCGGATATCGACATCGAAATAGTACTGGTCGCCCTGATAGCCGAACAAGGCATTGCTTTGGGCGATCTGGTCGCGGGGGATGTATTTTTCAAACCGGCCAAGCTCGACATCTTTGGTCGTCATCCCCCACGTCTGCAGGTCGAGATTAAACTCAAACTCGTCCATAATATACTGACGCAGGCGCATCAGTTTGCGGTACGGCGATTTGCCCTCCAGCTTGACGAAGCAATCTTCCTTGCGCCATTCCCAAATGGCCGGACTCATCAAATTGGCCAGCACGAGGCTGTACATCAGCTCCGGAAAAACAAAACATTCCATATCCGAAAGCGTCACGGCTGAACTGTATTTTTCGAGGTCTTGCGGCTCCATAGGCTTTTACCCTGTAAATTGCTTGTAAATTACCCTTTTCTGTAAAGTAATTAATAGCATTAGCTACTTTATTTGTCTTTTTAAAAATATCAGAAAATGTCCGCAAATACAACTGTAAAAGTACGGAGACTCATTGAGGGGTCGATAGGATATCCCGGCAGAATACAATGCCTTAATAGGTCAACACGTTCTATTTGAGAAGAACTTAGATTTTTTTGATTTTATGTTCTCGTATGGCTTTCGGAACCACAGATGATGCGGATTTAGTTTTTCGACAGGATTAACAGGATATACGGGATAAAATTCTACTATACTATACAAGCCCATGGCGGGCAGGAAAAAAATTAAAAATCTCCAAAAAAGGATAAAATGGTAACAGAAAGGTAACAAATAACCTCTATTTTGGCTTTCCAGAGTGAAATTTTTTTGTTATTCTATTTTGAAAGGAGCAGTACTTATGGAAAAGACAAGAGGTTTGTGGTTGTGGCTGCTGATTGTATCGGCGGCGGCAGTGGGAGCGGGCCAGACGGAACGGCCGGACAAGAGCGTAATGGTGATGTTTCAGGATGCCCTGTATCAGGAACAGACGGCGGGCGATCTGGATAAGGCCATTGAATTGTATCAACAGGTGATTCAGGATGCGGCGGAGGTCGAAAAACTGGCCGCACGGGCGACGTTTCAGCTTGGGATGTGCTATCTGAAAAAAGATGACAAGGCCAAGGCGGTCGAATATTTCACTAAAGTGGTCAAGCAATATCCAACGCAAAAAGAGCTGGCTGAGAAAGCCTCCAAACAACTCGATAAAATCCAGCCGAAAACAAAAGACTCGGTGTTTGCGACAGTCGATGGACAAGTTCTTATGTTTATTGCCGAGCAATTCGGAAAGATTGCCGTAGAAGCGAACCAAAAACATCTTGCCGTTAACAGCCATATCTATTACGTCGATCCTAATGGTTTCCTATATGCTGGCGGCATGAATGTTCTTTACAACTGGACGGGTCGAACCATTACACAGAAGACTAAACTAACCGGAATGAGCGGGTCAGATAATACCTTTTATGGCACTGATGGCCAGGTGTTGAATACTGAAACCGTTCCTGATGAGCAACGGCAGAATTTCTACCATGTTTATTGGATTCCAAAAGAGCCGCTGGCGCCGGAAGAGTCGCTTTATTACGGCTGGAGCAAAGACGGCAAGCAGAAGATGACTAAGATGTCCGACGGAGCCTATTCTTTAAGAATGCAGAATCAGTATGGCTCTCCTGTGATTGAGACTTTCTTTCTGGTGCTGCCAAAGAATATAAAAGTATCACAAAGCAATCCGCCAACGGGTAATGAAAAACTTTTGAGCTTTGATGTGTATTGGTGGAGCAAACAGGTTGCGCAGGGAGAAAATCATGTTGAGACAATGTCGATTGAAAAAGCAGAATCTAACGAACAGATGGCAGAAGCGTACAAACAAAAACTTGAACAAGCTGTCACGGTAAATATATCCCAAAGTCCTGACAACAACGAGTTATCAGTTCAATACGCTGTAATGGCTATTGCCGAGGCAGCGGGTGTGCCGTATCAGTGGGATAAATCCGCAAAGCTGGCCGACCCGCAACTGCGAAATTATATCGACCCTGTACACATTGATAGAAGAATTGCCTCGCAGGCACTAACAGACTTGCTTAAGCCAGTAGGTTTATTGTGTCGTGTCGATGTAGAGGGTCTTTATCTTTACGACCCCAAGAGATTCCCACAAATAGAATTTTCTGAACAGGCGGCAGGCAATTCTTCTAAGCAAGTTATTTGGAAAGACAGCTTTGAACAGGGCAATGAAAATCCTGATGGCTGGGAAAAAGGAAATGATGTCGAAGGTGTAGCATATCTCTGGGATAAAGACACCGCCAGTGACGGCAAGGCAAGTCTGTGCTTGAAAAAGACGGCACAAAAATATTTTCCGGTAGCCCAGTGGACACGAAATATCGAATACAGCGGCAATGCGAAAAAAATTGAATTATCGGCCAAAGTTCGAGCATTAAAAACATACAAAGCCGTTATGGATGTGTTATTTCTGGATGAAAAAGGCGAATGGATTAAACATGAATGGGCATCCTATATCGGCGCAAAGGAAGAAAACGATCCTCCAGCCAATCACAATTGGAAAGAATATTCAGGAATCGTTGAAATTCCAGAAAAGACGAAGACCATCGTTATCGGCTTGCAAATGTACGGTCCGGGAACTGTGTGGATGGATGAGTTGGAAGTGTCGTACCTTAATGAAATTGCTACATCGTCCAAGCCGGATAAGCTGTGTGCTGAAGATTTGACTGCCGAAGGATGGAAGCTCTGGCAGGAACGCAAGCTGGCCGAGGCGGAAAAGAAGTTCGAGGAAGCCGCGGCCGCCGACCCGACGAATGACGGAGCGTATCAGGGATTGGGCTGGGCACAACTGAATCAGGGCAAAAAGAATAATGCCAAGGCATCTTTTGAAAAATGTGTGGAATTAAATCCCCAAAACTCGGCCGCACTGAACGGTTTAGGATGGATTGCACACGGAAATAATGACAAGGACGGCGCTATTCAGTGGTGGGAAAAAGCCGTCGCGGCTCAGCCCGGAGCGACAGCGGCTCTAAGCGGATTAACAAAAACTTATATGGAAATAGAGCAATACGACAAGGCGGTACACTATTATAAGATGTGGCTGAAAGTTGAACCCGATAATCAAGAAGCCAAAGAGGGACTTGAAAAAGCGAAAAAAGGAAAACCACTGACCAGCACTGAAGACATTGCTCGTCTGATAAAAGAACTGGACGATTCCACGGCGCCTCGATTTGTCGCCATGAACCGGTTAATTGAGCTAGGGAAGCCCGCGGTTGCTCCCCTGCTTGAGGCAATGAAAACATCCAACAATTGGCAAATACCCAAGGCATTAGGAGCAATCGGAGATAAAACCGCTATTGGCCCCATGATTGAAAAATGGGAAAAGAATAATACTTCACCGATGAAAGAAGTCTTAGCAGAATCGCTGGGGTTAATAACCGGGCAGACCTTTGGCGAAGATTTGCAAAAATGGCAACAGTGGTGGAAAGGTGCTAAAGGCACCTATACGCCGGAAGCAACTATTTCAGCATTCACGCAAGCTGCCCTGCAATTCGATATCCATGGAGCGATGATCTATGTAGCGCAGGACAGTCACGATTATGACGACATTAAGGAAATTTTTAAGAACCCTTCTCATCCTTTCTACATTCTATTCAAAAAAGCAAATTCGGCCATCCCGGTAGAAGTGACTAAGGTAGATATTTCAGATACGATGTGCGAAGCAACATGGAAAATCACGCTGAAAGAAGATTTTAGCATTGAAGGCATCGATTTGAAAGCCGGCGAGAAGTTTGAACTTGATGGCAATCTTCACAAGTATGGTGATAAATGGTTGATTACAGGGATATAATTCACGGGAAGAGACTTGTTTCAAAAGAAAAATAATCATAATACTGAATCATTAGTGTGGGTGGTATCACTGCTGGCGGCGGCGGTGATACTGCCCACCGTTTGCCTGTTGTGGTTTATGACGACGGCGGTACGGAATGAACGGCTGGCCGTGCGGCAGAAGCTGCTTGAAATCTGCAACGAGGGAATTGAGGGATTAAAAGCCGATCTGAACAAGACGCTCACCGTACAGAAAGAAAACTATCGCAGGGCCATCCACCTTGCTGAAAAACCAGATATTCTTTTGTGGCTTAATGCCATCAAACAAGATGCAGACAGTGTTGTAATCTATGACAGCAACAGCAACCTGATTTATCCAATACAAAATATTGAGACGACGACTGGATTTTCTGATTCAGTTTCGACCGCATTCGCATTGGAACAAAAAGGCGAATTTGAGCAGGCGCTCAAAATGTACCAGACCGCCGCTGACCCCAACCAGTCGATTGGGAGTTTGTTTGAGGCTTTAACCGGACAAATCCGCTGTCTTGCAAAATCAGGACGTATTGCTGACGCAATGGAATTGATGCGTACCGTACTTCGGTCGCAGGACAGAACCATTCGAAGTAAACTGTCCCCCGTGCAAGTTGCGATGCTGCGAGTCAAACGTATTGAGCTTTTGGCCGAACACAAGGATGTCTATACAGATGGGGCGATGTTTGCCGATCTTGGCGCATGGTACACGCCATGGGAAATGTATCCATCCGAGACAACCGTATGGGCGCTGAATAAAATACTGGAGATCGCCCCGGCATTTCGCAATCAATACAACTTGACCAACGAAATCGCAATTGCAACCACTATCATTCGAACCGAAACCCTCGCAATGGCTTACGCAGATTTCTTTGAGGCTCAACCCAACCCTAAAGATCAGCCTGGTGAAACGTGGTTTGCCATTCCAGAACAGCCCAACTTGTTTGTTCTGCGCATACCCGCAGACAAATATGCCTTCTTTTTCATAAAAACAAAAGACAATCTTATTGCCTCCATAGAGCATCTGTTCAAAGAATTCCCGATTCGCGGCACACAGTTAATCTTATATGATAATCTGAATCACGTGGTTTATGGGCAACCCTCATCGCAAAAAACTCCTTTTGTGGTATCCGACTTTGGCACCATTTCAAAGGGCTGGAAACTGGAACTTTATTTTGACCATGCCGATCCTTTCGAGGTCGCCGCGGACCATCAGCGGATGGTTTATATCTGGTCGTCGGTTCTGGTTATTGGGCTGATGATGGGGCTGGTGTTTCTGGCCGGGCGGGAGATTCTACATCAGGCACGGCTTAATACGATGAAGAATAATTTTGTCGCAACGGTTACGCACGAACTGAAGACGCCGTTGTCATCAATGCGGCTACTGGTCGATACACTGCTGGATGGCAATTATACCAATCCGCAGCAGTGCCGGGAGTATTTGGAGCTGATTAGTCGGGAAAATCATCGGCTCAGCCGGATGATCGACAGCTTTCTGACGTTTTCGCGGATGGAACGGGGTAAACAAGTGTTTGATTTTGCATCTGTCAACCCAGCGGATATCGCCGCGGCCGCCGTCGAGGCGGTGCAGACCAAATTTAACGCCAAAAATTGCGGATTTTCGGTAACAATCAGCGAAGGACTGCCCTCTATATATGCAGATAAGGACGCGATGGTCACGGCGGTGGTCAATTTGCTGGATAATGCCTGCAAGTATTCCGGCGATGAAAAGCGGATTGAATTGAATGTGTATGAGGATTCGGGGCAAAATAAGAATGGGTGCGTTTGCTTTGCGGTGAAGGATAACGGCATCGGGATGACGCGGCGGCAGAGTCGGAGAATTTTTGAGAAGTTTTATCAGGTCGATAGTTCGCTGGCCCGCCGGGCGGAGGGGTGCGGGCTGGGTCTGTCAATCGTGAAATATATCGTCGATGCACATAAAGGGACGATTGAGGTGGAGAGCAAAGTTGGGAGTGGAAGTTGTTTTGTGATTAAATTGCCAACACAAAAATACAATTAGGTTATTATGACGCTTAAATTTGAATCTGTCACAAACTATGAACGCGGTTTTATTTTCTCTTTGCTACAGCAGAGTTTCGCTGAGCTTTGGAACAATGAAATGGAAGAGAAGATAAAGCAATATGATAAGGAAATTTTTGATACTCCTAATACTGTTGGAGCGTGTGTCTTTGTCTCGACCCTTAACGGCAATGCCGTGGGGATGGCATCATGGGATCCAAGACGCGGGCCGGAACTTGGAATCATCGGATACAATTGCATCCTGCCGGAATATCAGGGCAGAGGTTTTGGGGAAATTCAAATAAAAGAGGTACTCAGAAGATTGAAAGAACGAGAATTCAAAAAAGTATCCGTAACTACGGGTGAGTATCCATTTTTTGTACCGGCGGTGAAAATGTATCTTGCCTGCGGTTTCAAGGAAATCAGAAGATATAATAAAGGCAGGGATCCGCGATATGGATCCATTGATTATGAGATTGAATTATAGCGATTGAAGTATGGAAACTGTTTTAATTATTGAAGATGATGCGGCGATGCTGCGGGGACTGAGGGATAACTTCGTCCAGCAGGGATACAACATCCTTGTCGCGGCGGATGGGGAAAAGGGGCTGGAGATTGCTTTGGACACCAAGCCCAACCTGATTATTCTGGATATTATGCTGCCCAAGGTCAACGGGTATGAAATCTGCCGCCTGATTCGCAAGGAAAAGCTGGAGATGCCGATTATTATGCTGACGGCCAAAGGCGAAGAGTCGGATGTGATTTTGGGGCTAAATCTCGGTGCGGATGATTATGTAACCAAACCATTCAGCATCAAAGAACTAATGGCGAGGGCGAATGCCTTTTTGCGGCGGAAACGGCAGACTGAGACCAAGGCTTTTACTTTTGGCGATTTTGCACTGGACACGATTTCGTGTGAACTTGCCTGTAAAGGCAAGCCGGTGAAGCTGACGCCCAAAGAATATCGGCTACTGCGCTGCTTCCTTGAGAACAACGGCAGAGTGCTGACCCGCGATACACTGCTTAACCAGGTCTGGGGATATAACGCGTTTGTGACGCAGCGCAGTGTGGACCGCTGTATCACAACGCTGCGGAATAAAATTGAACCGCATCCGCAAACCCCAACTTTCATTCATACGGTACGTGATTTTGGATATAAATTTGAATTGGGTGAAAGTTAAAAATTTAAGTGTCTTGTGTCTGAAAATAAAAAGGAGACTGCGGCATTTCTGCAACAGTCTCCTGTTTTTTTATGCGATAAGCAAGTTATGACAATTGTTTGTAATTGCCTTCGCCGCCGTTGAGGAGGATAAACAGGGCAAATCTCCACCAGAATCCTCCCCCAAGACCAAAGGGCATGGCCGTAATGGTACTGATGCCTATAGAAGTAAAACAGAATACATCGTATAACGAGGAAGAGAACACTACAAATATTTTTATGTTTTCTTCATATATGACACATCCTCTCCTTGTCCTAACAGATTGATTATCCACGCCGCAGCATGTTGTGCTGATCTTTCCGGGACAGTATGACCGCGTGGTTCTGGCATCACGTGGAGTTCTATGCGGGATTTTTCACCCGATACCCGAGAAACCGCCCGCGCAAATGCAATGACACTGTCTGTATCCACACGTGTATCCTGATCACCAATCACTATCCAGATATCTCTCCCCACAAGTTTATCATTAACATTTACGAGCGCAGCGGAGGGTATGACATCACGCGGCTTGAAATTCTTGAATTCCTGCAACATTGCAATATCCACTACCGGAGCAAACATTGCAACACATTTTATTCTTGAATCAGCAGCAGCAACATGAGCGGCAAGAAAACCTCCACGAGAAGTACCACAAACTGCAACTTTTTCACAGTCCGTGTAGCCCTCATCGATAAGACAACTAAGCACATCACTAACCCTGTCCGTAAACTCTGCAATCACGGGTTCATTATGATCTATACGATATCGCCAGCCCTCAAGGCCAAATGGCTCATCATGACGTTTATCCAATCCATGACAGGGAAGGTCCAATGCAACACAAAGATACCCCTTGGTGACCAGTATATCGCCGCATTGCCGAAAATACACATCGCCGAGCGACTCTTCAATTGTCGAAGAAAATATAAAGATAGCAGGAGCCGGCTTAGCAGGCTTCACGCCTAATACGCCAAAACGTACACCAGTTGCAGTCTTGAGTATCTGCATATTCTCCTTTTGAGCTTTAATACGCGTTCAATGCCGCGTGGTTAGGCTATTTATTGAGAGACACCGGCCAACTCCAAAACCATCGTGTTGTAGCCATCCATGGTTAAAAGCATTTGGTTATTATTCACATAATGGGACGCATGACCCTGCATGGCATTGGAGAGATGAACAGGTCCGGAAAATTGAAAAATAATACTCTGCACTTCACGGCTTGCATTGACCGCTATGATATAAATTTTTCCATTTAAATATTTAGCCATCCAATGAACATTACTGTTATTGGCTTGAATTAATTTAGAAGAATAATTGTCCGCAAAAAGAATGGATTCAAGCTGTTTTACATCAGAAACAATCGTCTTGACCGCCGGCCATCGCGTGTCTTTGTCATAGGAAACCTGAAAATCCGTATAGTAGTAGAAAATAATCCCCTTGGCGCCATGAACAAGGCTTAGATATGTCATACACCGCATTTCAGCAGGCGTCGGCCCACGCTGCGGACCGCGAAGATTAGACGGCCCAATCTTTGCACCCTGGCGAGCATCGCCATAGACATAATCGCCAAACCCCTGTACCGTAAACCAGAGCGGTTTATTAGACGGAGCAGCCGATGTCAGGTTATCCATGATTTCCGCAACCAGAGTGACATCCCCGCGTGCAGGAATGGGATAACGGTCAACCGCAAAAATATCCCCGGCATTTGCAAATTGGCTAAGTTCATACGTCTCATGCTGCGAACTTAGAATTAACGTTGGATGATTCGCATCCGCAGCTTTCGCCCACAGATGATGATTATGAATCTGGTTTGCATCCTGCGGAAGCTCATCCCATAGATACCATCCCAGAATACCCGGAAAGTCTTTTAATTCATTGATTGTTTTAGTGATTACTTCCTGTTCCGACCCTTCAAATTGTTCCTGCCATCCATCGTGTCCAATCTCCTTGAAGTATTTTTCAAGACTGTAAAATTCCCACAGATCATGTTTTGCGACCTGTGTGTAATAGCGTTTTTTTTGATCCAACGTCCCGCCCCTGCTGGCATAATTAATCATAAAATTAAACTGACCATTCTGTATATCTTTAAGACTGTCATCAAGAAGATTGGGATCGCTGTCCACCCAGCCCGGTTGGAAAGCGACAAATATCCCAAGAGGGAACTGTTTACGGCCATCTAATACGAGGAAGCCTTTTTCGTCAACGTCATATCTGGCAGTTTTCGGCGAAGCAAGTATCACAGAAGAAAAAAGTAATATTGTAATGGCCGTAAATATTGATAAATTTTTCATAGATCGTTTATCCTTTTAAAAATGGCTATTTCTGTTCGACCAGTTCAACTACCGCCGTTTCCAATCCATCCAGAATGACAAGTAATTGGCCATGGCTATAAGAGCCATATGCAAAACAATCGCCCTGAATGACATCAGCCTGCTTAAATTTCCACGGTATCTTGTCAAAAAACTGGCTTTGCAGATCACGGCTGGTGTTCACCAGGATAAGATACATTTTCCCCTGATATCTTTTCGCCATCCAGTGAACAGAAAGGTTATCAGCACTCATTTTGTTTTTGTAGAGCAGCTTTGGGTCGATTTTAACCGTTTCCGCCGCAAGTATCGGAGCAATATCCTTGATATCTCTGGCGATTTTTTTGACAGCAGCCCATCGCGTTTCAGCATCATACGAAAGCATTATATCTTTATGATAATAGTAACATAAACCTGTCGCACCATGAACAATGGCCATGTATGACATGCATCGAATCTCTTCGGGTGTCGGCGGACGATCTTCTCCCAGGCAAAGCTTTTCGGGTGATAACTGCACCCCACGATCACGAACACCCGGATTTTTGTACAGATACCAACCAAATGTTTGCGTCACAAACCATGCAGGATAAGACCCTTTTGTGGCCTGCACCATGGTATCAACCCGGTTGGCAACATCGATCATCGGTTCGCGATTAACAGGGTAGCAATCAATGCCGAAAATATCGCATCCGGACAGGTACTCAGTATATTTTTCAGTCGTTTTCTCATTACTTAAGACAAAAGTCGGACGATTGGGATCCATCATTTTTATCAGTTGATGATGCTTTGCAACAATTTCCGGTTTTTTTGGATTTTCATCAAAAATATACCAGCCAGCCAACGATGGACAATCTTTCAGCAGCTCAACAATACGGCTAATCGCCTGCGCATCTGTTCCTTTGAAATCCATTTTCCATTCTGCAACATCCATATCAGAATAATACTTTGTCAGATCAAAAAACTCTTTAAGGCCGTTCTGCTGGAGTTTTGTATAATACTGTCGGATTTGTTCGATAGAACCTTTTCCGCTCCCATAATTTACCATGAAATCAAATGGGCTGTTTCGCAGATCATCCAGATTCGCCTGCAGTTGATTAGGATCGGTCTCCACCCATTCAGGATAAAAATCCACATAGATGCCAACAGGGAATTGGGGCTGGCCATCCACAAGCATATAACCTTTTGAATCAAAAAGAACCTGCGGCGACGTTGCAGCCAGACATATATCAAATAAAAACATTAATACCATGAGAATGGAGGATTGAAAGATTCGTTGTTTTTTGTGATTACACATAATAGCCTTTCTTCAAGAATCCAAAAGTACACTTCCGCATATTAAACACAGTTCTCTATAATGTCCATCATTCAAATTGTCGTATATCTGTGTATTAATAAATTTTGACTGCTCGCATGTGCTAAGCGTGTCTATAATCGAAATTCAACCAAGATAATTTGGGGAAAACGTTCTGTTGCGTTTCCTGCAATAATATCTGGCGGACTTAAGCCTCTCACTCCAACCATGATTGGCCGAATAAAGCGAAGTCCCTCAAATCCACCTTGCAGTCGCCATTGACGTCTCCTGACGGCCATTGCACACAATGTGCTGTCGTGTCAACCGTAATATTGTCAAGATAAATATGACTCGCTGACATCGTCGTGCCAAAAACAATCTGTTGAGCCCAGCTCTGAGATGAATTAAGCGATAAGCCCAGAGACTCTTTATCGGATAAATAGACATCGAATTTCTGTTCAGGCAGATGGACAACACAAATAGCTTTGTGCCATGCATCACGGCTAAACGTCAGTCCCGTATTGATCCAGCTTGCCCCTACGCGACTCATCAGTATGCCGTCTGCCCCAAACAATAGATCAATAACAAGTTTATCTGAATTCGAATCTGAACTGTTTCGAACTTTCACTTCAATGTTGCCATTACCTGCGGAAGCGAGATAAAAATCAAATCTTACCACCACCAGAGGATATGCGGCATTTGCATTTGCAGCAATATTGCCCCGGAGAAAATCACCTGTCATAATGGGGCTAATACCGCAATATTGACCTCGCTCGGAAGCCCCCGGCGCGGGGTCGCTGGTTACCTGAATATCATAATTATTTTGTTCCTGAATCTGCACCCACG
>CAYTHV010000070.1:0-15878 GCA_964437685.1 uncultured Pirellulales bacterium
GTTTCAAACGCAACATGGTTTTGACGCGCGTAACTAATTCCCATTTATTGACAGGCTTACTCAGGAAATCGTCCGTGCCGGAATCAATCGCTTTTTCAATATCCGCCAGCTCCGTCAGAGCTGTTACCATAATGATTGGGATATGGGCGGTTTTGGGTTCGTTTTTCACCTGTCGGCAGACTTCAAAGCCGCTAATTTTAGGCATCATTACGTCCAGCAAAACAAGATCAGGCATGTCTTTATAGATGATTTCGAGAGCATCCTGCCCATTAGTTGAGGATAACGTATCACACTCAACTTCTTCGAGGTAGGCTAATATAAGTTCCAGATTCTGGGGATTATCATCCACAACCAAGACTGTTGGCTTTGTTTTGCTTTCTGTCATTAAAATTTCCATAACTTACTTAATTACAATGGATTACGGTTCACACAAAAAGGGCCGCACCACCCTGCCGACACTGAGTAATCAATGCCAGTGCAGTCATCTTACACAAATAGAAGAATGTTTCAAGTCTTATCATGTGTCCGGGACAAAAAGTTTTTAAGAGAGCTTCACTTGACGGATGAAATTGCCGACAGAAAAAGTAGAGGTTTTGACTCTTGTAAAAATTTCTTAAATAGATATAATTACTTTAGTTAGAAAGTTGATTGTGAATAAAATCAGGAGACAATTGAGACCGTCGTTTTTCACATTTCCAGGCTTGGTAATCGCGGCCTGCTTTGTCGGTGCGGCTATTGCTCAAGGATCGGCTTATGAACCCCAATCTTTGGATGCTGTCGGTTTGCGAGCATTGGTAAATATTGATCCGAATCTAACCGGATTTGGTGTTCGGATTGCGGCGATTGGGCGAAGCGCAACTTATACGAATGGCACACCCAATGGTGATTATCGACCTGACACACGGCACTCTGCTTTTTTAGGGGCAAATACATTTTTTGAAAATGGTATAGAAGAAAGTACCGGATATTCCAATCACGAAACTGCCATTGGAGGCATATTGCTTGGGGCTGACCCAAATGCTTACAACAATCAGGCTGGTCCATTTTATTATCGCGGTGTTTGTCCCGGTGCAACTGTTGAGGCGTTTGAATTCTGGCGATTTGTGAGCCTGTATGTATTTGGCGGGCGTGAATTTAATGCGGATATTCTAACGTGCAGCCTTGGCAGCATTTTCCCTGCATGGTGGACGCGAGGGATTGAGAATTTAGTTGTTCAGAAAAATCTGGTTGTTTTCGCCGCGGCAGGAAATGGACGCAATGCAGGTGATCCGATTCTGTATCCGGCAGCAGGTTCAAATGTTATCGCCGTAGGTGTTGTAAATGCCGCGACAGACCCGAATAGTAACCGCAAAAGTCTTAGCGAATTTGCATCTCCCAACCCTGCTTCTTCCAGTACGGGTCCGACAGCGGATTTACGATGTAAGCCGGATATTGTTGCTCCCGGACGCAGCCTGGTGCCTGTTTTCAATTCTCAGCATGATTACGCTGTTGAGGGCGACTGGTCAAGTCTTGCAGCGCCGGTTGTCGCCGGAGCGGCATCCCTGCTGATTCAGAAGGCCAGAACAGAACCGAATATTGCTGTTCCGATGCTTACATCCAATACAAATTGTGTCATCAAGGCAATCTTGCTGACATCCGCAGATAAGCTTCCCTACTGGCACAAAGGCCTGCCTGAACCCAACGACGATTCAATTGCTCCGCTTGATTATAATCAAGGCGCAGGGATGCTTAATATTCTGGATGCGTATGATTTGATGCTCAACGGCCGACAAGCCAGCGGATCGGCAAATGAATTCGGCTGGGATAACAATATATTGGATTCTAATACCACACAAATGGTGTACGAATTCCAATGCAGTGATGCCAATGCAAGAATTACTGCGACATTATGCTGGAATCGAGTTTATCAGCAACAATATCCATATCTGCCTGACAACGAAAAAGACACAAGCTTAAGACTTGAATTATGGGGCTTTGATCCCAACAGTCCAGAGGATGTCCTGGTCGATGCCAGTGACAGCATAAATGATAATGTAGAGCATATTTATATTGCCGCGGATCAGCGATTTGAAAGTTATCGATTAGTTGTTCGTTTTAGCGGGCAGACAATTAATCCGCAGCAGTTTGCGGTTGCATGGATGTCCGCTCCGGAAAAAAACAGCGATGATCCTTTCTGGTATGACCTCAACAATGATGGAATCGTTAACAATGACGATCAATTGATTTATTTCCTGGTCGATCACAACCGGATGCAGTGGCTTGAGGTCGAACTTGACGAGTCTGTTATCCGTCCGGATTTAAACCGTCAGCAGACGCTTAGCATACAGTGGCCGACATGGAAACGCTACCTGACACGCTGGACATTCACACAGTAAAAAGTTTGATTTGCATTTTAGAAATGGAGTTCGAAAATGAAACAACGCAAGATACAACATACCCTATGCACATTAGCTGGAATTATTTGTCTTATCGGCTGTACAAATCTCCAGAGTCTTCTTAAGGTTGAACGCCCCACCGCCAGTTTACAGGGCGTGCGATTTGACAAGGTTTCGCTTGACTCGACGAATTTGTTATTTGATGTCGAAGTTCAAAATCCTTATCCAGTTGATTTGCCGCTGCTCAATATGGCTTATACCGTCAATTCCAGCGGCAGCAAACTCTTTGATGGAAAAGCAGACATTCAGAAACTAATTCCTGCCAGGGATAAAGCCACGATAACATTGCCGGCGACAATTTCTTATTTAGATGTGTTTAACGCATTAAAATCATTTAAGCCGGGATCCAACATCCCCTACCAGGCCGATGTTGGGTTGTCTTTTGACGCCCCTGCTTTAGGGGTCATCAATATCCCCATTTCGCAAAAAGGTGAGTTTGCAGTTCCCGCAATCCCAAAGCCAAGTGATATTAATTTACAGAATTTGCTTAATGCATTGCCCAAAACGAAATAACATCCATATTTCGTCTACAATGCGATATTAAGTGCATCCAGTCGGCATTACAGGACTTGCAAAGTCTTTTATCGTACATAAAATGTTAAAAAAGTCTAAAAAAAGCTGGAAAATTGTAAGTTTTTTACTACAATCCGCTGTCTATGAAATTTGTACTAATTGATAAAGTAACGGCCTTTGAGCCGGGAAAAACATTGACGGCGGTCAAAAGTGTCTCGCTGGCCGAAGAATATTTAGCCGACCACTTCCCTATATTTCCGGTTTTACCGGGGGTATTGCTGCTGGAAGGATTGGTTGAGTCCGCTTCATGGCTGGTACGGCAGAAGAATAACTTTGCCCAGAGTATGGTTTTACTGGAAAATGCGCGTAATGTGCGGTATAAGAGTTTTGCCGCTCCAGGTATGCAGATCCGCTATACCGTCATGGCTAAGGTGATGGAGGATAATACCAGCAGTTTTAGCGGCGTCGGCGTTTGCGGCGATGAGGAAATTGTGGCTGCCCAGTTTACCATGCGGCACTTTAATCTTGGCGACGACAATCCCAAACTGGCACATGTGGATGGGCAGGTTGTGGAAAATATGAAAAAACGCTGGAAATTGCTCTGGCAGGAATAATACAGTAACCAGGTAAACGTAAAAAGTAAAATTAAGGATTCGCCTTCGGCGATATAAAAGTACGGAGAGTATCAATTATGGCAATCAGCCGCGATGAGATTTTCAATCAGGTCAAGGATGTATTGGTTGACGCACTGGGTTTGGATGACGACGATGTAACCGAAGACGCTACACTCATGGGCGACCTCGGCGCCGAGAGCATTGATTTTCTGGACATTGTATTCCGTCTTGAAAAAGCGTTTAGCATCAAAGTTCCGCGTGAAGAGTTGTTCCCTGCCGAAGCGGTCATGAACAATCCCGAATATGTCAGCGCCGGCAAAGTTACCGCCAAAGGACTTGCGGAACTGAAATCCAAAATGCCTCACACCAATTTCTCGGAATTTGAGAAAAATCCGGATGTCAACAAGATTGCCGACCTGTTCACCGTCAGCGCCATTGTGAACTTTATCGAAGGCAAACTGAAATAAATAACGGGTTTCCATTTTCAATTTTCTATCTACAGGAAAGCGATTTGGAAATACGAAGTGAATATTTTTTAACTGAAACAGACAATCGGCAGGCCGCTTTCGGGCGAGTCTGCCGATAACCGTTTTGAGAATAACACAATGCGTTGGATATGGATTGATAAATTTCTGGAATTCGAGAGCGGCAAGCGGGCGGTGTCGCTGAAAAATGTAACGCTGGCCGAAGAGCATCTGCATGACCACTTTCCCGGTTTTCCGATTATGCCGGAATGCCTGATGATCGAGGCGATGGCACAGACGGCGGGAATCCTGGTCGGTGAAGCGCGACAGTTTCAGGAAAAAGTCGTCCTGGCCAAGATCAAGAGCGCCGCTTTTCATCACTATGTTCGTCCCGGCGATACGATCACCCTTCACGCGGAAATCGAATCGATTGCTCCGGAAGCAGCCAGCACCACCGGCGTGATCAAACGCGGCGACACGCTCATCGCGCAAATCAATCTGATGTTCAGCCATGTTGATAAAAATCTGGCCGGCAAGAAATTCCCCGAAGAAAACTTTGTTTTCACGGATATGTTTAATTCCCTGCTGACCGGTTTTGTCGAGCGAAATCCTTCCGAGGGAGCAAACGAATGACACGTCGGGTTGTTATAACGGGTGTCGGCGCCATTACACCGCTGGGGCTTACCAGCGGGCAGATGTGGGATGGACTTCTGGAAGGACGCTGCGGATTCGGGCCGATACGAGCTTTTGATGCCAGCGCCTTTGACTGCAAAATCGCCGGCGAAGTTCCGCAGTACAATATTCGTGACTATGTTCCCAAGAGCCATCGCAAAGCGACCAAACTGATGAGTCGTGATATAGAACTGGCAGTCATCGCTTCAAATGAAGCCGTCCAGAACAGCGGTTTTATCACCAAGGCTCACGAAGGACAGACTCCCACGCTTATCCCGACGCGGACGGCCATCAATTATGGATCGGAGTTAATCGCGTGTGATTTAGCGGAAATGGCCCAGTCGGTCAAGCTTTGTGTGACCGACGGCAAGTTTGATATTCATAAATGGGGCAATACGGGAATGCAGACATTGACACCGCTTTGGCTGCTGAAGTATTTGCCGAATATGCTGCCCTGCCACGTCGCAATTATTCATGATATTCAGGGGCCCAGCAATACGATTACCTGCGGCGACGCAGCTTCGTACCTTGCAATTTCAGAAGCGGCGGAAGTCATTCAGCGAAACAATGCGGATGCGGCTTTGGCCGGAGGCGGCGGAACAAAAATTAATCCCATCGGTGTTGTTCGTCAGTACCTGATGAAACGCACCAATTGCACATCGAACGATAAACCCGCCGAAGCGTGCAGGCCGTTTGACGCCAATGCCGCAGGAACAATTTTTGCCGAAGCGGCAGGAACAATCGTTCTCGAAGAAATGCAGGCCGCCAACGCTCGCGGAGCAAAGCCGCTTGCTGAATTAGTCGGCTGGGGCTCGAGCCACAGTCTGAATGCGGATTATGTTCATCTTGAGCCGGAAGGCAATGCCATCCAGATTGCGATTGAAATGGCTTTGCGGCAGGCGGGCATTAGTGCGGATAAGATTGATTTGATTATCCCCTGCGGAAGCGGCATTGCCGAAGATGATGCCGCCGAAGCGGCAGGGATTCAACGTGCACTTGGCGCTGCGGCGACAACAGTTCCGGTCTGGCCGATTAAAAGTATGCTCGGACACGCCGGCGCCGGGGCTGGGACACTGGATATTATCGCGGCAACGCTGGCGATTCATCATGGCAAATGCGGCAAGGCGATTAATTTCCAGTCCGCATTAGCCGGTTGTAAATTGAATATCCTGCGGCAGCCTCTTGAAAAGAAATTTAAGCATGTCCTGTGCTGTGGGTATTCATACGGCGGACAGAGCGCTGCGGTTTTGTTAAAAGCAATTGAGGGTTAAACAGGAATGAAACATAGAGTCGTTATTACCGGTATGGGAATTATTTGTCCGCTGGGTCATGATGTAGCAACCATGTGGGAAGGACTGATGACCGGCAAAAGCGGGATGAATTATACTACCCTGTTTGATGCCTCAACTTTTCCTACTCAGTTCGATGCGGAAGTCAAAAACTACGACCTGAGCCGTTTTGTTAAAAATGTCAAATTGCACGTCAATGGCAGTCGCGGTTCGCAATTTGTCGTTGGAGCGGCCGCACAGGCCTGTAAACAAGCGAAAATCGATATTGAAACCAACTCCCCCGCCGATGGCATCGACCGCAGACGGATGGGTATTTATCTTGGCGCCGGCGAAGGCGCCGTCAATGATGACGCATTCTTTTCGTCGCTGGTTGATTCATGGCAGGAAGATAAAAACGCTCCCGATTGGGGACGGTGGGTTAAAACCGCCGCACAGAAAATGCGAGCAACGCAGGAACTGGAACAGGAACCCAGCATGCCTGCCGCTCATGTGGCAATTCTGACCGGCGCCCGGGGCGTTAGCCGAAGCTGCCTGACGGCCTGTGCCGCAAGTACGCAGGCGGTCGGTGAGGCGGCAATGCTTGTCCGTCATGGTAAGGCGGATGTGGTTATCGCCGGCGGTGCGCATTCAATGATTCATCCGCTCGGCATCACCGGGTTTAATCGCTTAACCGCCCTTTCGACCCGCAATGATAGCCCGCAGACAGCGTCACGGCCATTCTCGTCTACACGAGATGGTTTTGTCATCGGCGAAGGTGCTGCGGTGGTGATTCTCGAAACACTGGAAAGCGCCAAAAAACGCGGCGCAGCAATTCTCGCCGAATTCATTGGATTCGGCTCCAGCAGCGATGCTTTTCGTGTTACTGATATGCACGAAGACGCTCGCGGCGCGGTACAGGCGCTGCAAATGGCCATCGCCGACGCGGGGTTGACGGTCAATGACATTGATTACATCAGCACACACGGCACCAGCACGTCGGAAAATGATTCTATTGAAACCAAAGCTGTCAAGACCGTATTCGGCCAGCAGGCGTATAAAGTTCCTTTGAGCTCCCCCAAGAGCCAGTTCGGGCATCTGATCGGCGCTACCGGCTGTGCGGAATTGATTACCTGCATTATGGCGATTCAGGAAAATACGCTTCCGGCAACGATGAATTATAATGAACCGGATCCGGAACTGGATTTGGATTATGTTCCCAATAAACCCCGCAAAGCGAAAGTGGATGTGGCATTGAACGAATCTTTCGGTTTTGGCGGACAAAATAATGTGGTTATCGTCAAACGGTTTAAGGAATAATCGAATGATAGACATAAAACTCGTCAGGGAAAACACGCAGGCATTCAAGGATGGGGCGAAAGCGAAACGGTTCGACGTTGATATTGACCGGCTTCTGGACCTTGACAGCAAAATCCTGTCGGCCAAACAGATTCTGCAGGACATCGCCACGGAGAAAAATCGCATCGGCAAAGAAGTGCCGAAAATGCAGGGTGAACAGAAACAGCAGGTACTGGCCGAAATGGCCAAGTTAAAGGAAAAAGAAGCTGCAATCAATGAACAGCTAAAGACGCTTCAGCCTGAGTTTGATTCGCTGATGCTGCAAGTGCCGCAGCCTCCTGCGCCGGAAGTCCCCTACGGTCTTGACGATACGCAGAATGTAGAGATGTATAAAAAAGGCGAAGTCCGACAATTCGACTTTGAACCTAAAGATCATATTCAACTGGGGCAGACCCTCGATATGATTGATGTTGAACGCGGCGTCAGGCTGGCCGGCACACGTAACTATTTCCTCAAGGGCGACGGCGCCATTCTCCATCGGGCGGTGATGAATTTCGCTTTAGACTTCATGATTGGTCGCGGCTATACGCCAATGGTCGTTCCTCTGCTGATGCGCAATGAAGCGATGCGGGGAACGGGCTATTTCCCCGGCTCTGAAGAACAAACCTACCAGATGGAACGAGATGAACTGAATCTGGTCGGAACGGCTGAAGTTCCGCTGACGGCATATTATATGGGTGAGATTTTGTCGGAAAAACAGCTTCCGATCAAGTTTGCGGCGTTAAGTTCCTGTTTCCGCCGGGAAGCCGGAGCTGCGGGTAAAGACACCTACGGATTATACCGTATTCATCAGTTTGACAAAGTCGAGCAGGTTGTTATCTGCGAAAATGACGAAGAAAAAAGCCGCCAGTATCATCAGGAAATTCTCGCTAATTCCGAAGCTGTTCTGCAGGCCCTCGAACTGCCCTATCGTGTCGTCAATGTCTGCACCGGCGACCTCGGGCGCGGGCAGGTTCAGAAATTCGACATCGAAACATGGATGCCGTCCCGCAAAAGCTATGGCGAAACGCATTCTGCCAGCCGGTTCTATGAATTTCAGGCGCGTCGGCTGAATTTACGATACAAAATCGAGCAGAAGAAAAACTTGTTCTGCCATACGCTTAATAATACCGTTATCGCCTCGCCGCGTGTCCTGATACCGATTATGGAGCTTTATCAGAACGCCGATGGTTCGATTACCATCCCGAAGGTTTTGCGGCCATATATGGGCAACCGGGAGCGTATCGAACCGAAAAAATAGACAGGTGTGGCCGTTAATGAAGGAGAACGGCTTTGGTGCATCTACAGAAAATCGATCCCATTCAGGAACAGCTTCGGCGGCTGGATGAACAGCTTATTGCCTTGCCGCCACTGATTGAGGCGATATTACTATCCTGCCCGGCCGTTCCTGCTGCGATAGGGTTTATCTTCGGTATCTCAATTCAGCAGATATTTAAACTTGCATGGTACTGGCCTGCGGCGATTGCTGTTTTTGCTCTTATCGCAGGATTATTCTTTTATCATATTCAACAGGTTCATCGTCGCGCCGCATGGGTTACATTTTCGCTTGTACTGATGTTTTGCAGTCTTGGAATGTTGCGGCTGGAGTATTTTTATTCGCCTTATCCGAATGACGCCCGTTTGTTGTTGCATTCCGAATCCTATCCGGCGACGTTCCGCGGGACGATTATCAGCGATATCTTCAAAGAAAACCGCAAAAGCTGGGTCTTCGGCGAATACCAATTTACGGAACCTTCGCGGAGTTTTTATCTTGAATTGCAGGCCTATCGGACGCACGCAGGCAATTGGGCAAAAGCCCGCGGCGGCGTTCGTGTCCAGATTGCCCAGCCCGCAGCCCACATTCGCCCGATGGACGAAGTTGAGTTCTACTGCGTTCTGAGCGGTTTTGAACCTCCCGCCAATCCAGGACAATTTGATTTTCAAAGCTATATGCACAATCGCGGCGTCTATCTTGGAGCGATGGTGGAAACCGCCGACGGCGTCGTTGTTTTAAATCGTCCTGTTGGGTGGAGCTTTCGCAGAATTGCTCTCCGATTGCGGCAGTTTGCATGGGATGCCTTGCTTGCGGAAATGCCGGATCAGACCGATCAGCGGTCTGCCATGGCAACGGCACTGCTTTTGGGATTCCAGCAAAATATCGACTCTGCAACCAATGAAGCATTTATCAAAACCGGCCTGTCACATGTTATCAGCTTATCTGGGATGCATCTGGCGATTATCGCCGGGCTGGTCTGGTGGATCGCTAAATTTGCCGGATTGAGCAAACGCTGGCGGGCTGTAATAATATTTATGGTGATCACTCTGTATGCGGTGATTATTCCACCGCGAGCGCCGACACTGCGGTCGGTGATTATCTGCTGGGTGTTTTGTGCGGCGATGCTTTTTCGACGAAAGCCTCACCCCATCAACAGCTTGGCTGTTGCCGCAATCGGATTATTGTTGTTTCGACCGACCGATTTATTTTATCCCGATTGGCAACTTTCCTACGGAACAATATTCGGTATTCTGCTTTTTTATCAGCCTGTGCTGCGCTGGATGCGGCGATACACGCTTGAAAAAATGACTTCCCTGCTGCTTGCAGAAAGATGGTTGCCATGGATTGTATATTTTGCGGTTCAACTTATCGTTGAAGTGTTTGCCGCAGGCTTTGCCGCCTGGGCCGGCGGAGCAGGGATTCTGCTTTGGCATTTTGGCTCCATCGTCCCGCTATGTCCACTGTGGACTGCATTGGTTTCACCGATTGTACCGATCATTCTTTATCTCGGCTTTTTAAAAATTCTGCTGGCCGGCCTCTTCCCGACAATTGCAGCGACTTTCGGCTGGATTGTCGCACAGTGCTCCGCGGTTTTTATCTGGGCTGTACAATTATTTGCTCAATGGGACATCACATCGCTTCGCTTTGGGCCAACGCCCGGATGGATCAGTTTTGCCTATTACGCGATGCTGGGATTATGGATGATCAAACGCCATTTGCCGAGATGGATTAGGTTTTCCCCAATTGCAATCGGCGTATTGTTGATTTTCGGCTTTTACTCAAATCACGCCGTCCGCCAAGAACAACTGACCTTAACCTGTCTGGCAGTCGGGCATGGGCAAGCTGTCGTACTTCACACGGCTGACAACAAAACTTTTCTCTTTGATGGCGGCTCAATTACCAACAAAGACCCCGGCATGCGAACCATTGTACCGTATCTGAAATACAGCGGTGTCTCAACATTAGATGCAGCCTTTATCAGTCACGGCGATTTAGACCATTTTAACGCCCTGCCTGAAATCGCCAAAGGCGGATGGCTCAAAACAGTATATGCAAATGCTGGATTCATCGATAGAGTCAAACGAGGTGAAGCTCCCGCATTGCTGTCCAATACGCTGGAAAAATATGATGTCCCATTAAAATCGTCCGCAGAGTTTTGTTTTTCTCCAAAATCTGTAGTGATTCGACCGTTATGGCCAATAAAAAAAGAGGCAACACAAACGATGTCGGAGAATGATAATTCAGAAGTATTTTTGATTACGTATGCGGACAAAACCATTTTGCTATGCGGGGATATTGAGATATATGCTCAGGAAAAAATTCTCGATTTATATCCCAAACTAAAAGCGAATATTTTGATCCTGCCTCATCACGGCTCAACAACAAACCTATCCGAAGCATTTGTGCGAAAGATTTCAGACGGCGTGATCATTGCCAGTTGTGCCAAAAGCCGAATGACCAATGCTTATAAAGTGGATCAATCTCAGCAGGTATTTTATACCGGACGGGATGGAGCAATTGAGGTAAAAATAAAAGCCGACGGCACAATCTCTACCGTCGGCTTTGTTCGTTCTGATTAAACAGCGTTGTGTGGTGTTATTTCATATAGACAACCACTTCCACGCGGCGGTTCTTGGATTTTCCGCTGGAAGAGCTGTTGGGAGCAACCGGGCGAGCTTCGCCGCAGCCAGCCGCACGAATGTGGTCTTTGGCGATACCCTTGTTAACCAAATAACGAGTTACCGTCAAAGCACGCTGAGCAGACAGTTCCCAGTTATCCTGCCATTTATTTTTGGTTTTGCTGATTGGATCGGTATCAGTATGTCCGACGATGTCAATCTTGTGGCCACCGTAACGAGACTGCAGAACACTAGCCGCTTTGTCCAGTTCAGCAATATAGGAATTCTTCAGTGTCGCGCTGCCGGAAGCAAACAAAATCGAGTCACTGATTGTTACGGTAATTGTACCTGCGGCCGCATCAATGGACACATCGCCAATACCTTCCAAACCGGTAACTTTTTCAGCAGTTGTTTTCTTTTCAGCAATCTGCTTTTGCATTTCTTCCAATTGCCGTTTGCTGTCGGCCAATTCCTGACCAAGCCGTCCTTTTTCTGCGGCCGAGGAATCCAGCGTCGCCTGGCAGTTTTCATACATACCCTTGACGTTTTGATACTCTACATCCAAGGATTCATATTTTTTCTTCCAATTCGTACAACCGGAAAGGATTGTTACCGCAATTGACGCAACCAATACAAGCTTTACCATACTTACCATCTTCATAGTGTGTGACCTCCGTTTCAAATTTTATTGTTATTTGTTAAAAACCATACATTGTTAAAAATACGTTTCTTATCCAATCATTACAGATAATAACCACAAATACCGCCGTTGACAAGAACGGACCATAAGGAATTTGTCGACTATTTTTAAAAATCCATTGATATAATGCCCAAATTAACCCAAAAAAGGGAGCAAGAAAGAATGCAAGGACCACCATCCAGGGGCCAATAACCGCCCCAGCCGCCCCCATCAGATGGACATCGCCAAGCCCCATAGCCTCCCGGCCAAAGGCCAATGTGCCTAAAACGCGTGCAGTCCAAACCGTTGCACAGCCCATCAAATAGCCCATTAATGAACCCACAAGTCCTTTAATTGCATAGACTTGTAATATCTTCTCAACAGCTTCCACAGCCGTCTCGGATCGCAGCAGCATATATCCGCATATTCCACCAAGAATTATCGGAAAAAGAAACAAGAGTTCCTTAAGCATCTCGAACCGGTCATTAAATTCCGGCTCAGGAACATTTTTATCTTCGGATAATTTTTCATGCCCTTCCGGGTAAGGATAGCTGGGTTTAATTATTCCTGTTCTAAGCCCAATAAGCGAAATTATCAGCCCAACCACTGCTCCCCCGGCTATCGCGGCCTGTTTTATCGTAGCCATCGGGAAAATGAAATAGGCGTCAATTGCGGATGTCGGGATAACCCACCCTGCCGCGGTGGCGGCTACGATTCCAACAGCAGTGACAAACCAGCACAACCCCAGCGGAATAATCCACAATTCCAAATCAATCGCGGATGCAGCAACAAAGGCCGCAACCAGCGTCATAATGCTTAGATAGACCAGCCAGCCGCCGGAAAAGAACCGCTGAATCGCCATATCGCCCACGAACCCCATCTTGCGCCCTTCGGCATAGAAAAACCAAAGATAGACGCCGAGAAACAGGCACGCCGTAAACAGTTCAATCAGGACATACCGGGCAGAAATAGGCTTTTTGCAATAGCGGCACTTGGCGCCCAGAATCAACCAGGAGAAAATCGGAATATTGTCATAAAATTGAATTGCCGTATTGCAGGATGGACACGCAGACCCCGGCCAGACGAGAGATTTTTCCCGCGGCAGTCGATAGACCACCACATTCAGGAAACTGCCCACGCAGGCTCCGAAAGCAAAAATAAATGCCATCCAAATCCATTCCGGCGACATCATAACATCCTTGTCAGTCTATTTCTTCTTTGTTTTTTTGGGGGCTGCCGCAGTCGTTTGGCGATCTACGATCCCCGCAACCTTCATCGGCAAACCAAACAGCCGGATAAAGCCTGTCGCGTCGGTGGAATTGTACTCTGCACCCATCGTAAAGCTTGCCAGATGCGGATTGTACAGGCTCTTGGGACTGGTTACGCCCGCCAGAGTCGCCTTGCCTTTGTACAGCTTGATTCGGACGTTGCCGGATACGTTACGTTGCGTTACATCCACAAACGCATCCAGTGCCTCACGAAGCTGGCAGAACCACTGGCCATAATAAACCATGTCGGCGTATTTGAGCGATACCTGCTGCTTGTAGTGAGCTGTTTCCCGATCCAGACAAAGCATCTCAAGAGCTTTGTGTGCAGTCATCAAAATCGTTCCGCCCGGCGTTTCATACACGCCGCGGGATTTCATCCCCACCAGACGATTTTCTACCAGATCGGCAATGCCTACTCCGTGAATGCCGCCAATATGGTTCAGTGTTTCGATGAGTTTTACGCCGTCAATTTTCTTGCCGTTGAGCTTAACCGGAATACCCTGTTCAAAACCGATTTCCACGTACTCTGCCTTATTGGGAGTCTTGGATATCGGTCGGCACAGAACCAGCATTTCATCTTTCGGTTCGTTTGCCGGATTTTCAAGGTCTGCCCCTTCGTGGCTGATATGCCACAGGTTTCGGTCACGTGAATAGATTTTCTTGACCGATTGCTGAATCGGGATTTTCCGCTGTCTGGCATATTCAACCGCCGCTTCCCGGCTGGTCAGTGTAAAATTCGGGTCTTTCCAGGGAGCAATAATTCTCAGTTCCGGAGCCAGTGCCATAAAAGTCAGTTCAAACCGCACCTGGTCATTACCCTTGCCGGTCGCTCCATGGGATACTGCCGTTGCGCCGAACTGCTGGGCAATATCAACCTGATGTTTGGCAATCAGCGGACGGGCAATACTGGTTCCCAGCAGATAGCCGTTTTCATAGATCGCCCCGCTTTTGAGCATCGGCCACAGGTAATCTTCAACAAATTCCTTACGCAAATCTTTAACGACGCACTTGATTGCGCCGGTAGCCAGTGCCTTTTTCTGTATGCCTTCCAGCTCATCGCCCTGCCCCAGTTCCGCGGCAAACGCGATCACTTCATAACCATAAGTTTCTTTCAGCCATGGCAGGATAACGCTCGTATCCAGCCCGCCGCTGTATGCCAGTACCACTTTTTCCGCTTTGTTCTTAGCAGCCATTCAAAAAATCCTTTCAATTTCCGACATAAGTCGTTGATAATCGTAAAAAAGGTATTATAGACACAAAAGACCGACTTGACAAGAAACAAAATGGGAATATCTGGCAGAATTAAAGCGATAACATATAATACCCGATAAGATTAAGATATAAATTTAACTCAAAAATCGGGAATGAAAGGGAATGTGTAATGGCCAAAAATGGAAAAATCAAGAAAATAGCGGTAATGACCGGCGGCGGGGATTGCCCGGGGCTAAATGCCGTGATTCGTGCAGTCGTCAAAACCGCAATCTATCAATATGATCTGGAAACATGGGGAATCGAAGATGGTTATCAGGGGATGATTGAAGACCGGATTCATCCTTTGGAATCTCGCTCGGTCAGCGGAATCTTGACCGTCGGCGGAACAATCCTTGGCTCGTCCAATACATCCAATCCATTTTCCTATCCGATTACTATTGGCAAAAAGACGGCCAACAAGGATGTCTCCGAGCAGTGCCTGATCAATCTGGCCAAACGCGGCATTGACACTTTGATCTGCATCGGCGGAGATGGAACCATGAATTCCGCGGCGGCGTTTGCCAAAAAAGGCTTGACGGTGATGGGTGTGCCGAAAACCATCGACAACGACCTCTATGGGACGGATATTACTTTCGGTTATGATACTGCGGTCAATACCGCTACCGACGCAATCGATAAACTGCATACCACAGCCAGCTCGCATCATCGCGTAATGCTGCTGGAGGTAATGGGACGATACGCTGGCTGGATTGCATTGCGAGCAGGCGTTTCGGGTGGAGCCGATGTGATCTTGATTCCGGAAATCCCTTACGACATTAATAAAGTAGCAGAGTATGTTGTTGCCCGTTCCAAAACAGGCCGGCGATTTAGCATTATTTGTGTTGCCGAGGGAGCCAAACCCAAAGGCGGCAAAATGGTCGTGGCGAAAACAGTCAAAAACAGTCCCGACCCAATCCGTCTGGGCGGCATTTCGTTCGCACTGGCTGACCAGTTATCGGCAATCACGGAAATCACATGCCGCGCCGTCAATCTCGGACATGTTCAACGCGGCGGCATTCCCAGCCCATTTGACCGTGCATTGGCGACTCAGTTTGGACATCATGCGATGGAATTACTGATGCAGGGCAAGCCCAATCGATTGGTTGTGATGAAAGACGGCAAACTTGACAGTATTCCGCTGGGGCAAACTGCAGGCAGGATTAAAACTGTGCCGATGAACCACTCGCTGATCGCGGCGGCAAAAGCGGTCGGAACCTCATTTGGAATATAATACACCGAGAAGTTAAAGTTAAACCGTATTTGCCTGACAACGCCGGGTAAATACGGTTTTTTTATTGCCGCAGCAATACGACATCCTCCGGGCGTATTACCAGTGTCAGCATTTCTGAAGATTTCAGTTCAGGCTTGTTCAGTGTGGTCATTTTCCAGATAACCCCATTCGCCAATTGAAGACCAACCTGAGAAACTTCCCCCAGATAGACCAGATGATCCATCCGGGCGGAGATCAAGTTAATATGTTGATTG
>CAYTHV010000071.1:0-15653 GCA_964437685.1 uncultured Pirellulales bacterium
AAACTGGTCAACGATGGCCGCCTCTATGAAAATCTGCTGGACAGCTCCGGCGAATTGCAGATGGCGCTGGAACAGATCAAAAAATGGGCCGCCGATGCTCGCGAAAAAGGTATCCGCATCAAATGGTAAATTGATGCTCTGTAGAAAACCTTTTATTTTTTAGACCCCGGAGAGGTCGTATACAATAAGCCGGAGACGTGAACCCCCGGAATGCTTTAACTTAAAACTAAGAACTAAGGACTCAAAACTATTTTTGCCCCATCGAAACGCCCACTCTCGCTTTCTGCTCTTCTTGAGTCCTTATATTCATCTGCAAAATCTGCAAAATCTGCGGTTTCTGTCTTCTGTCTTCTGTCTTCTCTTTAAAACGCCAGCTCGACTTCACCCTTGAAAATGACGATCTGGGAAACAGTCTCATCCTGAAACCAGAATATCAGGCTATGCTTGCCATAATAAATTCGGGACGTATCGCCCTTTTGATACAAAACCCGCTCATCATTTTTCCGGCTTAAGCTTTCCGCCGAAAGAATTTTGAGCGGCGAACCATACGCTCGAAAAACCTCCTCTGCCGTCGATGTCAATGAAATACCGGTCTTAAGTTGCCCTTGATAACCCTCATTCAAATGCACCTCGGATAATATCCCGCGATTGGAAAAACAAAAATCAACACCATTCGCCGGATAGCGCAGCATCCGTTCCTCTCGGCGTGTCGCCGGACCAAATTTAGACTGAATAAAGTCCATCGTACAGTAATTGGCGCCAATCAGAATCTTGCGATTTGTAACTTTTTCAGCAGGTCGCTGAGGCACTGTCGTTCTTTTCAAAACATAATAACAGGGCTTCTGCCCCCGAATCGTCACATCGCCGCTGATCCATTCAAAGAACATATACTGATTGCCGTCGATATTCTTGACTGTATAAAATGCGGGACGCGATTCGCCGGATTCCACCTTGCCCGGCACCCAGGAATGCTGAAACCGGGAATTATTGTTAAATGAAAACCATACCCGCCTGTTGTTTTCAAAATTAAGCCCCGTCAGATACAAACTGTCGCGCCAAAATTTCTGACTTGGGTTAAACTGATCCATCTCTCGCACAAAATCGACGCTGACCCACTGCCCCAGCACATTCGCGTTGTCAACCTCATCCGAATCATCCTCAGACGACTGACCGTTTGCTTCCATGGTTAATTCAACATTCTCGCGTTTCAAAACATAGCGACAGGCAGGCTGCTTGCCGTCAACCACTTCCACGGTCATCCAGTCAACAAAAAGATAATCCTGCCCGTCAATTGTCTTTAACGTATAGCGTGCGGAATACCCATTGACCGTTTCAATCGCGGCATCTCCAAACGAGGTCTGCTTGACGACGTTGTTGTTAAAACTCCAATAGACCGTTGCCGGCTCGATAAACTGCAACGCTCTTAACATCATCTTTTTTTTGTACTGCTGCTGACCGGGAACAAAATCGTCGGTCTTTTGAACATAATCAATCGTGATCCATTTGCCAAAAACAGTCGGCGCGGCAACAGGAGAAACGTGAAGAACAGGTGTTTGTTGTATTTCAGATAACGTGTTATTGTCGGATTCTTCAACAGGTGTTTCTATCGCTTTTTGAGAAGATATCGCGGCATTAAATGGAACTTTTTCGGGGTTCCGCGTCAAAACATAATACTTGGGTTTTTGCCCGCGAATCGTCACATCGCCACTGATCCATTCGATAAACAGATAATCGATCGCGTCAATAGACTTGATTGTATAATGACCGGGAATGGCTTCATTGGGATCCAATTTCCCTTTCGTCCACTGATGATACGTCCTGTGTGCATTCTTATCTACACACCATTCAACTGAACCTTGATTATAGAAATCAAGACTTTTCAAAAATAGCTCTTGCTGCCAAAATTTCTGGTTTGGATCAAATTTTTCCATCACATCAACAAAATCGATAGAAAACCATTCACCCAAAACCTTTGTATCCAATTCAAACGTGTTTGTTTTCACCGGCGGTGCCTGCACGAGTGTCTTTTGTGCTGAGGCTTTAAGCTTTGGGGCGAGATAAGAGAGAGCAACCAAATATGTCGTAACAATTAAAAGCCCAATCACAATTATACTGGACACCAGCAAAAACCAGTTAGGCCGCGTCCGATGGGCATGTCGAATATCATCGCACAGCAAAACCGCATAGTCTGCCGGCGGCCCCATTTCAGTGATAATCCGCTGAAAGGATTCCCACGTCCTTTCACCCGGAGATAGTTCCGCATATTTTCGCTCCAGATGCTCCGCAACATTACTGAGAATCTCAGAACGCCTCGGATGATCAAGGGATGCAAGCGATAGCTGAATAAGCTGAAGATAGTTATTTTTAACATCATTCCATTGCGATTGTTCCGTACTCATTCGAAGTCTCCCTTTTTGACATGAGAAATACTGCCGATCATCTGTTCCCAATGCTGGTTCATCTGGTTAAGAATCTCCACCCCGACGACGGTCAGCTTAAAATACTTCCGAGGCGGGCCGTCATTGCTGGATTCGGTATAGCTTTCAATGAGCAAATCCTGCTCCAATCGGGCAAGAATAGGGTAAACATTCCCTTCGCGCATCTTGAGTCCCTGAATCTTTTTGAGCTGCCGCACCATCTCATACCCATGGCATGGGCCGTGGGATAAAAGATTCATGATTACGATATCCAATATCCCTTTTCTAAGCTGTGTTTGCCAATTCTCGATAAACATAATCGCCATGTCCTATTGCAGTATAATGTATAAAAGTATATCATCCCTGTCAACTCTTTTTTGGAAAAACCACCTTTTAAAGACCCTGCACATCCACTACTTATATCGTTCTCACCTTCAAATGTCATACATTCCTGTATTCCTGCCCTGCAAACTAAGAACTTTCTTATTTTTCTCTTGTATGGTTTTTGTTCGTATTGTATAATGGCAGCAGATGCGGGAGAGAAATCCTGCACAAAGGAGAAACGTGTGCGGCACGGTCTACGCAGTCAGGCCGTGGAAGTTATATGTCCCGGAAAACGGGGATTTCGGGTGGCACCTTCAAGCCGCAGGCTTGTGGGGATTAATTCGTGCCTCCGGATTTATCCGGCGGTTAATTGAAAAGAGGGGTCCACCCAATCCCGCAGGGATTGAACCAGAATAACCCCCGTGAGCGCAGCGCAACCGGGGCAAGCAACTCCCCAACCGCAGAACCCTGAAAGGGTTCAATGAATTAAAAAGAAGGATAACGGAAATGAAGGAATATAAAACAAAGCCAATTACATCTATTAACAATCAACTCTTAACTATAAACTATTTTGTAAAACGAACCCAACCTTGCTGGCGGCTGGTCGCTGGAAGCTGGAAGTTCTTTTTGCAAAACGAACCCAATGAACCGCATTTTCAGCTCAAAAACAGGCATCGCACAAAAACTGTATATCTGTATTCTTGTATACCTGCATACCTGCTTTTACAAAACGAACCCAATTTTCCGACTCCATCAATCGACAATATACAATTTCCAATATACAATCGAAAAAACGAACCCAATTTCTGGAATCTGGCATCCGGAATCTGTTTTAAAAAATTCTTTGTTTCCTTTTGGCCTGCGTTCAGGTAAAATTCTGCCCTTAAAATTTAAATGATGATGAAAAGGTATAATAATAGCATGAAAACACAGGTAATTGTTCTTGCGGCGGCGATGATTGTCGGGGTAATCTGGGCGGAAGAAGCACAAACCGAAATAAACAAAACGAAGCCAATTCTCCCACGTATCAAAAACCGAGATATTCCATCGGTTTTTCAGGCGTGGAACCAAAGTGAAACCCTCCCCGACCATGACCCCAATATTAGCCGCTATGACCTGATTTTCATGGCTCCCGAGGCATTAGGGCTAAAGTGGAACAATGAATTTGTCGGCCTGGCCAACGGCTTTACCGCCGAAACGCTGCAATCTGCCCAAGCCAAACGCGAAAACCTGCTGGATAAAAACAATAACCTCGTTATCCTGGCTGAAATCCGGTATTACGATGCAGACCCCTGCTACCTGCCCACAGACCACGCATGGTTTCTGCGTGATGCCAATGGCATTCCTCAGACCATCGGCAAAAACTTCAAATTGAACATAAATAACTCTGAATTCTGTGAGCAAATCGCCCGGATGGCCAAGGCTGCCGTCGATTCCAACGTCTTCGACGGTATCATGCTGAATATCTGGAAAGACGACAATGGACATCTTGAACTAATCAAGGCCATCCGTAAAGCCATCGGCCCAAATCCAATGATCCTGTGCAACTCCAATGACCTGACAACCCCCGCTACCGCTCCCTACATCAACGGCTATTACATGCGATGTACCAATACCGACACCCCCGAAGGCTGGCAGCGTATCGCCGAGACGCTGCAATGGGCTGCCGGCAATCTTCGCAAGCCCACGATCAATTGCCTTGAGACATTCTATCGCAACTCAAACGGCGATCCAAATTTGATGCGGGCAGCGACAACCCTGACGATGGCGGTTTCGGATGGGTACTGCCTGTTCTCAGACGCCAACCCGCTGCAATCTCCAAATCATTCGCACGCGTGGTATCCATTCTGGGATATCAAGGCGGGCAAACCTCTTGCCGCCGGCAAGAAAGATGATAAAGGATGCTACACGAGAGCTTATGAACGCGGGCTTGTCATTTATAATCCGATGGGCAATGCTCCCGCGACATACACATTTCCCAAACCGGTTAAAAGTGCCGCAACCGGCAAAGCAGCCGCAGAGCACACAATCAACCCCTGTGATGGCGACATTCTTCTCAACCTGCCGGATGAGCCGATAGTTCCTGCAGCAAACTGATGGGCATTCTCAATTCTGAGTTGGGATGAAAATTTTGTATTGACAAATAATAATGAAACAGCTAATTTATATTGAAGAAAATAAGGACTGTTGATTTCAGTCTTCTTAGAATAAAGGCTGCTTCATTACTCATCCACGAAGCAGTCTTTTTTATTTCCATGATTTGCTATACTTGCGGCGATGGTTCCTCTGCCGCAGGCGGCGGGGTCTGCACCGGCAATTCGAATGTGCCTTCAATCTTGCCGGTGTGAATGAATTCGGCAACGGACAGATAATCCGTCGCACCATGACATGTCGGCTCATATTCAAAGATGCTCTTGCCGTAGCTTGGCGCTTCGGCGAGCTTGACGTTTCTGCGGACATGAATGGGAACGATCTGGGCGGTCGCCCACGGGCTGTTCTGATTGCGTGAGCCGGTCAGGAATTTCTCGATGTCCTGCCGAACTTCCGTAGACAAGCTGGTGCGGCTGTCGAACATGCACATCAGAATCGCCGACACATGCAGGCCCGGATTGATGCGGTTATTGACCAGTGCAATCGTCTGAAGCAAGCGGCTAAACCCCTGCAAAGCAAGGAAATGCGGCTGAAGCGGAATGATAACTTCTTCCGACGCAGCCAGCGCGTTGAGCGTCAACAGCCCCAGCGAAGGCGGACAATCAATCAGCATATAGTCAAACCGGTCTTCGACCGGCGCCAGCGCCTGCCGGAGAATGATCTCGCGTCCGACTTCATTGACCAGCTCTGTTTCCGCGCCGACTAAATCAATCCCGGCGCCAAGGAGCCAGAGATTGGGGCGAACCTGCTGGACAGCGTGTTCAATATCCGATGAGCCGGTTAATATCTGGTAAGCTCCGCAGCCGGGCTGCTCAGCATCGACTCCGAGGTGAATCGTCAGATGCGCCTGGGGGTCGAGGTCAACCACCAGAACTCTCAATCCGCGCTGCGCTAACGCGGCGGCGACATTGACGACCGTGGTGGTCTTGCCAACGCCTCCTTTTTGATTGAGTATAGAGATTTTCCTCATTGTACTTCACCCACGACATCTGCATTTGGATTGGACACAGCCGATTTAGTGTTTGCCTGACCGGGTCGAATTTGTTTGAGAAGGGTATCCAAAACGCCATTGACAAACCGCGGCGATTGTTCCGTGCTGAATTTTTTGGCCATTTCAATCGCTTCATTCACGATCACTTTACCGGGAATATCCGGACAAAACTGAAGCTGATAAACCGACAGCCGCAGAATGCTCCGATCCACCTGCGACATACGGGACAGTTTCCATTTGGCCGCAGAGGAACCGATGTGTTCATCGCAGGCCTGTTGATTTTGCCAAGTGCCGCGAGTCCAGTCCTCGGCAAGCTGCATCGCCATCGCATCTTCGGTTTCTTCGCGAAAGAACCGCCCCAGCCACGGCAGGACATCGCCGCCCTGCACATCCAATTGGCAAAGCGCCTGCATTGCCAATTCTCTGGCTTTGCTCCGACGGTCAATAGTAGGATTATTTGCTTGATTCATCCGTGATTCGTTCGTGTAAGATTATCCCAGTTTGGTCATCAGGTCGGCCATTTCGATGGCGGCCAGAGCGGCGGAAGAACCGGCATTGCCCTGCTTGGTTCCGGCACGTTCGATAGCCTGCTCAATGGTATCGCAGGTCAGCACGCCGAAAATGGTCGGAATACCGCTATCATAATTGATCGTGCCGACGCCGCGGGATATCTGCTGGCAGACATAATCATAATGACTGGTCTGGCCGCGGATCACCGCACCAAGGCAAATAATGGAGGCGTATTTACCGCTTTGAGCCATTTTCTTGGCAACCGTAGTAATCTCAATGGTTCCCGGCACCCAGACAGCGGTAATTTGATCATCGGATGCCCCGTGCCTCTGAAGGCAATCAATCGCACCTGCCAGCAGTTTGCCGGTAATAAACTCGTTAAATCGACTGACCACAATACCGTACTGGTGTTTCCCGGCGATCAGTTGACCTTTGATTTCCTTGACCATAAGTTGGCTCCGTAATCTAATCTGTTTTCAGTTTTTCTTTATACTGCCTGATTTTTGTCCTGATTATCGGACGACAGCCGCTTTTTTTCAAAAGAATAATTTAAGCCAGTTTTTAGGCTTTTTCACATAGAACTCTTAAGCATCTGTATTATAAGGATTTAGCGGGACAAGTTCCAGAAAAAAAGTTTCCAAAATCTATCCTATTTAAATTATCTTTTTCCAGAAAAGCCCATCGCATGGCAAACCGATAAGAAAGCAGGTTTATATAAACAGAAATGAGGCCGCAAAACAGGATGTATTATGGCTGATTCATTTTATGACAACGAGGAAGACGGTAACCTGAACGACTGGGAACAGGCTGAAAAAAAAGCCATCGAAGCACAGGAACTGTACGAAAATGGAGAGATGCTGGACGCTTTGGATAAATTGGATGAAGCGGTAGCAATGAATCCAAATTGTTCATCCTGGCATTTTAATCGCGGGCTGACACTCGATGCTTTGGGAAAGTACGAAGAGGCTATTGCGTGTTATCAATCTGCAATGGAGCTGTCGCCGGATGATGTGGAGGCTATGAATTGCCTGGCAGTGGATTATACGCGGACAGTTCAATATGACCAGGCCCTCGAACTATTCGAAAAGATCACAACGATTGACCCTGCGTTTGAACCGGCGTATTGCAACCGGATCATCACCTATACGGAGATGGAACAGCATGACTTAGCCGAGCAGATGTTTTATCTGGCTCAACAAATTAACCCGGAATGCCCTATCTGTTTTTATAATATCGGCAATTCACTGTTTACGCAGGGAAAATATGGCCGGGCAATCTGGTGCTGGGAAAAAACAGCGACATTAGAGTCAACTCATCCACAAATCAATTATCGCATAGCCCAAGCCTGCTGGGCGGATAAACAATATGATAAAGCCAAAGAGTATTTTCTAAAGGAACTGCGCGAGCAGCCGGGTAACATTGAAACCCTTCTGGATTATGGTATCTTTCTTCTGGAAATCAATCAGGTCAAACGGGCAGAGGAAAAATTTCAATGGGTGCTGGAGCTTAGACCGGACTTTGCACCGGCAACATTTTACTTAGGAGAAATTCGCCGAACAGAAGGACAGACAGAGGAGGCCATCCGGTACTACCGCAAGGCAATCCAACTGGATGACACCTGTCCGGGAGCACATTATCGGCTGGCACAGCTTTTGATGTACCTGGGAAAGACGGAAGAAATCTACGACCTGCTGGAAGCCGAACTGAAATTAGACTGCGAAGACAACCAGGTTTTACTGTCCATCGGCAGGATGCTGCTTCAAATTGAAAAGTTTGAAACCGCAACTCATTGTTTCCTGCGAATTCTGGACAGCAACCCCAATGAAGGACGGGCATACTTTGGAATGTCAGCGGTTTTAATGCACAAGAAAGATATCGCAGGATGTTTGCAATTCCTGGAACATTCGATATCCTTAGATATTCCGGAGTTGACCGCCTATATTTGTGCGGCACTGATTCTTTGTCGGCAGGGAAATTACCGCCGTGCCAATTGCACATTGAATAAGGCCGGCGCCATTTTGGGTAATTCATTGAGACTAATGCGGTGGAAAATGAAAGTGCGATATTTTGAAATCAAACAAAATTGCACGGACTGGTTTCGGTCGCACTTTACCAGATCATCTTAAACCCGACTCTACGCTTCAGATTCCGCCAGCCGTTTCTGCAAAAGAGGCTTTAGATTCTGTACCGCCCTGCCGCGATGACTGATTGAATTTTTGTGTTCGCTGTGCAGTTGGGCGGTCGTTTTACCCAATGACGGCACATAAAATAGCGGATCATATCCAAACCCATTTTCACCCTGCGGTGTATCAATAATTTGACCCTCAATTTTACCCTGAGTTTCGATCAAAACTTTCTGCGGACTGGCAAGGCAAATATTGCATACGAATCGAGCCGTGCGTTTTTCCTGGGGAACCTCTTTTAATAACCGCTGGACTTTTTCGTTGTTTTTCAGATCCTGCTCGTGCCGGGGCAGTTTTTCATCCGGTTCAGCGGCAAATCGTGCACTGTGGACGCCGGGCTGGCCATTGAGAGCATCTATGACAAGTCCGGAATCATCCGCCAGCGTCCAAAGTCCCGTTTGCCTGGCATAGCCCATCGCCTTTTTAGCGGCATTTTCAGCAAATGTTTCGCCGTCTTCTTCGACTTCAATTGCATTTGGAAAATCACGAAGACTAAGCCATTCAATCTGGTCAGCCAGCTCCGACAGCATCTCGGAAAGTTCCCGCATCTTGCCGGGATTGGTGGTAGCGACGAGTATTTTGTGTTTCATTATCGGCCGCCGTAACGGTTATTTGCTCATCAGTTTTTTGAGCAATGCTCGCTGGAAGTGCAGGCGGTTTTCAGCCTCGTCAAAAATGACGGATTGCTTCGACTCGCAGACTTCATCGGTAATTTCATAACCGCGATACGCCGGAAGGCAGTGCATCACGATGGCATGTTTGGGGGCAATCGCCATCAATTCATCATTGATCTGATAGCCCTGAAAATCGCGGATGCGCTGCTCTTTTTCCGCTTCCTGTCCCATGCTAACCCAGGTATCGGTATAAAGTACGTCAGCATCTTTAACAGCTTTTTGGGGATCACATAATTGCTCAGCACAGCCGGGGCTTAGACGATTGGCAGTATCGATAGTCTCCGTATCGAGTTCATAGCCTTTAGGGGAGGCGATAACAAATTTCATATCAAGTTTGGCACAGGCAAACGCCAGCGACCGGGCAACATTGTTGCCATCACCAATATAGGCAAGTTTAAGACCATTGAGCTTACCAAAATGCTCCTTTGCCGTCTGCATATCCGCCATTGCCTGACAAGGATGTGACCAGTCGGACAAAGCATTGATCACCGGCACGGTCGCCCAGCGATCCAGCTCAACAATCGTTTCATGTTTGAATGTTCGGGCCATAATGCCATCGATATACCGGGAAAAAACACGGGCCATATCTTTGGCCGGTTCCCGCTGGCCAATCACGCCGATATCATCGGGCTTCAGATAAATCGCATCGCCACCGAGGTCAAGCATTGCAACCTGAAAACTGACTCTGGTTCGAAGACTGGCTTTCTCAAAAAGCATCGCAAGCACCTTGCCGGACAGGCACAGGTCACGTTTACCACTTTTATACAGTTTCTTAAGGCTGATGCTTAAATCCAAAAGCTCCAGCAATTCTTCTGTGGTACAGTCGCCGATAGAGAGAAAACTTTTCATAATTACACCTCTGTTTCGAGCACATCCCGGAGAATATTGACCGCCTGATCAATTTGTTCACGGCTGATCGTCATTGATGGCATAAAACGCAGGATATTACTTTGCGTACAATTGATTCGCAGACCTTTTTCAAGACATTTAGCAACAATATTACCGCCCGGCTGAGTTAATTCAATGCCGATCATCAGCCCTTTGCCCCGCAAGCCATGAATCACAGGGTATTTCTGCTTCAGTTCCATAAGTTTTTCGGCAGCGTATTTCCCCATTTGAATCGCATTATCGAGAAGCTTTTCTTCTTCAATCGCTTGAATGGTCGCAATCGCCGCAGCACATGCCAGCGGGTTGCCGCCGAATGTCGAAGCGTGTGTTCCAGGAACAAGCGAAGCAGCAATTTCCGGCCGCGCCATCATGGCACCGATGGCGACACCCCCGCCAAGCGTTTTCGCCAGAGTAATGATATCCGGCACAATCTCATAGTTCTGGTAACCGAACCATCGCCCGGTACGTCCCATTCCGGTTTGTACTTCGTCAAGAATCATCAATGCGCCAGACTCATCGCAAAGATCACGTATGGTCTGCATATACTCCGGAGTCGCTTCGTTGACTCCGCCTTCACCCTGAATTGGCTCAATCAGTACGCCGCAGACTTCATCGCTAAACGCCCTGGTCAGCGCATCGATATCATTAAATGGCACATAGTCAAAACCGGCCAATAGCGGCATAAAGCCCTCGTGGTACTTGGGCTGCCCGGTCGCTGTAACAGCGCCGAATGTTCGTCCATGAAAACTTCGCTCGGCGGTGATGTATTTATATTTTTTCTTGCCGGACGTATGCCGTCGGGCGAGTTTTAAAGCCGCCTCATTGGCTTCCGCGCCACTGTTGCAGAAAAAGCACTTGCCGCCAAACGCGCGATCGGAAAGCAGATGAGCCAGTTCGCCCTGCTGAATCGTGTAAAAGGTATTATCCATGTGCAGCAGTTCGCCAGCCTGTTTACGAATAGCTTCGACCACTTTCGGATGACAATGCCCGATACCGCTGACAGCCCAGCCGGGAAAAAAATCCAGAATCTTGTTACCGTCAAGGTCGTAGATATAATTTCCTTCGCCCCGCGTAATCACTCGCGGCAGCCGACCATAGTTGCCGATAACATACTGATTAAACTGTGCAATGACTTCCTGTGTATTCATTTATAGAATTCCAATTCAAAATACAAACCGCGTGGGCACAGCCCACCCTACTTGATTATTTGTGTTCCAACCCCTTTGTCGGTATAAATCTCCAAGAGCAGCGAATGCTCAAATCGGCCGTCAATGATGTGGGCTTTTTTCACACCACCTTCGAGAGCAACCAGGCATGATTCCACTTTGGGCAACATTCCCTTGTTAATAATGCCGTCCTTAATCATCTGATTAATCTCGGCTTCACTGACACTCGATATCCGACTTTCGGGGTCATTGATATCTTTCAGAATTCCGTGCGTGTCGGACAAGGCGACAAATTTTTCAGCCTCGACCGCAGCAGCGACTTTGCCGGCAACCGTATCGGCATTGCAATTGAGTTTCATGCCGCCCGTCCTGGCACGAGCAATTGGCGCAATGATCGGAATGACGCCCGCTTTACACAGTGTTTTGAGCAGTTCGCCATTAACTTCGGTTACTTCGCCGACCAAACCCAGGTCAATCCGGCGCCCATCGCCATTGGACAAACGCAATGGCTCGGCAAATACCACACAACTGCTGAGCGAATGCATTCCCATCGCCTTGCAACCCAAATCATTCAGGATCTGGCACATCGGCGTATTCATCTTATTAACCAGAACGTGCTCGGCAATAGCCAAAGTACGCTCGTCGGTATAACGTCTGCCGTGAACCCAAACCGGCTCCAATCCGGACTCGGTCATCGCCTGGGTAATGGCTTTGCCGCCGCCATGCACAAGAATCGGACGCATTCCAACGGTTGCCATAAACGCAACATCAATCAGTAACTTCCGCTGAAGTTCCAAATCATCGAGAATGCTGCCGCCTAATTTAACAACTACTATTTTGCCATTGAAGCTGCGGATATATTCCATCGCTTCAATCAGGGCCCCGGCCTTTTCAATGGCTCGTTCCATACCTGTAAAAACCCTTTACAACATACGGCCGCCGCAGCGACACTACGTTCTTCATACCGATAAAATAAAAAAAGCCAACGGCGGGATTTGAACCCGCAACCCCTGGTTTACAAAACCAGAGCTCTACCGTTGAGCTACATTGGCATAACTTTATATTATTAAATTAGTTATATACAAATAAAATCGCTTTTTGAACCCTGTCACACAGAATTCGAGACAAGGCACATCTTTTATTTCACGTAGGCATTAACCAAAATTTTGGTTTTCTGCCAAGACTACTGCCCTGTCAAAGAGCGAAAATAAAAAAGTCGGAAACAATGTTCCGACAAATTTGCGATTACTTTACAGCTTATAGGCGAATTTTGCAAGAAAATTAAGGGTAAACTCTATTATTTCGGATCAGACAAAAAAAATGCTTTGCTACGATATCTTGAACAGGCCGCAATGCTTCACTCCGGGAAAATCCATCAGGCATTGCCTGAAAACAAGTCTATTTCTATCAAATACATCTGTAATATGTATCTTGAACATCAGCAGTCAAGGGCATCTGATGGTCAGATAAAAACAAGACACATTTCTGATCAAAAAATTCTTCTTAGAGATTTTGTATCTTTTATTGGGCCGAATTCTTTAATTGGAAATATAGCAACAATCAATATCCAAAATTATGTAAGCAAATTGATCAAATTGAAAAAATCTGCAAATACTATTAATAATCGAATCGCTGTGATAAAATCACTAATGACCTTTCTGGGCGATTTTGCTACCAGTTTCTACGAGATTGAAAGCCTCAAGATCGCCATTACGAATTATTCGATAAACAATGCTTTTGGATAGCTTTAATTCATCGGCAACCTCTTCAACTGTCAGCCACTGGTTCGTAGAGCCTTTTAAATTATCCAACATCTCAAAGAACCGACTCATGTGTATAAGCAGATCCCTACACACAGAACAGTCTTGACTGCCTGTAACGTTGATTATCGGATTGTTTGCGTTTGGATTCATGACTTACCGTCAGTTCTGTATATCCAACAGAAAACAATTATTCACCGATAATCATTTTATAAAATCAAAAAGATCAATGGAATGGTCTTACATGGTTTTTATTATTCTGGTTTTGGATCAAAATGGAAATAATTGGATACTGATTCTTACCCATAGTGCAGAACACGCCCGCCCTGCCGTGTTTGCACATCTTGCCAGGATGCGAACAATTTCATCCAAATTAAACATAAATTGTAGCCACAAGAAAAAATCACTATCAGTTTTTCGTACTGTCCATCAGACAGCCTTCAATAGAACTTTAACTGGCCGCCAAACCGCGTTCTTGCAGCCAGGTTCTTACAGTCCCTAAGAAAACAACCGTAACACTGCCAAGCCATAAAACATCACATTGTTCATACTTCATTTTTTCACAATCTACAGTATGCTGCATTCTACGACTATCTGCAGGATATCACAAGCCTACCTCAGATCAAGACTCTATTGTTTTGGCATCAGTTTGGTAACAAATCCAGCCCCAGCCACAATAGAAATCTGCAAGAGCCCCTCTTTTCCAACACAGTTGCCATACAATGTTTTGGCGGCAAATCGCTTGTTATCATAGCGTAAGGAGCTGTTCAGCAATTCGGGCCCATGATTTACGCCAACAACTACTGTGCTGCCATCGTCACACTGATGTTCGGTAAGCAACAATGAACGTGCATCACTGTTTTTGGCAATGGCTGTCTTGTCGATTACTTCTTTACCGATGATTCTATAGATAGATGCAAAATCCGGTGACTCTTTGTCAAATGCGCCGCATTGATGACCAAGCAGCAATTCAAGGCCAACGTTCAGAAAGAATACCGTACCCTTACCGAATTTGAATCTGGTAAGCACCGCCGTGCCAGCCGAATCCATCGCTTCAACGACCGCCCCGCATGGCTTTATAATAAGTTGATACTGCTTAGGAATATTATTTGGACATTTTAATGTCGTACCACCATTAAACCTCATCTCAAGATCACAACGTCGCTGTTGACGACTAATCACCTCAATACCGGCTATTTGACCAAGATTTGACAGCAACGCATCAGCAACACTTAAATACAATACCCCGCCCTTATTAAAAATATTTTCAGTTATCATATTCCACCGAGTCTGCGATACTGATCGGTAACCGGTAAGGGATGGCAATAAATAAAGTGATGCCGGCGGAATGGTATCATCGGGACCTGAGAAACGGACAGTGTACCCTGCCTGCTTTGCTAAAATGAAGCTCGCAAATGCTATCGGCCAATGATCCTGGTCACGCGAAAGAATACATACTGCGTGCTTTTTATGAGGCGGCAGTACCCGGTATTCTGCAGGCAAAGAGACAAGCATTTTCGCAAAATCGGCAATCGCGCAGGCTGTGAGCTTTGATTTACGATCAGTCGAAAATAATCCTAACGTGCTTTCAAATGGGAACCAATCATACGGCGACTTGTTCGTCGGAGGTACGTCAAATGCCGCCCACCACAAACAGCCACAATGATTGTGTGACCAACACGACCAGAGGACCGTATCCAGATAGGTTCTGGAATTTTGTTCATTTGCCACACCTCGTCCCAATTCACCCATTTCTTCTATAAAACATGGTTTTTGCGCAAGGTCGCTGTACAAGCAGGATTCGGCGGTTGCATGCAGGGTACTGCGGACATTCATCAAAGGGTCCATATCACAATAGGGAGTAAAAAGTGGATAAGGATGCGTTGTCACTACATCACAGACCTGGCCTTGGTCAGCAATATGCCAAGCATTACTTGAACTGTCCACGGCAAGACCATGCATACCAGAAATAATCGGGCGGGAATTATCTTGAGCACGAATGGTATTCGATATCAATGACAACCAGACAAATGCTGCCTCCCGAGAAGGGCAAGGGCTCATCACATTGCTCTCATTGCCGAATCCCCAGGCAGCAATTGCCGATTCATTTTTGAATCGGTGAACAAAATACTTGATGAATTTTATTTCCCATGCCAGTGCAAATGGGTCCGTAAATACATTTCGCTCCTGCAAAGGTTCTGGTCTGAATTGCTCGCCACTCATCCATCCCGTAAGGAGCATAACCGTTAGACCCAGCGAGTGTCGCTCAGCAATACGGCAAAGCCGCTCGAATCGCTCTATCATAATCGGATCTAATCCGGCCTGCCCCTCTGGAGTTTTTGGCAGTGCGGTGCCATGAATACGAATTTCGTGGGCAGCGCCATACTGGCCAAAATGAATTTTGATCGGCTGAAAGACCGACCATAGCGGGAAAACTCGCAATGTGGTCATACCCTGAGAACTCAAAAACTTAAAGTCATCGTCTATAACCTGTTCATTCCAGTTTTGCCACATAAAGCAGCCGGCATTTGATGCCCAGTAGTTAGCGCCTAATAAAAATTGTGAATAAAGCGTCGTTTCATGTTCCAT
>CAYTHV010000072.1:0-15533 GCA_964437685.1 uncultured Pirellulales bacterium
AACCAAACTCCACCATCGCATGCTTTAAAATCTGCTGTCCCGCATCGTCGATTTTACAGTATTTCTGGACATCACGGTGAGTCATTGTCGCATTCGTCATCAACACATCTTTGCCGAACCGCTCCGACTGAATCTGTCGTACTGTAACAACCTGCTGCCGAATCTGTTTGGATGGCGTTCCATCCGCGCTATCCCGCAAGCGATGAAATGAAACCGGAGCTACATCGCAGTGGATATCAATACGATCCATCAGCGGACCGGAAATCTTGGCCAGATATCGCTCAATCTGCCCCGGCGAACATTTGCAGCGACGGTGGTCTGAGCCGAAATAGCCACACGGACACGGATTCATTGCCGCAATGAGTATAAAACGAGCGGGAAAACGAAGCGTCCCTTTGGCGCGGCTTATTGTTATGGAACCATCCTCAAGCGGCTGACGGATCATCTCCAGAACATTGCGGGGAAATTCCGCAAATTCATCCAGAAACAATATCCCATGATGTGCCAAACTGAGCTCTCCAGCCCTTGGATTCGGGCCACCACCAACCAGCGAAGGCCCTGAAGCCGTATGGTGAGGTGCTCGCACAGGACGCGTGGCAACCAAGGCTTTCCCTTTATCCAAAAGCCCTACCGCTGAATAAATTCGTGTCGTTTCGAGTGACTCAGCTAATGTCAAGTCCGGCATTATCGTCGCCATCCGTTGTGCCAGCATCGTTTTGCCAGTACCAGGAGAACCAATCATCATTACATTATGCCCGCCCGCTGCAGCAATGGTCAAAGCTCGCTTGACAGATTCCTGACTTTTTACATCCGAAAAATCAATCTCATATGCCGAAGACTGTCGAAAAAGACTATCAATATCTACAACTGTTGGTTCTATCGGCAACTGATCTGCAAGAAATGCGACTGCCTGGGCAAGCGTCCCAACCCCAAAAACCTCAATATCCTGTACAACAGCCGCTTCAGATGCGTTTTCGAGTGGAACGACGACTCCTTTATATCCTTCTCTGGCCGCCGCCATCGCCATGCTTAATACCCCATTTACAGGACGTACCCGGCCATCCAGAGCCAATTCTCCAGCAATGATATACTCACTAAGCTTGTCACTGACTAAATTGCCTCCAGACGCCAAAATCCCCAAAGCAATTGGTAAATCAAATGCTGGCCCGGCCTTTTTAATATCCGCCGGGGCGAGATTAATTAACGCCATTGTTTCCGGATATCGAAAGCCGGAATTCGTTATGGCACTGCGTACACGCTCGATGCTCTCTTTAACCGCAATATCAGGCAAACCGACAATCATCGGCTTTTGCAACCCACTTGGAGAGAGATCCACCTCTACTTCACAAAGAAGGCCTTCTATCCCTTCTAATGTTACTGAATAAAGTCGAGATAACATATCTTCCTTTCCGAACTATTTAAATACACCCTATAATCCGGCTTATTGTAGAGATTTTTTATCCAACCGACAAGCTATTTTCATTGATAAAACAGTTAAAATCGTGTATTTAACCTTTGAAACGAAAAAATTATCGTGCAATAAAAGATGTGAAAACTCTCGTATTGGCGTGCATTTAAGAAATTTTTGAAAATTCTTAAATATTTCTTTGCGTTAATACCGATAAGATGTATAATGTTAAAAGTAATAAAGCTCTTTTTCTTCTATACTCTATTTTATGTTTCAAAGAGCTGAGTCGGGACGATAATACCAAGTTATTTTTACATTTAATTAGGAACGTCTCAGCGGGCTGATACTTAACGGTATCAGCCTTTTTTTATGCCCCCCTCGCACTTCAAGCTTTATGCCTGTTTTCGCATATCTGTGACTATTACTGAGAATAGAATGTGTCGAAGTTTGTCAAGCGGCTGCTGTTCAAGAAAATCCTCAGTAAAATCCAGCTTTGGCTTACCATGAAAACGTAAAAGACGACTTTTGAGCTCTGCTTTATTCATCGCCAAGATATCTGCACATACTTTTTCGAAAGATCCATTCATGTCCCATACTCCAGATTGTTACACCTTAATACCGCCAGACACAAGTCTCTTCGGAAAAAAAAGAACCTCGGTTTATGAATAACCTCTATCTTTTTTAAAAATATCTTTGTAATGCAAAATTCTGCGCAACAAAAAGGCCGCGGCAATTACTCCGCGGCCTTATAACCTCGTACTAAACTATCCGATTACGGCGCCTGAGTCGCTGCGCTGGTTTGTCCTGTATTTGCCGCAGGCGATTGATCGCGATACTGAACTCTGTATGTATAACGGGCAAACTGACTGCCAACCGGCACCCAAATTATTCTGGCCGTCTGCGTTGCACCCGTCGGATCAACCAGAGTGCTGCAATTTACCGCACCGGCAGGACGCGGAGTTGGAGCGTTTACATTCACATCATAACGCCACAGTGCGTTATTTCCGGTAATCGGCGCTCCATCAGTACTGGTAAACTTATACTCAACGCCGCTGTCATCTTCGGCCACTGTCGCTGTAACGATTTGATACCAAACACCGCCATAATTATACGGCGCCGTTACCGACGTGATAACCGCCGGATCAGGCATCGGAGGCGCTGCATCGATTTCAGCCATCGTGGTTGCAACAGACGACGACGGATCCGTTTCATTCTGAGACAGAGAGCGGTCACGTGTCTTGACATAGAATGTGTACGTTTGCCCTAATGTCAGGCCGTTCACATCATAAAGCCATGGCGTTGTCATATAACCAGCACTTCCGGAAGCAACATTTTGACGCCAGCCGCTGCTGAAAGCGTTATTCTCCACGCAGACGAACAGATATTCAACGCCATTACCTTCTGCATCAACAGCCTGAACCGCCTGCATCCGCAAACTCGTCGATCCGGTCTGGTAAGGCTGTACCGCCCACTGGCTCGGATCCGGCGATGGTGGATTTACATCGACACCTGGAATGGCCGAGGCCGGCTGGGAATCCGCGGTCACATTTTCCGCTACATCTCGAACCCTGACTACATAGGTATAAGCCTTGTCTGCCTGTAATCCAGCATCAATGAATATCCATGGCTTGACAACATAACCCGGACGTTCCGAATCGAATCCCTGTCTCCAGCCGCTGCTCTGGCTTGGATCAGTCTGATTCTCAAAGTAGTATTCGACGCCGCCAATCCAGTTATCTGTAGCCTGGACTGCTTCCATATAGATCGATGTGGTTACGTTAGGATCCGGCATCGGAGCGGTCGCCCATTGAGCCGGATTCGGTAATGGTGACTGAATGTCTGTCGTTTCCCAGCAACTGGACATAAAGACAAAGTCATCAAAATCCACACCGCTATAGAAATTCAGATCAGATCCATGGCACCAGCGATTTGCCTGGCTGCAACTATCCGACAGCCAGTACGAAGCCAGTATAACCAGATCATTGAGCCCAACAAGTCCATCTAACTGGTACCCCATCGCTTTATACGCAAGGTCTGCATACGCACAGTTATTGGATTTTTGTTCAAATGGATAATGGAAACCCATATCCACAATCCCAAAATCAAATCTTGGTATAGGATAGGTCGTCGTGTACTTGTCAAGTCCAATTGTACTCGCCAGATCACTTCCCTTATCTATGCAGGGGCTTGTATTCGCAGTGGGATCTCCAACGCTCGGCTGACTCAGATAGTATTTATTGGTTTGTGCGCTGACAAACAGCGGGTCCGCATACAACATATCCGCATCATTCCAGTTCAACGTACAGCCTTCTTCAACAGATACTGCGGTAAATCCGCGTCCACCCTGAACATCGCTGTAAGAAATTGTTACCGTCGACGGGACCGGGTCAAATTCAAACCCTGAACCGATCGACAATTGCTGTCCCTGACCGGCAGAATTGCCCCACAGGATACTATTGATAATATCCATGTAAGTCTGGTAGCCGGCATAAATGGCACCACCCTTTGAGACCCCGGCAGAGGTACCAAGCACTTCATTATGAGCAAAGGTACTGCTTTGGATATCCACATCCGCATACCAGTTTGCCGAGATACCTGCTCCATCGCGAACAGATGTATTCTTGACAATCAGTGCATTTTTCACCGTTGTCTGGCCATCTGTGAGGAACATCGCACCGCCGGACTGGCCGCTATTATTGCTGTAGAAAGCCGCATCAGTTACGACCGTGTTTGAATCGAACGTAAAGATAGCGCCACCCTGAGATATACCGGCGACGTTGGCATCATTATCAATGAACGTCGATTTATCGATCACAGCATCCGTACCAACATAATAGAGAGCGCCACCGAACGTGGCAATGTTCTCCGCAAAGTTACAATCGGAAACATTCAGTGTCGCATACTCAGAATAGATAGCGCCGCCATGATGTGCCTGGCCACCTTTGATCACACAATCTTTTAACGTCACTACCGCATCGTCTTCAAACGCAATCGTACCACCATAGGCAAAATAGGGGTCCTCTTCGATCGCATCTGCCGGAGAGTTAGCATCTGCACGATTGTCTTCAAAGGTACATGCCGTAAAGACAGCTTCGCTATTTTTGGCAACATACACCGCACCGCCAAACCGGTCAATTTTATAATGTCCAAACGGATACATACGATCACCTTCGCCCGTCTGGCCGCCATAAACAACGTTTTCTTTAAATAAACAGCTCACAAATTCCGGTTTGCTGCCTTCATCGCAATAGACCGCACCGCCATAACCACTGTATTTCCAGTAAGGCAGGTATCCGCCTACAGGCTCCCAATCCCAATCCGGCCATTGATTCAGTTCTTCATCCCATGAACCGCCGCGTCCCGCAGCTCCGCCGTCACCGGCATCGCCGCCGTCACCGCCACGGGCATAGTTGCCAATAAACTGACAGTTGATAAACCGCGGATTACCTGAACCGATAGCAACAGCGCCACCCCGAGCATAGGCGCCCCAACCACCGTCGCCATCCTGAGAACCGTCGCCTCCGTTACCGCCAGTAACCGAGCAATTTATTATTCTGCAATTCTTAATGGTTGCAGAGGCATCGTCATAAAACCGCATTCCACCGCCTATGGATGAACCGCCATTGCTGCCGTCATCCATATCATTTCCGCAACTGGTATTTTTTCCAGGACAGCCATCACCACCATACCAATGCATATCCTGAATCGTAATACCATTGAGAACGGCATTGCGTTGAGTTCCTGAAAAATCAAATTCACTGCGGACAATCGTGCTGGCTACGATAGCAGGATCATCCGGATTATACCCCTGAATGACAATATTTTTGTCGATTATAAAGTGTATCGGCTGAACCGGGTCATAGGTACCTGGATGTAAGATGACGATATCGCCATCTTCTGCGGCATAAATCGCATATTGCAATTCCGTATAGTCACCGGTTACATTAAATATTGTCGGCGTATAGAATGTCACATAAACATCCTTGCTTTCGGTCATTGTTACCGTATTGGTTGTCGTCAACAGTGCATCATCATCCGTGCCCAGCCACCGAACCGTATTGGACGCGTTTTCCGGTATGACCTGAAGATTAACTACCATGCCTTTAGGCCACTGCGTCATTGCTCCAACAGGCGTTTTGACGCCATTGATCAAAATGGTACCATTGTTCATTATCGTACCATTTTCATCCCTGATAAAGACGCGCAAGCTCGGAGTTGTCGTATCGCACTCGAGCGTCACGGTCTTACTCGCATTCATCGTTACCGAATTGGTTAGTCCAGTCAATGCATCATTATCTGTACCTTTCCACGCTTTGACTGTATAGCCTGAACCCAGCAGCGCCTGCAGACTGACCACTTTACCCGCCGGAACACTATTGCTATCCGGACTATAGAATGTCTTTGGATTTAAACCGGTGACATCTGCTCGGATCCGGGTCTGGTCACCGCCGCGATCCACTACCAGCTTCAAGATATACTGTTTAGCCAGAGCTGCTGTCGCATCATAATGGTATCCCATATCCACTACACCGGCGTCTGCGACTTGATCCGTTCGTGTTGTACCATCAAAACCAATCATGGTATTCAGGACAGAAACATTGCCGTATCCGGCGTTCAAACATGGACTATTCACAAGCTGTCCGGCGGCAATCTGACTCAAATAGTATGTCAGATCTTTGGCCTCGTTTGAATCTGTTGTGGAAGCAAAATTCGGATCCTTTGTGATATTGTTGCTGCCATACCACAGCCACGGCCATCCGCCATCGCTGACATAAGTACCAGCCTGACCATTCTGAATATCGCTGTAATCAATAAACACTGTCGAGTAAGGAATGTACTCAGGGTCATAGGATTGACCATATTCATCCGGATCACCAATACCAATCTGGCTGCCCAGTACCGCCTGGTTGCCCCAGAAAATTGTATTGGTCACATTAACAAAAGTATCATGGGCCAGAATCGCTCCGGCATAACCGAAAGACGGGTCTGTAACCTCATTGTCCACAAAAGTACAATTCATTACGTCAACATCGCTGCCGCCTTCGGCAACTACGGCGCCACCAGCGATATCCGCTTCGTTTTGAACAAACAGGTTGTTCACCAATTGCTGCGGATATGTTACTAAAGGAGCGCCATTCATATACAGAGCCGCGCCATAGCCGGCCGTTTGGTTGGCAGTAAACTGGTTATTGTTCAGCCAAATATCACTGTTGCCGAGATATAAGCCGGCACCTGAACAGTAGCCACCGGAACTGCTCTGTTCGTCCGGATATGCCTGCGATTCAATACCGGAACCGATATTTTTATCAAATAAGCTATCCAAAACGATGATATTGCTTGCATATAGGAAGCCGCCGGAACCCATCTGGGCGGTATTTCCAGAAAATTGAGAACCGTCAATAGTGACATTTGCGGCATCGAGACACAAACCGGCTCCAGCCAGAGTCAGGTTGTCTTCAAAAATACTATTCGTAACGAAAACCGAATAAAGAGGTGATGTCATTCCCCACAAAATATGATCGGCTTCAAGTTCGTTTGCCCAAAGGGTTGTTGGAACAGGATAGTAGAAACTGATATACCCGTGGTCCGTATATTGTGAGGACTGGAACTGCGAAACACTCCAAAAGTCATTGAAATATAATTCTTCATACGCATCGAATGAGTTACCGGCATAGACCGCCCCACCATAAGAATACACAGGGTGGAAATCCGCTTTATTACCGGTAAATGTACAGCTCGTCAAATCAAGAATCGGAGCGTAATTTGCACTCGATGGGCCAAAATTGCAGTAAATAGCGCCGCCGGAATAGCTGTTGTTGCTGGTAAATTCACAATCATGGAAAATAAGATCTTCCGGCTGATCCGCAAAAATACCGCCGCCAAAACCTTCAAATTTATAATCCGTATAAAGGTCTTGATTAGGATCAGAATGATCCGTCACTTCGCACAGCGTCGTATTATTCTCGAAACTACACTTGTCAAACGTCGCATGAGAACCCTTGTCATACAACTCACCGCCGCCGTGATTGGCAAAACTTGTATTGCGGGAAACGATGGTATCTTTCATCGTAATATTACTATTTTCACCGTAGTAATTCGCACCCGCACAAGCGCCGGTATTCGGCTGATTAAATACGACCGGAGTCAGAGGTATTTCCCCAGTCTTTACAGGTGTTTTGCTCTTGGGATGTTTGTAATCGCCGACTAAGGTGTTTGGGTCGGCAGGATCGCCTAAGACAGTCGGTACAACATTGACATCGTATGTAGTAAAACCATAAAATGGAGAATAATCACTATAAAATATTTTGACAACACTAAATTTCGCCATCAAATAATTCGCGGCATTAGGATCTTTTAGATCGTTTGGATCCACCTGAATAAATTCCATTGTCCAGGCCCAATTGGGATCTTCGTTGGCATTCGGATCGCTCGCTGGAACAGGATTATCAATATGGGGCCTGTCCGCATCTTCCCAATAATAAGCCATATAGTACATATTGGACGGCCAAATACCCGTATGCTGCGGAATTAAAGTCCAGTCTCTGCCTCCTGGTGAACCGGCTCCTGGGCCGCCAAATCTGAATCCGCCATTACCACCGGCTCCCTGCCTGGTGCCATCGCCGCCGCCATCGCCGCCGGTTCCGCCGGTCGCAGTCGCACCTCCAATATCGTGCATTTTATCCGGCACAAAATAGGCCGGGCCGCCGTGGCCGCCATTGCCGCCAACAGTACCATCACCGGCATAATTACCGCCGTTACCGCCGTCGCCGCCGTAATAATTCCCGGTCAATTCAGCAACAACTTTACAATTATCAAAAATACAGCCATCAATCACTACGTTTGCATTATCTCCGTAGAAGACTGCACCGGCATAAGAATTCGGGGCACGCAGATCACCGCCGGCTCCGCCGTTACCGCCGTCGCCGCCGTTACCAAGACCTTTGGCAATGCTGCCGTTTCCGCCGTTACCGCCATGTCCGGGCTGACCCACCTGAACAAGGCAATCTTTTACAGAAACATCATACAACTCAGGCAGACAATTCGGCTCAAAATAAATCGCACCGCCCCAGGCACAGCCGCCAAAGCCTGCGTCGCCGCCATCACCACCACGATAGCCATTGGCATTTTTCACATCATCCGAATGCGTACCGCCATCGCCGCCGACACCGCCGTTACCGCCGTCGCCGCCAACCGCCTGACAATTCTGGAATTGGGTTTGTTTAATCAGCGGAGCAGACCCTTGTACGGCATAGATAGCTCCACCATAAGCATTTCCGCCATTCCCGCCGCGATCCGCATGGCCACCCGGAGTATTGACTTGGACGGCATGGCCATTTTCGCCATTTCTCCCATACTGGCCGCTTGCTGAACAATTCATAAATACACAATTGCGAATGGTCGGACTGGCCGGAATCGGAGTATTTGGATCAGGCACTCCAATTAAAATTGCGCCACCCAGGGCGTTTGACCCGTCAACAATCCACTCTGCCCCTGTATAGCGATTACCCTGATCCGGATCGCCAACTGCAGACAGATAGTAAAGCCGGGTCTGCGGATCATCAATCGTTGTCGCATTTTTAATCGTAATACCCGCAAGCACTGAATGGCGGGTTTCACTGTTAATGAAGTAAAATGCCCTGCGTGTTTCATGCGGGGGTAAATTGTCCCAAATATCTTCGCAATCAATGATGGTCGCAGCAACTATCGCCGGGTTTTCCGGATTTTCACTGCGAACGGTAATTGCCAAGCCTTTAAAATTAATATTGGTTTCACGATAGATCCCCTGCGGAATAACGACAACGTCCCCGTGATTGGATGCATCAATCGCTTTTTGAATAGTCGGATACATCGCACTTCCAACTATTCTTACGATCGATGGAGGCGTCATAAAAACAGTGCGGTCAGTTCCTGTCACATCCGTTGCCAGAGAAGGATTGGCTGCCTGACGCAATTGTACCTGGAAATCATATTGAGCGCCAGGAGCGGTGATTGTGCTGACTTGAGGACTATAAACCGTACTGGTTGACCAGTTTCGGGTCAATGCCGCCGCAGAGTAATTTATATCCGTACTCTTTGTGCAGATAAATCTATACTCTATTGCGTTTGAAACCCATTGGTCGCTGACCTTTGTTGCTTCACCATAGCCTTTGAGGGCTTCCATACCAATCCTGTTTTGAGAAATTTTTCGAGGATCGGCTTTCCACCGTGTCGAATCGGAATAGGGCAATGGAAGCGTGGACGGCATTACAACCGTAATTACGTCCGAACTTTGTCCAACATTGCTTTTTGCGTCCCGTGCTTTAACACTAAACTGATAAGTACCATTCAGAGTATATTCGCCTCGATAATAAATCGGGCTTGTCTGCCAACCACTGTCAAACGCATCCACACTGCAATCAAAGAAATATTCAACGCCGCCGGACCTGTCCGTGGCTGTGGTTGCTTCCATATAGATCGTCCGTGTGCCAACTGCGATCGGTTCGACTTCCCATGTCATTGGATCCGGGGACGGCGGTAATTGATCAAGCATTACAACCTGCAACGCATTGACAAGATTTAAACGCCCGCCAGTTGCCGACAACCCATTCAAAGACGATTTTTTGTCAACCGTTGACAGCAAAGCCTGTTTGATTTCCGCCGCGGTCAGCGTGGGAGCAGAAGACCAGACCAGCGCCACAGCGCCGGCAACATGCGGACTTGCCATGGACGTCCCATCCCATGCTTCATAACTGCCTCCCGGTACAGTGCTAAGGATATCGACTCCCGGAGCGCCAATATCAACCGTAATCTGGCCCCAGTTTGAAAAATCTGCTTTCTGGTCAAGAGAATTGGTCGCCAATACAGAAATAATATTATCAATATCATAACTGGCTGGATATGCAGGAAATGTGTCGTTATCATTATATTCATTTCCAGCCGCCGCCACGAAAAGAAGCCCCGCTGCCTGGCTGTTCACAATCGCATCATAAAGCGCCTGACTGAAGCCATAACCGCCCCATGAATGGTTCATTACCTTGGCGCCCATATCGATTGAATACTGGATACCCTCGATAACGTCAGAAATCAAAATGCCATTCACATCACCTATTTTACACGCCATCAGTCGCACAGACCAGTTAACACCTGCAACACCTTTGCCGTTATTACCTACTGCTCCGACCGTACCTGCCACATGCGTTCCATGTCCCACATTGTCATCGGGCTCAGCATCCCCCGACGCAAAATCGTAGCCATGGATATCATCAATATAGCCGTTGTTATCGTCGTCAACACCAGCCCGACCATTCTCTTCAGCGAGATTGACCCACACGTTGGCCGCTAAGTCCGGATGTGTATAATCTAAGCCGGAATCACATATAGAAACTATAACTTCGGTGCCTCCTGTAGTTAAATTCCACGCCTCGGGCGCATCGATATCCGCATCCGCGGTTCCACCGTTTTGACCGGTGTTATTCATTCCCCACAATTCGCCAAATCGTGTGTCATTAGGAACACCAGCGAATTTCCCAATATAATCCGGCTCCGCATAAGCTACGCCGGCGGTCGTACGAAATTTCGCTTGAGACGTCAATGTATTCGCCCCCGTTGGCAGCTTAACCAGAGCCAAACCGGGTATGGACGAATACATTTTCACAATGGATCCGCCGCCGACGGCGTTCAAAACCGCCTGACGCGTAGAATTTGCCGCCGCCGTCGTACCCTGCTCAGTAAACCGCACCAGCAAATACCCCTCTTTATACTCAGTCGACGTAGAGGTAGAAGGTGCTGTGGTGGTAAATCCCGCAGTCACAACTCCGGCAAATAAAAATAATGCCAATACACACAAAACAACTCTTGCAAACATGGTACTTTTCATAAAACCCTCCATACGTAAAAAATAAGTCCAATTTTTCATACTCGATATTCACCTTTCGAATTCGCAATTATCAACGACAATATCATCCCCGTACAGCTTAGGCAGTCCGCAGGGATAATCGACCGTCTATTGAAAATCGGAAAAAGTCCCCATATAGTTTAAGCGGAAATTACCAAACTTAACACTTAAAGTCAAGATAAATGCGGATTTAGTCAAGAAATCTACCGGCTAAAACCATATCTTATAGGACGACTTCAAAACGCTCTTACCCCCAAGCAAAATTGCCTGAAAACGACCAATAATAATTTCATTTACTATATAGTAAACAGATTCAGGCTTGATGTTTCAATAAAAATCTGATTTTTCCACTTTTTTTTTGATTTTTCTTCACTTTTTCCCACAATATGATAATTAACCGACCTAATAATAAATTTCTTTTAGGTATCCATTTTATATGATAATTCAAGCTATAAAATCTCGTCTTTCTGGAGAAGTGGCTATTCCCGCTTCCAAATCACACACTATTCGTGCCGTCGCAATCGCCTCATTGGCCGAAGGAATCAGCAAAATTCATAATCCACTCGCCTCACAGGACACCTTAAGTTGTGTCGCCACCTACCAGACACTTGGCGCCGCTATCGATATTTCAAATCCACATTGCTGGACAATTTGCGGACTCAATGGAAAAATCCATCCTAAAAAGAATACCATTGATGTCGGAAATTCGGGGACAACTCTCGCCATAGCATTAGGTTCCGCCGCATTGTCCGAACCGGGCACAGAGATAACATTTACGGGCGATTATCAGATACAGTCCAGACCGGTCGGTAGGTTATCAAAAGCATTAACTCAGCTTGGTGCGACATCCTGGACAATAAAGGGAAATGATTGCGCACCTGTGGTCGTAAAAGGCAGATTACAGGGCGGTTCCGTCCAAATTGAATGCCCGACCAGTCAGTACCTCAGCAGCCTGCTTTTGGCCTGTCCATTGGCGGAAGGTGACTCCACTATCAATGTCCCCCTGCTGTATGAACCCGATTACGCCAAAATGACACTCGACTGGTTGGACAAGCAGCACATCCATTACTCCCGTCAGAATATGCGACAATTCATCATTTCTGGACGGCAATCTTACCTCTCTTTTGATTTGCCTGTCGCAGCGGATTTTTCCAGCGCAACTTTTTTCCTTTGTGCCGGAGCATTGCTGGCCGACGAATTGATTATTACAGGACTTGATTTTACCGACAGCCAACCCGATAAATCAGTCGTGGAATATCTGAAAAATATGAATGCGGATATCCGTATCCATGCAGACAAGGTAATTATTCGGAAATCAGAACTAAAGGGTATCGATATTGATATGAACCGCACGCCGGATGCTCTTCCTGCGATGGCCGTTACCGCGGCGTTCGCTTCCGGCACAACCCGCCTGATGAATGTGCCCCAGGCACGAGCCAAAGAAACCGACCGCATCGCCTGCATGGCCAAAGAGTTAGCAAAACTTGGCGCCGACATCGAAGAAACGGAGGACGGCTTGATCATTCACGGCGGCAAAAAATTGCATCCAACACCCTTGCACGGATACGATGATCACCGAATCGTCATGGCATTGTCAATTGCCGGAATGGTACTCGATGGTCAGTTATGCGTTGACACCGCGGAAGCGGCCGGTGTTACATTTCCAGATTATGTCCCCTTGATGAATTCCATCGGCGGACGGCTGACTTTACAATAATCCTCAAGAAAAAACCACAGATTACTTTGTGTTTCTGTAATCTGTGGTTTATTGTAATTTTCAGTTTTTGATTAATTTTTCAACTACTTAGACAATGCTGAAACCGCATCTTCTTCGGATTCACTTCTCAGCACAATTGTCGGCTTAACCAGAATCAGCAGAATACGTTTATCCTTAACTTCGCTGCGGTTGGAAAATAACCGTCCGACCAGAGGAATTTTATTCAGGATTGGAACACCGGAATCTTTCTCAACATTTGCCGTCAGTGTCAATCCACCCATGAGTACTGTGCCGCGGTCGGGAACAGATACACGCGTTTCTACAGAACTGGTTTGAATGGTCGGATACGAAATTTCAACCGTCTGCTCTACACCATCAACAAAACCAAGCGTCTGTACAACCGGGTTATCCGTCAATTCTTCCAACTGGGTGGAAATGTTGAGCAATACGTACTTCTTATCTTCCGTAATCGTCGGGGTAATATACATCAATATACCGGATGTGAAATCTTCATATACATTTTCAACCCATGTATTGGTAGTCGCTACACCCTCAGACGGCGTAACAGTCTCGCTACCCAAAGTCGCATCGGTACGAAGCCGCCGGTCGGTAAGCACATCTAACGATGCTTCTTCACCACTCAGCACCATGGCTTTAGGAGCGGTAAGCTGCAAAGCATTCCGATGCATCTGGGATGCGCGAATCATAAAATCTACCGATAAATCATCTATGATATACCCAAAACCGGAAGTCATCGCCGGGGTTGATCCGCCCAAACTGCTGGCAATATTCGTCTGTGTTGAAGCTGCTGTATCATAAGAGTTCTGAGCAAATGGTATTTTCCCAGCGAGATTATTATCAGTGCCAGGATTCTGATCAGGGTCGCCAAACCAATGACCGCCAACATTGATGTAATTAATGTTTGTATCCAAACCGACATCATACATATAGTTGTCGTCAACCAGCAGGAAGCGTGTCTCGATAGCAACTTGTTCACCCAGTCCTTTTCGCATTTCGGCAAGGAGTTTAGCGATTTTTTCATGCACATCGGGTTTCGCCCAGACAATAAGCTTGTTGCTCAGCGTATTAATGCGGCCGTCTCCGCCGTAGTCATACCAGCTTTCAGGTTCGATTGTCTCGATGATGGTATCAACCAACTGCCATGCCATCTGGACTGAACGCCAATCGCCCAAATCTTCATTGTTTCCACCACTGCCGCTGCTGCCGCCGCTGCCGCCACTTCGACCGCTGCTGCCGCCGCTACGACCACTGCTGCCGCCGCTGCTGCCGCCGCTACGACCGCTGCTGCCGCCGCTGCTGCCGCTGCTTCGGCCGCTGCTGCCGCCGCTGCTGCCGCCACTACGACTGCTACCACTACTACCGCCGCTGCTGCTACTGTCTCCCAGCCGGCTCGTATCCGAAGATGACGGGGGGTTGACTAATTCAGCAACATCGTATGTTACAGACTTCATCGTGGACGGCAAAGCATCTTCGGTTGCAACCGTAATAACACCATATTCGACCATGTATGCCAACTTGGCCATTCCGCCGGAACTGACCGACTCAAGAACGCGAGTCAGTCCTACACGAAGCGGAATTGCCGTCAGCGCCTGTCCATCTATATTAATCGGAGCATCAGGTTCAATAAATGCATTTTCACTCAGGTCTTTCCAGTACACGACTATTGAAAGCGGAGGATCAACTGAGTTTTGAAGAATTTCAATAGCTTCTCTCAGCGTGGTTTCCTGGGTCAGTGCCGTTAAATTTACCGCCTGGTCCAACAGCTTGTTGATCACCGCATCCGCAGGACTTTTCATTTCTTCTTTCAGCTTATCACGACGCTCGGAAATCTCTTTCCAGTTGCGCGGATAGTTGATTTCTTTGGAATACGGAATCGACTGATTCAACGCATACATAATCGTATTCATTTCTTCTTTTTCGGATTCCTTTTTAATCCGAAGCTGTTCGATCCATCGAACTGTATTTTCAAGAGTTCGCTTCTTAATCAGCGCTTCACGATTTTGCGGGTCAATCGCCAGCAACTGTTCAATTTGACCAAGAGCTTCTTCGTACCGCTCTTCGGCTTCAAACGTCATCGCCCGATCCATATAATCGCGGACCGCCTGAGTACGCTGAGATTCCATCGTCTGCCGTACTTCCTGAGTAATCTTTTCCGCTTCAACTTGTTTCTGCGAAGCTTCGTCGGTCAACGTCCGCTTTTGTTCCGTACCGACAAATTCTTCCTTTTCCATCAACTGCTTTTTCAATACAGCGTAGTCTTCTCCCAACAGCAAACGGTTATGCTCCAGCGTTGAAGATGCATTGCGAAGCGATGTCCGCGCACCTTCGAAATCTTTCTTGACAAGCGACTGATCCGTCTTGTTCAGCGCATCGGCCACAACCGCCTTTGTATAACTGACCTGCACCGCTCGTTTCCGCTTAACTTCCGTCAGATAGGAATTTTCCTGCCCCGCAGATACGGCAGTGCCACTTGTCTCAACCGCCGCCGGAGAAGTGGCATCCGCAACTTCCAC
>CAYTHV010000073.1:0-15063 GCA_964437685.1 uncultured Pirellulales bacterium
GTACAGGAGAGAAATCCTGCACGAAGGAGAAAAAAGGCAAACCGGACATAAAAAGAAGGGTACCGAGATGGAAGAATACAGGAATGCAGGAATAAATGAATACAAAACAAACCCAACTTGTCTAAGAACTACGAACCACGAACTAAGAACTATTTTTGCAAAACGAACCCAATTTCGCGACTCCGCCAGTCTGCAATATACAATCTACAATTTCCAATCTAAAATTGAAAAACGAACCCAATTCTCTTGGCTGGAAGCCGGGAGCTGGTTGCTGGGAGCTTTTTGCAAAACGAACCCATTTCTTGTTACCCGGCACCATCTATGCTATACTGACCGGCCTGAAAATGGATCCCTATAGAAAGATGATGCAATGAAAGTATTAGTAGCCGAAAAATGCGGATTTTGCCCCGGCGTCCGAAATGCCATCGACCTGGCCAAAAAGACTTTAGCGGTACAGAAAGAAGTCTACAGCTTAGGTCCGATTATCCATAATGAGGATGTCGTCAAACAACTGGCACAATCCGGGCTTTGTACCGTTGACTCCGTGGAAAATATCCCCGGCGGCACAGCCCTGATCCGTTCCCACGGAGCCACCCAAAAGGAGTTGGAAACCCTCCACAATAAAGGACTCAATATCGTAGATGCCACCTGCGTTTTGGTCAAACGGGTACAAAAAATCGCCCGCCAGCTCCATGAAGAAGGCTACCACGTTATTATCATTGGAGACAAGAACCATCCTGAAGTCAAAGCCGTCATTGGTTCAGCCGAAGGAATTGAAGTGGTCGGCGACGAATCCGATTTAGATAAGCTCAAGAATTGCAAGAAGTTAGGCGTAATTTGCCAAACCACCCAAAGCCCCGATTATTTCGCGTCCATGATCGGCGCTATCGGCAAGTTGGCCTTTTCGGAAATCAAGATTATCAATACATTATGTCGTGAAACCAAAGACCGGCAGGAAGCTGCCGTCAAACTCTGTCGGCAAGTGGATATTATGTTCGTCCTCGGCGGCCTCCACAGCGCCAACACCCGCAAACTGGCCGAGTTATGCAAAAAGCATAATTTACAAACCTATCATTTGCAAAATTGGGAAGAACTTGATATAAAGACACTCTTCGGAAAACGGGTCGCCGGCGTAACCGCAGGCGCTTCGACGCCGGATGAGGTCATTCGGGAATTTGTCGAAAAGCTCGAAGCCTTTAAAGAATAAAAAGATTCGCCCCGGCGACGTAGCCCAGGCGATTTTAACCCTAACAAGGTTATAGGTACGGATGCGTGTATGTGAGGCACATCCGCGGCCTTAAAAACACTCACAGGAGATTTTTATGGTAGACAGAAATTTAGTATTAAAACTTGGCATCACAGATGAGCAGCTTGAACAGGAACTGAAGGAACTTTACACCTCCGAACATCAGCAGCTTCTCGAAAAAGCGCTCGACAAAAAAGTCGAATCGCTGACCCCCGGCACCATTGTCACAGGTAAGATCGTCGGCATGGCCGGCAATGACGTGGTCGTTGAACTGGGACTCAAGAGCGAAGGCATGCTCGAAGCAACCGAATTTGACAGCCCCGACGAAATCGTCGTTGGCAAAGAAATCGAAGTCCTTCTGGAAGAAGTGGACGCGGAAAATGGACTGGTATTGTCCAAACGCAAAGCCGACCGTATCCGCGGTTGGGAACGCATCACCACCACCAAAAAGGAAGGCGACCTGGTCAAAGGTATCGTCAGCCGCCGTATCAAGGGTGGTTTGCTCATCGATATCGGCGTGCCGGTGTTCTTACCCGCATCGCAGGTTGACATCCGCAAACCCGGCGATATCAGCCGCTTTATCGGTCAGGAAATCGAATGCAAAATCCTCAAGATTGACACCGAAAATCACAATATCGTTGTCTCTCGCCGCAAACTTATCGAAGAAGACCGTCAGGCCAGCAAAGACAAGTTGCTGCGTGAAATCGAAGTCGGTCAGATTCGCAAAGGCGTGGTCAAGAATATCGCCGATTTCGGCGTATTCGTCGATCTGGGCGGCCTGGACGGCCTGCTGCATATTTCCGATCTCAGTTGGGGTCGCGTGGCCCATCCGTCCGAAGTCGTACAGCTCGATCAGGAAATCGATTGTATGGTCATCGGCGTGGATCGCACCACCGAGAAAATTTCATTGGGACTCAAACAGAAACAGCCCAGCCCATGGGCGAATGTCGAAGCCCGCTTCCCGGTCGGCAGCCGCGTAAAGGGCGCCGTCGTCAATATCATGAATTATGGCGCGTTTATCCGTCTGGACGAGGGTATCGAAGGCCTGATTCACATCAGCGAAATGAGCTGGACCAAACGCGTTGGTCATCCTTCCGATATTCTTCAGGTCGGCCAGGAAATCGACGTGGTCGTTCTGGACGTCAACAAGGAAAAACAGGAAATCTCGCTGGGTCTCAAGCAGCTTGAAGCCAATCCATGGTCGGTTGCGGGACAGAAATATCCGGCCGGCACAATGGTCAATGCCAAAGTCACCAGCCTGACCAACTACGGCGCATTTGTGGAAATTGAACCGGGCATTGACGGCCTGATTCATATCTCCGACCTGAGCTGGACGAAGAAGTTCAATCACCCCGGCGAATGCCTCCAAAAGGGTCAGGAAATTCGCTGCGTCGTTCTGGAAGTCGACGAAGACAAGCACCGCATCTCGCTCGGCATCAAGCAGTTGACCGAAGATCCGTGGTTCCGCGCGATTCCGGAAAAGTACATCCCCGGCCAGATCGTTCGCGGCAAGATTACCAAGCTGACCAACTTCGGCGTATTCGTCGAACTGGAAAACGAACTGGAAGGTCTGCTGCATATTTCCGAGCTGTCCGACCAGAAAGTCGAATCGCCGCAGGATATCGTCAAGATCGGCGACGACGTCGAAGTCAAGATTTTGCGTGTCGATACCGAAGCCCGCAAAATCGGCTTAAGTCTGCGTCGTGTACAGTGGGCGGCCGAAGATCAGGCAAACAATCTGCCTGCTATCGAGATGCCGGATATCACAACTCCGTCAGCCCCCGCTGCCCCGCAGCGTCGCGGCGGACTCGACGGCCCCCTAATGCCGCTGTAACTCCTTTTTTTATAAAGGCTTAAAAATTTAATCCGTAGTTGTACGGATTGGTTAAGACTCGATAGTTTTTGGCCGATAAAGACCACAGGAACATGGGCAGGATAGCCCTAACCTGTGGTCTTATTTTATTGGCTAAGTCGGGAATGAACAGGGATGCTCTTTTCCGGCCCTTCCGCAAGGAAAGGTGACACAATGGGTTTTGACGTAACCATAAAAGAGTATCTGAAAGAAATCGATGAATCGCCGCTGCTGACCTGGGACGAGGAAAAAAATCTTGCCCAGGCAATTATGGAGCGATGCGATCCTGAAGCTCGCGACAAACTGATTCGGAGCAATCTGCGACTGGTGGTCAACATCGCCAAGAAGTTCTCCGGACGCGGGCTGACCCTCGGCGACCTGATTGAAGAAGGCAATCTCGGTCTGCTTCGCGCGGTGGATACGTTCGACCCGGAACACGGCGTGCGATTCAGCACCTATTCGGCCTGGTGGATCAAGCAATCCATCAAACGCTCGATCCTGAATAACTCCCAGCCGATTCATATCCCAACCTATATGGTCGAGTTAATCAACCAATGGCGGCATACCTACGCGGAACTCGAATCCAAACGCGGATGCACCGTCAGTCTTGAGGATATGGCCGCGGCGATGAAAGTCCCCATCCGCAAAGCCCGGGCGATTCGCGAAATCGTCATCGTCGTCGATCAGGGCTTCCAGCGGGATTCCCATGATGACAATTCGGGACTCGATGAATCCATTGAAGATGAACGCATTTGCCTGCCGGAAGACGATCTCGGCTCCGATGAAGAACTGGCCAAAGCAGTCGAATTACTGGATCAAATTGACCCGCGCGAGGCGGAAGTACTGCGTCTGCGATTTGGTCTTGGAGGTCAGGAATCGCTGACTCTCAAAGAGATCGGCGAGAAACTGGGCCTGACACGCGAGCGCGTCCGGCAAATCCAGCGGAATGCCCTGACCCAGCTCAATGAGCTGATTAAAATGTAAGAACCTATGAGAAGCAGTAAACAGCAAAACTGGGCGAACCTATGTGTTCGCCCAGTTTATTTGTTGGTTGAAGGGGAAGCCTTATTGGATCACAACCTCACTCTTCTATCTTTTCCATAAGCGAGTTGAAGTATTTGTTCCTTTCTTCGACCATATGCATAACAAAAGCCCGTTTCTGGGTGAGCGTTTTATCCGTGCGTCTCCAAAAAGTATGAACTTTTGTTTCAAAATCTCGCGAAGCGATGCATGCATTAACAATTCCACGATGGTACTGTTGCGGTATGATAGTAACCCCGTCACAATCCCCATGAATCAGAGTTCCATTTTTAATAGATACTCCCGAAATAGTTATCGGTTCCTGGGATAACTTATACACCATAGACGAATGATTCGCCACCACTCCTGATGCAAACACCGGATAGCCGGCTCTATCAACTTGTCTAACATCCCGTATTCCACCATCTGTGATTACGCCGGCGCTGCCGCAGGCTTTGAGAGTCTTTGCCATGCCATCGCCAAGTACGCATTCATGCTGCGATCTGCTGCCCGTACTCTTCATTACCACAATCTGCGGAACAGAAGACTCCTCAATTATTTGCAGTGCTTTCCAGTAGTCATCCATGTCAGCTTTGTGGCCCGGTGAACTTGTATCGACCTCAAGCACCACCGCAATTCCCACAACTGGAGTGGAAAATTGAGTGAGAAGTTTTATCTCCCGCCCGAGGTAATGATTTTCGGAATCCGTGCATCCCATCAGGCCCATTCCTTCGGTAATCAATGCAGCTTCAAACTCCCGAAGCTGCTCGATCAATGATAACAAGACAGTACTCATACAAAACCCCTTAAAAACTCACATGCTCGATTTACCTTACTCTATTCATTCTAACGATGCGATGATTCGACATGGGCAATTAGTTATATATATATATTTCGCTATATGAGCCGTGCGGCAATAATCAGCCCAAGGCCGACAATATACAGCAAAAACATCAAGACGAGCATCGGATTTGTACCTTTCGGTGCCGCCTTGAATTCTTTCCAGATAAATACGCCCCAGAATGCCGCAACCATCGTAGCCCCCTGCCCCAGGCCATAAGAAATCGCAAAACCAGCCTGACCGGAGGCAATGATGCTGAACGACAATCCCATATTCCAGATGATTCCGCCGATGATGCCGACCAAATGCAGCTTTGCGGTACCCTTAAAATACTCACTGTATTTGACGGGCTGGCCGGTAAAGGGTTTGGCCATCACAATGCTATTCCAGAGAAAATTGGACAGCAGCACACCCACCGAGAAGAATACCACCGCACTATACGGCGTAAACTTGCCCGCTTCGATATTGACAAAGTCCGTGGACATGGACGCGGCTATGAAGCGATAGAACAGACCCATCAGAACGCCGGCCAGAACTGAAATCACAATGCCCTTGACGGCGGTTTTTTGACCTGCGCCGGAAAGCTTTTTATACGCAAGACCGTCAACGATGATCGCCGCCATTACACCTGCTACGCCAATAAAAAGCATCGGAGCGTTGCCGACGGGAGAGGCGATATAATTTTGAATCACACCGATGACCAGAGCCAACCCAACGCCAATCGGGAAGGCTACCGCAAGACCGGCAATGTCTATCGCACCAACCAGAAGGATATTGGAAACGTTAAAAACAATACCGCCAAGCAAGGCCGAGATCATTGTTTTGCCGGTCGCCTGAGAAAGGTTATCGAGAAAGTTTTGCCCCTTATCGCCGATGGAACCTGCCGTAAAGGCCAAAATCAGCGACAGAATAAAAACACCAATTGCATAATCCCAATAGAACAACTGGAATTTCCAGTCTCGACCAGCCAGCTTTTGCGTATTTGCCCACGAGCCCCAGCACAACATTGTAGCAAAACACATCGCTACCGCAACCGGATAAGATTCTATCACAACCATTTTTGACCTCCTGAATAAATTCCGTTATTGCATTTTCAAAAACGTATCCACTTCCGCTTTTGTAGGCATTGAAGCCTGGGCGCCAAGCCTTTGAACGCTGATCGCCGCGACTACATTGGCATACTGGGCGGCATCTTTTAACAATTTGCCATTTGCAAGGCCATAGGCCAGCGCACCGGTAAACGCATCGCCGGCGGCGGTACTATCAACAGCCTTCACTCGCAGGCTTGAAATGGTTTCCTTGCCGCCTTTATTGGCCAACAATGCACCCTTTTCGCCAAGGGTGATGATGACATTCTTAACGCCTTTGGCTAAAAGCCAATCGGCAGCTTTCGCAGCGCTTTCCACATCGGTCACTTTGATGCCGGTAATTGTCTGGGCTTCGGTTTCGTTGGGCTTTATCACATCAACCATACTGAGTAATTTATCGCTCAGCGGCCGTGCCGGGGCGGGGTCGAGAATGAATGGAACTTTATTTTTGACGGCCAGAGCGGCGGCTTTTTCAACGGTTTCAATCGGGACTTCAAGCTGGCAGACCACCACGCCCGCGGCGGCAATATCCGCTTCGGCTTTTTCCACATCTGCGGGCATCAGCTTGCCATTGGCGCCGGGAACAACGATAATAATATTTTTACCATTATCATCAATGGCAATAATCGCAACGCCCGAAGGGACGCCTTCAAGCTGCACCACATGCTTCGTACTGATATTGACTGAACGGAAATTTTCAAGCGATTTCTCTGCGAAAAGGTCTTTACCGAGTCTTGCGACAAAGATCACCTCTGCGCCAAGTTTCGCGGCGGCGACAGCCTGGTTTGCGCCTTTGCCGCCGGGGGTCATAAAGAAATCCGAACCCGTGAGCGTTTCGCCCACCACAGGAATTTTATGCGATTTTGCTACAAGGTCGATATTGCTGCTGCCGATGACTACGATAGATTTGCCTGCCATAAAAAATCTCCTGATCTTGTTATTTAATGATCCTCTCCAAAAGAAACTCCGCAAAAGTTTCCAGTTTTTCTATAGTAACGAACTCCCTGCTGATAGCAAGATAATTTACATCCGCATTTGCACCATCGCAGGATATGCTTATCCCTTGAACAAGCCCTGCAACAGCGGCTGGCGCATGATTTTAGCGCCGCGATAGAACCAGTCGGTTGTCATATCCGCACTGCCTTTGGGTGGGATAAGACCCTGTGCATATTTCAAATTGACCGACGGCTTGGCTATCACCAAATCCAGCGGTACCGCGGAATTTTCGTTAATCACCGCCAACTCCGTATTGTCCGGATGGATATTGCTCCACGCATGCGCACACGGGCCAAAATCCGTTGTCGCAACATACAGCTTTTCGCCTCGGTTGAGTACCACCGGCACAAGGTCTTTGGTTTCACCTTCGAGAGCTTTTGGCACCGTAAACGCATCGACCCATTTCTGTCCGCGATCGCACGCGGCCTTCAGATAGGGCCTGCTTTTATTCACAGGATGTTCAAACGCCTTCGGATCAATATAGGTACACACTTTGGTTTTGGCATGATCACTGAGCATCGTAAAATCTTCAAACTTGGCCGGGATCATATCGATGTACCCTTTTTCTTTCCAAAGCGTCTCAACCTTTCGCGTCGCATCCTGAATCATTACATACGTCCAGTTACTATTCCACGTGGAGTTGGGCGATTCAAAACCGGATAGTACTTTTTTGGCGTCGATGGTACCGGTTGGAACCGCAGCGCCGCCGGGGTAAACCTGCGGGTCAAACGCGAATACATTATTGTGGCCGTGCCGAACGAGAAATGGCGTGACAAGTCCTTTGTTGCAAACGGCATCATTGATGCCGACATAAATGGCAAGAACCGTCTCGGGCACTTCGGGGATCAGATGCGCAAGCTCCAGTACATTGATATCTTCATCCGGCGTAAAATACTGGGGAAGCCTTGCCATCAAGCCAAAGGCTTTGACCAGAAATTCCTGATATTGTTTCGCGTTCAATGAACAATGATCAAAAATGTTAATCTTTCGTTTCAGTGTCAGTTTATCCATTTTTAATTCCTCAGACAGTTGCGATTATTGTGAACCAGCCGTCAGTTCGGTATTCCGACTATCAGCATGAGTGATATATATAATGTATTTTTAACTTTCCGTCCACGCAGAAATAAAGTTGAAAGATGATGTCGGCCACCAAGGAGGCTATGCTTGCAAAGCGAACCGAAACCTAATCAAAACTTAACCTGCAACTGTTAGTTTATCGATGGTTCGCCACCTGGCTGACTACGACGGTATTGTCTGCAAAAAAGGCTGTTAAATTCCGATAATTAGTATATAATTCACAACAGGAACGGTTGTTAGGAATGGAATAACCCCAAAAAATATGACACAAAGACAGAAAAAAGTTAGACTTTCAGATAAGATATATCAGATTTCGACGCTGGTCGCCGGCAACTTCGAGCTTCAGGAAGTTCTCGACCGTCTGGCCGAAGCTGCGGTGCTGGTCACCAACACCACTGCCTGCTCTATTCGTCTGCTCGACGACAGAACCGGCGATCTGACCATGCGCAGCACCTATGGACTCAGTGAAGAATACCGCAATAAAGGCCCTGTAACGATGGATGAAGCCGTCATCAAGCAAGCCTTTACCGGCAAAGCTGTGGTCCTGGACGATATGCGTATTGATCCGCGCGTCCGCTACCCCGAAGCGACTCTCAAAGAAGGACTCATCAGTCAGCTTACCGTCGCGATTACCTTCAAAGGTAAACCGCTCGGCGTCCTGCGGCTTTACAGTCCGGAGGCGAATCGGTTTAACCGCCACGCAATACGGATTGCCCGACTGGTCGCTACCCAGTGCGCCATCGCCATTACTAATGCAAAACTCTACGCCCAGGCGATTGAAGGCTCTAAAATGAAGCAGCAGATGGATTTAGCCGCGGTCATCCAACGGCGAATGATCCCCGATAAATCCCCATGTATGTGCGGCCTCGATCTGGCGGCCGTCTATAAACCGTGCCATGAAATCGGCGGCGACCTCTATGACTTCTTTGCCGTCGATGAAAACAGTATCGTCGTGGCCATCGCGGATGTGATCGGCAAAGGCGTTCCGGCGGCAATCATGATGAGCATGTTCCGCGGCGCGATGCGAGCCTATGCCGATGGCGGCTACGGACGCCACGGAATGCAGGAAATCATCAAAAAACTGAATATCGTCGCCTGCCGCGAATGCCGCAATGGCGAGTTCATCACCCTGCTGCTGGCCCTGATCAATACAAAAGATGACACTATCACCTACTGCAACTGCGGACATGAGCCGGGTTTACTGATCCGCCGGGAAGGTGATATTCTCGATCTGGACAAAGGCGGCCTTGTTCTTGGTTTAATGGAAGACTCCAAACACGACATTGAAACCGTCCCGTTTCGAAATGAAGATTGCCTGCTGCTCTATACCGACGGTCTGATTGACGCGATCAATTTTGAACGACAAATGTGGGGCAAAGATCGGCTGATGGAAATCCTTTATCAATGCCGCGGCAACTCAGCATCTCAATTAGTCCATACCATTCTTGGCTATCGGAGAAGATTCGTTGGACTTGCAAGCCAACTCGACGATACCAGCATGCTGGCCATCCGCAGAACACCCAACAAGCATTAATTCGGTAATATTCTGTGAACACGCCTAATACGCTGTTTTTTATGGGACCTTTCTGTCGCATTTCTGAAAAACATTGAAAATAAACTCCAAATTTGCTAAACTACACTATAGAATCAGGAAGCCTTTTATTATGGACTTTGTTTCAGTCTTATGGATGACAGAATAACTCTTGTAACCTCGAATTTTGAGGCGGGGAATTTGAAGTGTCAAAGTTTGTCACAATTCAGGTCTTGGCATCGCGGACGTTGTCGCCGTGTGTGAAAATTGCCGACCGGCCGCGACAGAGTCGGAACGAAAACTCCGACTCGAAAAACCCGCGGAACCCGTTTCGTCCGCAAAGAAGAGCAAATTTGTCTATTGTTAAAGACAAATTTACCCGTAAAGGTGAATACCCGCTGGGCCTCTTCTTAGACACAGTCGCCTGATGCAAAACTGCGCAAAAAAACAGGGCCGATATTATTCGGCCCCGCAATTATAATATATCTGGATACTCCGTTATCCACAACTCCAACCATCCCTGGTCAGAATTGAATAATCAAATTCCGTATTCAATAATTTTTTTTGCCGCATCTCTGGCCGCCTGCGGGGTATCGAAATGTCCACTTAAAAGCAATTCACGAGCTTGTTTTACCAATTCAGCATGTTGATCCGGATTTTCATCCATTGCTTTCTGAACAATTTTCCGATATTCGTCACCCAATTGTACGGTAGAGCGTAGCGTTTCTTTGCGTTGGGCTTTTTTGGGTTCTACCCCCGCGGCTTTGGCCGCCGTACCCACCGCAATGGTTATATTTGAATTTATGGAAGTCATACCCCTCGCCTTTCACAAAAATACTTGACTCAATATTCAGTTTGTTTCATTGTCGCAAGCAGTGAAGCGAACTAAAGTGAATTTCTTTTTTTTAGATAAAATTCTATTATTCGGACGATAACCACGTAGCAGTATAAGTATTTTTACTACTGGTTCATCGGTAATGTTTCCATGACTTCATAGACAACGTATTTGTAAAAAGCATTCGGACTGTTAAGTACAATCTGCCAATTCATTGGTTCATACCCCGTTCGCATCTGATTTTCATAAAATTCTTTGATACGAAGTTCGATGTTTTTATCGGTACTGTCCCAGACATCTTCCAGCGCCCAGATTAAATGTCCATCCCGCAGATCAATCATTTTCAAATTTAACGCAACCAATAATTGCGGATACGACCGATAACGCTTAACCGTTCCGAATATCAGCGCGTCAGCCTTCAGGAGTTTTCGCACATTGGCCATATCCTGCGGCGTAAACAATTTGAGCTGGTCGAAGTTTAGACTGATCCATTCGGAATCCAGGCGATAGACAGAATAAACGGTAAACAGATGTTTTTTATCCAGCCCATCGGTTAAAGCCTGCGTCAGTGTTTTGCCGAGTGATGGCGAGGAATTACCATTCTCCAGTTCGGCGACAATAACCCGACCTATGGAGGAGAAATCCGCCGTCTTGTCCAGATAAAAATGCCCACTCGGCGGAACCGCTTTGGGCTGTACGACACTGCAACCCAAAACAAAAACCACGCCGGTCACAATAACGGCTGCCATTTTACTCACGGTTTAGTCTCCTGTGAATTAGCATCCGAGGAAGCGTTTTCGACAGATGATACTTCGGCGCCAAGAACTCGCAGAATCTTTGTCAGCGCCGATAGCTGTGCCGACTGCGCCTGGCGTATTTCATCGCGGAAACCCAGTACATCAGCCTTCCACTTGCTTAATTCCACATGCGCCTGTTCCAAAACGGCATTGGATTGTTCCATATCCCTGCGGCACTGCTGAAGTTCTGTTTTCAGCTTCTCAATCTCCTGCGCCAGATGCGCATTTTCGAGGGTCATTTTCGTATTGCTCTCGCGAAGCTGCTCTGTCTGGCGGGACAATTCATCATATCGCTGCGACCAGGTAGTAATCACCTGTACCGCATCCATTTTTGTTTCCGCAGTGTCGCTGAACCGCCGTTCCATAGAGTCGGCGCTCTGCTGTACAGTCATCACAGGCTCAGATTTGACCGGCTCGCCATCCGACGGCGGAATCACTTTTTCATTCAGCGACTGGCACCCGGCTATCGCCACAACCGTCAACACAAGAACCCATCGATAGTTACACATTTTACATATCCTTTGCTTATGATCATTTCGAATTTCAATACCGGGTCAACCCGGGACCTGCTTTCACATTTTCTGTTTCCAGAATTTGCCTTATGACTTCACCGCTTCGGCGGCATACTGGCATTGTATCTGCGTTTTACAGCCGCAGGAGCAGACCACCTCAATCACAGCGTATTCGCCGCTGCTATCGATCAGCCTGGCCTGCATGGACCCCTGCGGAACCGTTCGTGAAGGAGTCGAAGGCCTGACAGGGGCATTCCTTTCTCCAGCGCCAAGTCGAACGGTCCCGCCTATTTGGGTCTTGTTTTTTTTGATAACATCTATGGTTCTGCAAAACATCGGGAATCCTGATTTAGTTTTTAGTCTTTAATTTTTAGTTCTTAGTTTGTGATTTCATTTTCTAAGCACGATAATCAATATGGCCATCATTATCGATTTGGCGGCGTTGTTCTTCGTCCTCCAGAATCGAATCAATACTGGGACGCGACCGCTTTTTTTTCTGCTGCTGTTTTTGTTTGTCCTGTGACTGCTGCCCAATCGTAGCAAGCTGTTCAACATGTTCCATCGGCGGCATTTCTATGCGTTTTTCCAAATCCATATCTTTGCGCCTTTTTGTACGGTTTTATTCATCCCGCAACTGCACCGAAAGCTTAAACAGCGCCGCGGCATGAAGCTGACTAACCCGCGACTCGGTGATTTCCAGCGTTTCGGCAATTTGTTTCATCGTCAATTCCTTTTGATAATACATCACAATAATTCGCCGCTGCTTTTCAGGTAATTTTAGAATCGCTTCGGCTAATTTGGCGATCAATTCCTCCAGCTCCATCGCGGCGCCAGGGCGTTCCTCACGGCCGCCGACAAGCAGGTTGCCCAACATCGGCGAATCGTCGTCGCCGCTGCCGTGAATCGATAGAAAATGGCGTGCCCTGGCTGTTTCGAATATTCGGTACATTTTTTCCGTCGTGATTCCAAGCCGTTCGGCCAACACGGAATCCTCCGGCACTTCCCCGGTTTCCTCAATCAACTGATTGGACATCACCTGGGCTTCATCAAACTGCCGCTTGATGTTGGTCGGGGCAAACGACCAGCTTCGCAATTCATCGATGACCGCACCGCGTATTCGGATATAGGCATAAGTTTTAAATTCCGCATCTTTGGATGGGTCGAAATCCCGTGCGGCCTTGACCAACCCAACAGTTCCCGCCGAAACCATATCTTCTTTCGAAAGCGGCGGCTGGAGATAGGTTACAATCTTATTGACAATTTTATGTACCAGAGGGAGATACCTGACAATCAGCTCATCTTCACGGTGTTTATGGGCATGCGTATTATATGCACGAACAGCCTGCCCCGTCGACGGCGCCGGATCCAGAAATTCCGCCGCCAGAACCGCCGGAGCGGGGGCCGTCGGCTCAACAGGCATAAATGGCACCTGCGGCATTATTTCGACGCCTATTTCAGAATATTTCTGAGTCTCTGTCGTCACAATGATTTATCTCCATCGTTGTTTTTCTTCAATTCATCCTCGACCGCAGCGTTAATAATCACGGACGTCAGTACCGCACCGGCGATACGCACCGCCGCATACATCACCACTGCGCCAATCAGCCCCCGCCATGCACAGACCGCAGGCTCATTGCGGCAAAACCACCCCGCCAGCCCCATGATAAAGAATACCAATATGGCGGCTATCTTAGCGTATTTTCCGATTGTTTTATCCATACTCTACGCCTTATACTGCCGCAAGCGCCCCGGCGGCTTCAAGTTCCGAAGTCTGTACCGTTATCGTTTCCAAAACATCTACCGTTGTACCGGGAACCACTTCATCATACGCCACCACCGGCAGCCGACGAATGGAACGGCTTAAAAGTCCGAACAGCGCCGCACGAATGCGTGAATCACACAGCACCACAACGCCTTCAAGTCCTTTTTCCATCGCTTTGCGCCATGCCGCACTCACGGATTGAGTAAGCTGTGAGGCGGTATCCGGCCCAACCGACAATGAAATGGAATCCGCGGTCTGATTGACGCGACCGAGCAGATAATGCTCAACCGCCGGATCCAGCGTAATCGCCTGAATTCCGCCAATACCCGAAAACTGCTCGGTAATACTGCGGCTCAGCGCCTTGCGGGCGAATTCTGTAAGAATCAATGCGCTCTTGGTCTTGCCGGCGTGTTCGCCCAGTGATTCGAGAATCAACGGCAAATCACGAACAGGGATATTTTCTTTCAGCAGATTTTGCAGTACCCGCTGGAGCAGCCCGACAGAAATAATTTCAGGAACAACCTCGCCGACCAGCGACGGCTGGCTTTTTCGCAACCGTTCCAAAAGCTGCTGGACATCTTCCCGTGTTAAAAATTCGTGGGCATGGCGCGAGATGGTTTCCGATAAATGCGTAATCAGAACCGATTCCGGATCAATAACCGTATAGCCGTTGATTTCCGCATTCTCCTTGTCGGCTTGACCGACCCATAAGGCGGGAAGTCCATAAACCGGCTCTTTGGCCGCAATTCCCTTCACGGGGGTCTGCACGCCCCCGGCATCCATCGCAAGATATTTATCCGGCTCGATTCGGCCGGAGGCAATCACATGATCATACAGCCGGATTTCATAAGTCGTAGGCTCCAGATTCAAATTGTCCCGCAGCCGTACCAGCGGCATCACAAATCCATACTTCTGTGCGACTTTTTTACGCAGTGCGCCAATGCGTTCAAAAACTCCGCTCTTTCGCCGCGGGTCAACCAGATTAATCAGCCGCACACCGACCAGGATTGACAGGATATCCGCCTGAAGCATCTCTTCGGGCGGCGCTCCATCGTCAGCGGTCGCTTCCGCCGCAGGTTCAGCCGTCGCGGCTATGGCTTTTTTCTCACCTTTTCGAAGCGAAGAAGTCAGAAACGCAAAAAATATCGCAATTCCAATAAATGGGAGTTTTGGCAGCCCCGGAACCAATGCAAACGCCGCAATAATTACCGCAGTGATCATCATCGGCTGTGTATTGCGAATCAACTGTCGGGTCATATCAACACTGACGGTATTTTCCGACCGGATTTTGCTGACCAGAAAACCACTGCTGATCGCGATGATAATCGAGGGAATCTGGCTGACTAAGCCATCGCCGATGGATAATATCGCATAATGCTTCAGCGCCGAAGCGACATCCATTCCTCGCGTCCAGCCCAGCAAAATGCCGCCGATTAGATTGACGGCGGTAATGATCAGCCCGGCTTTGGCGTCGCCGGAAATGAATTTACTGGTACCGTCCATCGC
>CAYTHV010000074.1:0-14632 GCA_964437685.1 uncultured Pirellulales bacterium
AGGGCCGAGGAGCAAGATGTTGGATTTTTCGATCTCGATTTGATTGTCGTTGCTATCGGTGTGCATCAGCCGTTTGTAGTGGTTATGCACCGCGACGGACAGTTTCTTCTTGGCTTCTTCCTGGCCGATGACATAAAGGTCGAGGAATTCCTTGATTTCTCGCGGCTTTGGGGTGTCCTTGGTCAGGGCTTTGCCACGGCCGCGTTTTTGTTCCTGTTTGATGATATTTGAACATAAATCGATGCACTCCGGGCAGATAAACACGCCGCCGGGGCCTTCGACAAAGAATTCCGTCTGTTTTTTGGCTCGTCCGCAAAAACTGCATAGTTCCCGCCGACCCGCAGTACCATTTTTCGCCATTGTTACTCCATAAATTATAGTTTTCTAAGCCCATATTCTAACAAAACCGGCGGTTAGTAGCAATTGATTTTGGGTTCGTTTTTTCAATTGTATATTGGAAATCGCATATTGTAGATTGGTGGAGTCGTGAAATTGGGTTCGTTTTGAAAAAAAGGCAAAAGGTAAAAGGAAAAGGGCAAAAGTGTGGAATCGCCTGAAGCGATGAGAGATACTGCGGTGCAATAAAAGACTCCGCGAATCGGAAAATTGGGTTCGTTTTGCAAAAACAGGTATGCAAGAATGCAGGAATACAGGTATACAATTTTTGGCAAAGCCCGTTTTTGAGTTGAAAAACAGAGCAATTGGGTTCGTTTTTTAATTTTAGATTGGAAAATGTAAATTGTAAAATGATTGAGTTTGGGTTTGTTTTGTATTCTTGTATTCCTTCATTCCTATATTCTTGCATTTCCGTATCCTCCTTTTTATGTCCGGTTTGCCCTTTTTTTATTTGTCCGGAAAGTGGGGACAGGTACAACACGGCAACGCACCCACAAGCCTGCGGCTTGAAGGTGCCCCCCGGAGCCCCCGTTTTCCGGTACAGGATTTCTCTCCCGCACCTATCCCGCATTATACAATACGAACAAATACCGTACAAGAAAAATCTGAAAAAGTTCTTCGATTCTTTGACAAAATTAACAAGATATACTGGGTAGGATTTCCCCGAAAATAAAAACCGCCATTTTCACCATCACAAACACGAAAAATAGCCGAATTCGACAAAAAAAACGTAAAATGATGGATTTTTTATGGTATATCGGAAAAAGTATATTGTAGATTGAATAAGGTTTGCTATAATCCATTAATCCTTAATTTTTAGTTTGCAGGCAGGAGTTGTTTTTTATAAGTGAAGGAATGTTGTTCCGGCTTGGCCGGGAGAGGCCGTCAAGAAGGGATTTTCATTCCAAAAACAAGATGGTTTATTTTCGCGACCAGATGATGCGCCAGATATCTGCTCATTAGTAAGTAACCAATAAGCAGAGAATACGGTGACATACTTTGCTGGAGACGGTATGAAAAGAAAAACAGTGAATAATATGTCTACTTCTTTAAGTAAACAAAATACAAATCCGCAACCTGTTTTAAAAAAAACTTACTACATCTTTCTTTCTTCGCCCGGGGATATGAACGAAGAACGACAAGTTGTACGAGATTTCATCCAAAACTATAACAAGACGACAGCTACTAATAATTGTTTAAATTTTGAGGTATTGGATTTTGAAAGTTATGTCAGCCGAGGGGCAGGTGACCCACAGACTCAAATTACAGCACAAACTCTTGAGAGGTATAGTCAATCGTTAATATTGTTTATTGGTATTATGGGGCAACGATTTGGGACACCTACCAGCATGGCAGCATCAGGTACAGAGGATGAGTATAATTGGGCTGTCAAGAATTATCAGATAAAAAGATTTCCTGAGATAAAATGGTTTTTTAAAGAAATAAATACATTTGTTGCTCCACCAGAACTAACGAAGATCGAAGAAGCCCTTTCGCAATGGAAGAAGGTAAATGATTTTAGAGAGGCGGTCAAGAGTCAAACACCGAAAATCTTTTATAATACATTTAAAGATATAAACGATTTCAAAAAAGTTTTTAACCATGATTTGCAGCTATGGTTAAATGATCCTGATCGTCCATGGTCAAAAAATGGAACAATAGAACAACACCAAGGGTATTTTGAAGCACCTTTAGAATACTACAAAAAACTTAGAGACGAATTCTGCAGTCTTGATATTTCTGGAATTGATAATGACAGGGCATTCAACATGCCCTTAAAAAGGATATATCTAAGGCTTAAGGTTGTGCATGAAACATCTGAATTTTCGAATGCGGACATCGATATCCATAAAGCTCTTCGTGAACATAGGTTTCTAGTGATAGTAGGAGATCCTGGTAGTGGAAAATCGACCTTTTTAAAATATATATGTTTGACGTTGGCACAAGCAAAAATTGAGGGTAAATATGAAGATAGTAAAAATAATATAGGAATAGATTATCCTCTTCCCGTACCCATAATTATTTCGTGTTTGGATTTAATATTCTATTATAATAGCAACAAAAAAAAGATTGATCTTAAATCTTTTTATGAGTATTTAGCGGCCAATCTTAGCTATTACAATTTTTCAGTAGAAAAAGAAAAGGTCTCTTCTGTTTTAAACAATAATTGCGTTTTATTGTTTGACGGTTTGGATGAAGTTCCAACAGATGAAGCAAGGTCTCAAGTCAGCAAACTTATCGGAGATATTAAAAAATCGCATCCTATGAATCGTATAATTGCCACTTCACGGACAAGGGCCTACAAGGGAGATGTTATACTCAAAGACGGTTTTGCAAGATGCGACATTCAACCCCTGAAAGATGAAGACAAGAAACTGTTTTTACAAAATTGGTTTTCTGTGCTTTTTAACGTCAATGAATGCGATCTATTAACTGTTGGCACAAAAGCAAATAATGCTTATAGGAATCTTTTGTATGCGATGGAAAACGACCGCATACAAACTTTGGCAATCAATCCATTATTATTAACGGTCATTGCAATTGTACATTGGAATCGCCGACGATTGCCAGAGCAAAGGTGTGAATTATATGATGAATGTGTGGATGTATTATTAGGGCAGAGAAAAGATGCAGAGCATACACAGAAAATAAAGAAACCAGTAATGATTGATAATGTAAATGAGACCAAAACTCTTGAGGATCGCGCATGGATTCGGAAGAGATTCTCGGAAATAGCATTCCATATATTTAAAACGAACAGCGAGGAGATTGATAGCGATACTATAATAAAACTACTTACATCCAGATTTATAGATAGAGATAATATAATAGCAGAGAAAGCTAAAATAAGGGCGATTTACTTTTTAGAGCAACAAGAAATACGTAGCGGGTTACTGGTGAGACGAACAAATAGTTTTCGTTTTATTCATATGTCTTTTCAGGAGTACCTTGCAGCTTGGAATCTGGCAAATCAAGAGTTTGAAGAGATTAAAAAAGATATATCAGAAAATTTGATGCGACAAAATTGGTTTGAAGTGTTTTTGCTATTAGGAGGTGAATATGCAAAAAAATCCGATGAGCTTCTTGATCGCTATATTGATTACCTGTTATCAATTGAAGTCAGGGGTTCAGTAAAGGCAACTATTATTGCGACACTATGTAATGGAATTTTAAGAGACACTGAAGGGATTGCATCTATAAGAGCAGGAACAAAAAACAAGTTTGAAGTATTTTTAGAAACATCGTCAGTAAACGCATTTAAAGAAACAGAAAGTGGAGATAAATCGCAACTTGAACTAGTAGAGGCATTGTTAAAATTGAAGAAAGCGGCAGTGCCATGTCTCATGAAAGCTAAAAATTCTGCATTTCCATCTGTACGTAGAGCGGCTTTTGCAGGAATAAAAAAACATTTATCCGATGATGAATTATTCAAAACTAATTATTGTTTTGGTGAAAAAGATGTAGCATGTCTCGATGATTATGTAAAAGAAATGCTCAATCGTGACAGCCAAAAGACTGTGCGGTTGCTTAAACCGAATTTGTCGTCTAGTAGTGGTTTGAGGTCGGTGTTTATAAAGGGGTTTGTATCTTTTTTGAAATTCTTATCAGAAGATGAGATATTTGATGTTTATCCGGCTATTATTTTGCATGATAGAGATACAGATATATTTATGGCTTTCATTGATAGATACCAAAAATATTCTCGACTGGCACCAGAATTGATATTTTTTTCACAAAAAGCACATAATAATGAAATCCGCTGTCAGGCGATCATTAAGTTAGCAATGATGCTTGATGAAGAACAATTAAGAGATGTTTTAGCAGAGAGAATTAATCATGATGAAGATAGTTCTGTTAGGATCAAGGCGATTGAGCAATTAAAAAAATGCCCTCAAAATACAGAAACACAAAATGCGATCATCTGCATTGCGAAGGAGGACAAGGACTCGCAAGTATGTGAAGCCGCAATCGAATACTTGTCGGCATCTGGAAATGACTTATCTTTATTTATTGAAATAATAAACCAGAACAGGGAGAGTTCTATAAGTGTTGCGGCATTGAACGCGATATTTAAGAGTACAGTCAGTAAAAAAAGGAAATGGGAAATATATCGTGACATATTGAAAAATACCAAAGATGCTCAAGTTTGGTCCATGGCAATTACAATGCTTGTGTCGCTTAAAGAAGTCGCCCCTCAAAAAACAAATATGATAGTACTTAATTATTTAAATGATTCTGGAAAGCTTAAGAGATTAAAAGCCATCGAGTTAATTAATGATGCCATGAAATCGAAGAAAAGGTTATTTGAAATCTTTTCAAAGATGGCATTAGGAGATAGTAGTGAAGCAGTAAGGATACGTGCTTTGGAGATGCTCGTAGAGTCTCTTGGTTATAATGACAATAAACAATTAATTGTGAAAATCTCGCAAAAAGACACTTCAGATAATGTTCGGATGGAGGCTTATACTATACTTATAGAAAACAGTAAGGGCAAATTGCTTAATGAAATTGTTGAGGACGGACTTGAGAACCAGAGCGAAGAACTTCGTTCTGGAATAATTGATTTATTGATTGACATCTTGGATAGATTTGTTCTGAAAGAAAATGACGAATTATTTAGGTTGTTAAGTGTGCAGCAAAAAACCGATTCTTCACAAAATATTAGAACAAAGATCAAAGATTTTATCGACTCCATATCTCTGTTGCCTACTGATGAACCTGAAGTGGATATCTCTGAATCATTCAGGGGTACTACCCAGTTCTCTGACAAATTCATGAACTGAATAGAAAACATGAACTATATGTACGAAGAAGACAAATGACGAGGATATTTTTGTATGAACAACCACCCCGTCTGTTGCGCGGCCCCCCCCAAAGAAAATTTAAAGCTTAAAAATGATAAGGGCGGGTTTCAAACCCGCCCCTACTGTTGGTAAATTCAAAATGGCCAGTTAATGGGCGTTGCCTTTCATCAGGGCGATGATTTTATCCAACTCATTGGGCGACTGCACCGGCGGGTTGGCGTGCGGGCCCTGCTTTTTGCTGTGGTAGTTGACCGTCGCATCCGGGTCTTTGAGGACATGTCCGGTCAGGACGCACGCGACACGTTCATCTTTGCCGATGGTGCCATCGGCCAGCAGATATTTTAATCCGGCAATGGTCGCCGCCGAAGCCGGTTCGCAGCCGATGCCGAATTTGCCGATCTGCGCCTTGGCATCCAGAATCTCCGCATCCGTAACCGAACGGACAACACCATTGCAAACATCCAGCGCCCGCAGGCATTTCTTTAAATTCACCGGCCGGGAAATCTCAATCGCCGAGGCAATGGTATGCGGCTTATAGCCGGTGCTGTCGAGTTTGGCATAATACCGGTCGATTTGGGCATCATCGGTACTGCCGCCATTCCATCGCAGCTTGTGGTCGTTAACCAGTTCGGTCAGCGTGTTGGCGCCGGCGGCATTGATAATCGCCAGACGCGGCACACGGTCGATCAAGCCCAGTTCCTTCAGTTCCATAAACGCCTTGCCGAATGAGCTGGAGTTGCCGAGGTTGCCGGGGACGACGATCCAGTCGGGAATCTGCCAGTTGAGGGCTTCAATGATGCGGAACATGATCGTCTTTTGCCCTTCGAGGCGGAACGGGTTGAGCGAATTGACCAGATAGATATTCATCTGGCGGCAGACATCCTGCACCTGCCGCATACAATCATCGAAGTCGCCCTGAATCTGGATCGTATAAGCGCCGTAATCCATCGCCTGGCTGAGTTTGCCGTAGGCGATTTTGCCGGCGCCGATAAAGACCGTCGCTTTCAGCCCGCCGGCCTGAGCATAGAGAGCCATCGACGCGGACGTGTTGCCGGTGGAGGCACAAGCGCTGGAAACGGCCTTAACCATCCTGGCATGGGAGAACGCGGCGGTCATGCCGTTATCCTTGAATGAGCCGGAGGGATTCATCCCTTCATACTGCAAGAACAGGCTATGGGGGTTCATCCCCAGTTCGGCGGCCAATCCGCACGCCTGCTGCAAGACGGTCTGCCCTTCGCCGACGGAGACCTTGCAGTCATCCGGGCAGAAATTCAGCATTTCCCGAAACCGCCACACGCCGGAAAAGTCCAGCCGATTGAGCCGTGTCGCCCAGCGTTTGCCGAAATCCGACAGCTTGGCCGGCACCTCGACCTTATCCCAGTCATAGCGAATATCCAGCAAATCGCCGCACTTGGGACACTCAAACAGCGTCTGCATCACATCGAACGTCGCCCCGCATTTCGGGTTAATACACTTTTGATACGCAGCTATCGGCTTACTCATTTTTACTCCAAATATATAAAAAGAATCTATAAATTAGTTTTATTCAATCGTTCCACCAGCATTGGCAATTCGGCCAGTTTTCGAATTTCAAGCAGTCCGGCGGGTATCTTTTTATTTTGATTGGCGGGAATGCGTTTAAAAACCGGAATCATCCCGGCGGCGGTCGCGCCTTTGACATCGGTATCCAGCCGGTCGCCGATAAACAGCGTTTTGGCCGGCGCAATACCGATCTTTTCGGCGGCAACATGAAAAATGCGCGGGTCCGGCTTGCGGAATGGATAATCGCAGGTATAAAGCTGCACCGGAAAATAAGCATGGATGCCCAGCTTTGCCAGATGCCGTTGCAGGCTGTCTTTGTTGACAAACGTGTTCGACAATATCCCCATCTTCAGCCCCATCGCCTTTAGCGAATCCAGCGTCCGATGCAAATCCGGCTCCATCGTCGCCACTCGGCTTAGCGGCTCATACCAAATCCAGTTCAGCTCTTTATACTGCTGCTCATTGAGTGTGAACCGATACCGGCTGCCATAGACCTTGAGCAATTCCAGCGAATCAAAATCATCGCCGGTCATCCACGACCGAATCAGATGAACATACAGCCCCAGAAAGTGCTTGAGCCGATACCGCCAAAACGGCGGCAGCGGCTGAGACTGCTGCTTAAGCCATTGATAGCTCGTGCGGGCCGAAAAGGCAAATAGTTCCCCTGTCCGCAGTCTGCCGAATTCCAGCAGAGTCTGCCCCAGATCAAACAAAATCGCCTCGACCGCCCTGTCGGCCAAAATTATCTCCGTGGAGGAAGTTTATCGCCGAACAGTTCTTTGCACCACATCTCCATTTCCTCATCGGAAATCGCGGAGATACGGTCCATCACATATTCAGCATCAATTTTATCCTTAATCGCCAGCACATTCGGATCATGCTTGGGAATATCAATCACAAATCGCTCTTCGATCCAGTGCTTGATGCCCGCGGCTCCGGATTTATCGGTAATCGCAACACCCACCGGGCGCTTGAGCAATTTCAGCGTATCGAAGCAATTGTATATCTCTTCATTCTTCAGCAATCCGTCGGCGTGAATCCCGGCACGGGTCACATTGAAGTCCTTGCCGACCAGAGGATAGTTCGACGGCAGGTTAAAGCCGAGTTCCTTGTTGGCATAGTGTGCCAGTTCCGTAATCGCCGCATAGTTGACCTTCGGATTGGTTCCGCGAAGCTGAGCATGTTCGATCACCAAGGCCTCCAGCGGCGGATTACCCGTGCGCTCGCCAACGCCGAACATCGACGTATTCGCAGCACGGCAGCCATATAGCCACGCTACGGCGGCATTAACCTGCACTTTGTGCAAATCATTATGACCATGCCATTCGAGCCATTCGCCGGGCACGCCCAATTGCCGCAACGCATACACCATTTTCGGTATGCCGCGAGGCAGTGACGCATTGGCAAACGGAACGCCAAACCCCAGTGTATCGCACAGGCGAATCTTGACCGGCGTGTTATACTGCTGCGACAGCTTCATCAGCTCTGCCGCGAACGGCAGGATAAAGCCGTCAAAATCGGCACGGGTGATATCTTCGAGGTGGCATCGCGGTCGAATCCCGTTATCCAACGCCGCCTTGACAATATCCAGATACGCCTGCAATGCCTGCGAGCGAGTCTTTTTAAGCTTCAGGAAAATATGATAATCGCTGGCGCTGGTCAAAATTCCAGTCTCTTTCAGCCCCAGTTCTTTGACGATCTTAAAATCAGCAATCGAAGCCCGAATCCAGCCGGTAATTTCGGGGAATTTGTAGCCGCGTTCACGGCACAATTCCACCGCCCGCCGATCCTTATCCGAATACAGGAAAAATTCGCTCTGCCGGATCAGCCCGGTGTCGCCGTCAATCTGGTGAAAAAAGTCAAATATCCTGGCAACCTGTTCCGGAGCATACGGGGCGCGAGCCTGCTGGCCGTCACGGAATGTCGTATCGGTAATCCACAGCTCCTGCGGATTTTCCATCGGGACAGAGTCCGTATCGAATGTCACCTTCGGAAATTCCGTATACGGAAAAACTTCACGATACAGATTCGGACGTTCAACGTCTTGTAATTGAACAGACTTAATTTGCATACTGCGTACCTCCAAAAACTTAGTTGAGGTTCATTACTGAGGTCTTATGACAACATTTGTTACATAATGTTACCCCGCGGGCAACGGATGCTATTAGCCGAGGTGGGAATCGAACCCACACGCCCTTGCGGGCAGGGGATTTTAAATCCCCAGCGTCTGCCTTTCCGCCACTCAGCCAAGCCTCTGCGCAGGGATACACCCTTACGCATCCACAGCCGATGCATTATAAAGAAAGGTGATTTTTATGCAACACTTTTTGCTATAAAGACCATTTTTTCTCTGTTAAGGTAATTCTTAACGCTTAACTGTTCGATAATTCCCAGTAATTTGTTCGGTAAAAATGCAGGAGATTTACAAAAACACCCTAATTAACTCATTTAAAATGGTAAAAATGACGATTCTAATCACTCGATACTCCTTTTAAAAGACGTATAATAACTTGTTACTTGTAAACAATAATCCAACTTTGAAGTAAAATTATTGTGAAAACAAAGACAATAAAGCTTGAATTACAAAACAATAACCGTATAATTAGAGCAAGGTTGTTCTATTAGGTGCTGTTTATGTGAAAGTTGAACCTGAAAACACAAGCTCAATATTTTTTCACAGGACTGATTTTATGATAATGAACAGAAAATGTATTATCCGGCTCTCGCGTTACAAAAATGCGCTAAAACGACTGAAATCACTTGGCTTTGTAAAAGTTTTTTCAGGAAATTTAGCGGACGCCGCAGGAGTTACGTCCTCGCAGGTACGCAAGGACTTTTCTTTATTTGGAATCACCGGCAACCGACGGGGAGGATACCGTGTCGATGAACTGGTTGATAAGATCCGGCACATTCTGGGTAAAAATGAGCTTCAAAAAGTCGTCATTGTAGGAATGGGTAACATCGGCAAGGCCCTGATGCGCTACCGCGGCTTTGAAGCCGGCGGCATTAAGGTAATCGCCGGGTTCGATATTGATCCTGCCAAATACAATAAATTGGCAGAAGTCCCTATTTTACCCCTGGAAGAATTCCGGGATTTCGTCCAGTCGCAGGATATCAAAGTCGCCATTTTGGCGGTTCCTGATGTCTCAGCGCATCACGTTTCAGAAATAATCATCTCCGCAGGCATAAAAGGAATACTGAATTTTGCTCCCATTCAGCTTCGCGGGGCCGATAATGTTGTCGTGAGCAGTATTAATTTGGAAGTCGAGCTTGAAAATCTGATCTACTTTGTCAACGCCGGTGCGAAAACGGAAACGGAGATGGAAGAAGCCTGAACATGAGAACGCGTCGGCTGAAAAACCGGATTTTACTGGCCTTTTTGGCGATTATTTTTGTACTCGGGATTAGTGTCTTCGCTCTGGGTTATTACGTCATCCGAGAAGACATCTATGTCCGCGCCAAACGTCAGGTAGCCAACTATTTAATCGGAGCCAGAACCGTTTATTCTGCCGAAGTAGACCGCATTGGAATTGCACTGGGACTGGTCAATTTAAACGACGACCCCAATACCCTGCGAAAAAAAATGAACCTGGATTATTTCTTTCGCATTGACGCCGCGGTGGCGGAAAACCACACGAGTGAAATTGTCCGAGCGGCTTTTACGCGGGGCAAAGCTATTGGCGGCACACGTATTATCGGGCCAAATGAATTGACCCAAATGAACGAAGATGTACAGGTTCGAAGTCGAGTACCGGTATTGCCTACGCCCATGGCCCGGCCTTCTATTCTTAAACAGCTTAATTCAGCGATGGCCAAAGAGTACGCCATTCCAATACTGAATGCGGAAGGCGCCGCAACTGCCGTTGCCTATGGCGGACGTGTGGCCGACCAGGACTATTACCTGGTGGACCGTATTCGAGATCTGGTATTTGGCCAGGATATGTATGATAAATGGCCTGTCGGAACAGTCACAGTATTTCAGGATGATGTGCGAATTGCAACGAATGTGCTGGATGAAGACGGCAACCGCGCGATAGGTACCCGCGTCAGCCAGGAAGTCTATCAGCAGGTCGTCGAGAAAGGCCTTCAGTGGCACGACCGTGCATTTGTGGTCAATCACTGGTACATGACGGCGTATGAGCCGATTCGGAATATTAATGGTATCATTATCGGCATGCTGTACGTGGGAATGCTCGAAGCGCCGTTTAATATGATGGCCGCCCGCGTACTGGCGGCGTTTGTGGTCGTCATTTTGCTGGCCTGCCTGGGGTCGATGTCGTTGGCCGTCTGGCTGTCCGGCTCCATCAGCCGCCCGTTGACACAGATTGTCAATGCGTCCCGGAAACTCGCGCGCGGCGAACTGGGACATGAAGTCGAACATCACAGCAAAGTCATCGAATTGAATGAGCTTGCCGAGTCGTTCAATGAAATGAGCCTAAAGCTGGAAGAACGCGAAAACAGCCTGAAAGTTACAAACGAAAAGCTGGCCGAATTGAACAAGAGCTACCTGGATTTGCTGGGATTTGTCGCCCACGAACTCAAAGGCATCTTGTCCTCGACCATGATGAACGCCTACTCGATTCGCGACGGCTTTCTGGGAATGATTAATTTCAAGCAGAAAAAGGCTGTCGATTCGATATGCCGCAATCTGGATTACCTGGCCGCCACGGTCAAAAAGTTTTTGAACTTAAGCCGGATCGAACGCGGCAATCTGGAACTGAATAAGACCTTTATCAGTCTCTGGCAGGATGTGTTTGAGTCGGCAGTACAGACTTTCGCAAAGCAGATCAGCGACCGCGGAATGAAAGTCATTAATGAAATGGATCCGGCGATTCGTGTTCACGCCGATCAGGATTTATTGCAGATTGTCGCCAATAACCTGGTGACCAACGCGGCAAAGTATGGTATCGACAACGGTTCGATTCTGTTAAAAACAACACAGGACGACAAATTTGTAACCGTCGAAGTGTATAACGACGGCCGTCCGATTACCGCCGAACAGAAAGCCATGCTGTTTAAGAAATTTTCCCGGCTGGACGTACCGGAAAAGAAATTAGTCAAAGGTACCGGCCTGGGGCTTTATATTACGCGTCAGATTGTCGAAAGTCACGGCGGAACAATTACAGTAGAACCCAAAGAAAACGGGAATTCTTTTATCTTTACTATAGAAAGGGGATAATTGTGGTAACTCCATTGGATATTATTAAAAAGAAACGAGCCCACGCGGTATCGCGAATCATCAGCAAGGGCTACCTGTCTACCAAGCGTGTGTATGTAGGTATGGCGACCTGTGAAATCGCCGCCGGTTCAAAAGAAGTCATGGAAGTCTTTCGCCAGGCTATGGCGAACGGACTGACGGACGTCTACCTCAGCCAGAAAGGCTGTGCAGGACGGTGCAATCTCGAACCGACGGTGGAAGTCGTCGAAGAAGGCAAGATTCCATATAAATATGGAAAAGTTACGCCGCAGCGAGCCAAAGATATCATCGAAAAGCACATTAAAAAAGGCGAAGTCATCCAGGAATGGCTCATCTAAAAGACGATTTAAAACAAATTTGACCTGTGGGTCAGCTTAGAATGACCGTAGTATCTTGCGGCCATTGCAAAAAATAGAATTAGAAAGGAAAACCAAGGTGTCTAAAGTTCAGTATAAAATTACGCTGTGCGACGGAACCTCTTGCATTCGCAAGCAGTCCAAGCAGCTTCACCAGGTCCTGGACCGGGAACTGGAAAAGCACGGCCTGAAAGACAAAGTCAGCATCCATCTGAGCGGTTGTCTCGGAATGTGCGCCAAGGGACCTGTGATGATTGTCAATCCGGGTTATGTGATGTATGGTAATATCACCGAAAATGATATTCCTGAAATTATCGAATCTCATATCGTGAATAACAAGCCTGTGGCAAGACTGGCGATCACCGAAGATCATTTATATAATCGCTTCTTCCGTATCTTCGGCGATGTGAATTTCTTCGGCAAGCAGATGCGTATCACGCTGCGAAACTGCGGCATCATCGATCCGGAAAATATCGACGACTACCTGTCGCTGCGGGGATACGAAGCGCTGGCCAAAGTCCTGACGGATATGAAACCTGATCAGGTCGTCGCAGAAGTCAAGAAAAGCGGACTTCGCGGCCGCGGCGGAGCGGGCTTCCCGACCGGAATGAAATGGGAATTTACCGCCAAGCAGCCGGGACCGGAAAAGTATGTCATCTGCAACGCCGATGAAGGCGACCCCGGTGCGTTTATGGATCGCAGCGCCATTGAAGGCGACCCTCATACAGTCCTCGAAGGCATGATCATCGGCGGCTATGCCACCGGTTCCAGCAAGGGTATCGTGTATATTCGAGCCGAATATCCGCTGGCGATCAAACGTCTTGAAAAAGCCATCGCGGCAGCCCGTGAACAGGGTTTCCTCGGCAATCATATCCTGGGCTCCGATTTCTCATTCGATATCGAGATTCGTCTCGGCGCAGGAGCGTTTGTCTGCGGCGAAGAAACAGCCCTCATTCATTCTATCGAAGGCTCGCGCGGTATGCCGCGGCCCCGCCCGCCGTTCCCGGCGGTATCGGGCCTGTTCGGCAAACCCACGCTGATCAACAACGTCGAAACCTGGGCCAATATCCCAGTCATCATTCTTGACGGCGGTGATTGGTTCTCCAGCATTGGAACCCAGACCAGCAAAGGCACCAAGGTCTTCGCCCTGGCCGGAAAAGTCAACAATACCGGCCTGGTGGAAGTCCCGATGGGCACTACCTTGCGTGAAATCGTCTTCGACATCGGCGGCGGTATCCCCAACAATCGCAAATTCAAAGCCATCCAGACCGGCGGTCCCAGCGGCGGTATGCTGCCCGCGGAGTATCTTGATACGCCGATTGATTATGAATCACTCGCCAAAGCCGGCTCCATCATGGGTTCCGGCGGCATGATCGTCATCGACGAAGCGTCCTGCATGGTCAACCTGGCCAAGTTCTTCATCGAGTTTACCCAGGATGAATCCTGCGGCAAGTGTACACCCTGCCGTGAAGGCACCAAGCGGATGCTGGAAATCCTGACACGGATTACCAAGGGCAAAGGCCTGCCAGGGGATATTGAAAAACTGGAACGGCTCGGCGCGATGATCAAAAAGTCATCGCTGTGCGGGCTGGGACAGTCGGCGCCCAATCCGATTCTCAGTACCATCAAGAATTTCCGTGAAGAATATGAAGAACACATCACCCACAAAAAATGCCGTGCGGGCGTTTGCACTTCGCTGCTCAGCTACACAATCAATGACAATTGTGTCGGCTGCGGAGCCTGCAAGAAAGCCTGCCCGGTTGAAGCTATCGACGGCACACGAAAAGAAAAACACGTCGTTGATCAGGCCAAGTGTATTAAGTGCGGTCGGTGTTACCAGACCTGTAAGTTCAGCGCGATTGACAAAAGTTAATCGCTTAAGGCATAAGGAATAAAAATGAATAAGATGATTACTATATATATTAACGGTAAAGAATACAAGGTAGAGCCGAACCAGACTATTATGCAGGCGGCCGACAAGCTCGGGTTTCATATCCCGCGTTTGTGCTATCACCCCAAACTCTCGATTGAAGGCGCCTGTCGCGTATGTATCGTTGAAGTCGAAGGTGCAAGAAGCTATGTCGCCTCCTGCGCCTATCCGGTCACCGATGGAATGAAAATTCAAACCAACAGCCAGGACTTGCGGAAAGCCCGCCGGGATATCGTGGAATTGCTCCTCGACAATCACCCGATGGATTGCCATACCTGCGAGCGTGACGGCAACTGCGAATTGCAGCGGCTGGCCGCCTCAATGGGCATCCGCGCCCGCCACTTCGAAAAGCCGCTGCCGCTGGTCGAGGGTCTGCTGGCGGAACTCGCCGCGCACGGGATCAAGG
>CAYTHV010000074.1:14642-14886 GCA_964437685.1 uncultured Pirellulales bacterium
CGCGCCCGCCACTTCGAAGGCGAACGCAAACAGTACGGGACCGACGTGTCCGGCGTGGCGGTCATTCGCAATCCCGACAAGTGCATCCTCTGCGGCCGCTGCGTAAGAATGTGCTCGGAAGTCCAGCAGGTTCACAATCTCAGCCAGGCGCATCGCGGATTTAGTACTGTCGTGATGCCGGCATACAATATGCCGATGAAAGAAAGCGTCTGCACCGCCTGCGGCCAGTGCATCAATGTCTGCC
>CAYTHV010000075.1:0-14698 GCA_964437685.1 uncultured Pirellulales bacterium
AGGTCCGTAGGGCGTCGGAATCGTTCCGGATGCCTGGGGCAACCCTAAAATCCGCGGGGCAACCGCAAACGTCTTAAAGCCCAGGGAAAGCGGACGGACACCGAGAATCTGTCCGCCGGCAAAATAGTTGAAGATCGCTGTCCAGCCATGACACAGACTGCCGGCACACTGGAATCGTTCCTCGCCGCCAATAACTTCCCACAAACTCGTAGCGCCCATATCGATCATTTCACAGAATGTGCCTTGAATATCATTGAGAATCCAAGATTCATACTGGTCCCCCGCCGATAGCAGAACATCATACACAAACATCTTACTCGGCATTTCCGCCCGATATAAAATCGCACTGTTGGTAATACGCCGTAACAGGTTTGAAACAAGCATTTCAGGAACGACCCTTTCTTTGACGGCGTATGCCTGCACAAATTGAGATTGATGGAACACCAGATTGCCGCGCCGATAGGATGCATAAAATTTCCTCTTTTCATCCCAAAAGACAGTATGAAACGCTCCAGCGATGCGTTCTGCGGCATGCCCGAACTTTGTGCCGCGACCATCACCAAGATGCTCGGCGATCTTTGCCGCATTGCGAAGCGATTCAATCAGTAGCAGATTATTCATCGCATCATACGCCCGGGCATCCGGATCAATAATGGCCTTATATTCCGACAAATCCCCTTTCAGAGCAAAGGTCCATTCATAAAGATGCCAGTATCGTGCGCCTTTGAGATTTTCAATCACCCCATCCGGCGTCAGTTTCTGCAATGCTTTATCCAGAATAACACAAATCCGCTCAAACTGCTGCTTGGCCGGCACCGGGTCACCACTGTACAGCAGCAATTCCCAAACAGCGCTAATCCAATGATAAGTAAAACTGGGGATATTGACCGGCAGCCTTCCCGGAGCCACCAATTCCAGCAGACCATCCTCATTAAGCCCGCCGCCAAGCAGGTCCCAGCATGCCACCGTAAACTTTGTCTCACCAAAGGTATAATAGCCGTATAACGCCTGATACCGATGGTCCGTACCATACAGCGCCTGTTCCCGCCAGGGACAATCTTCATAGTGTTCATTGGCGCACAGTTCGAGCGTCCGCCTGCCAACCTGCCAGAGTTTATTGAAACTAGAATCCGAACATTCAAACGCCCCTACATGCTTAAAAGGATACTGGCTCGGCATCACCGTCAGGTTATACAGCTTGATCGTGCTGCTGACTTTCGGAATATGCAGTTGTAAATAGCGGCATCCGATGCGGTTAAACGAAAACTGCCAGGTATTGCGTCCGGCTTTGCAGATATAACGGTCCGCAAAATTACGCCCGTCAATCTCACACCGTACCGTCTTATAGTCCAAAAACTCACCGTGGGCAATATCGAAGATCGTGCCGGCGGGTGCATCGGCGTCAAGATATAAATAGCCGGATTCTTCCTCGCCCAAATCCACAACCAGACAGACACCCTGATCCGAGGGTGACAGAAGCAACGGTTTGTCTGCATTCTTTGAAAGTTCCCTGCCGACAAGTGATTGGATCTCTGGATTATCAAATCGCAGTGTTTTTGCCTCAGCGGAAACCGTCAGGGCAACCGTCGCACGTTCCGCAGAACGAACGAAATTGCCCGCAGTGACCACGTTAACCGGCTTTGCCGGCGAAATCTTCAGCATCTCGACAGGACGAGGCGTCAGAGATTTCCAGTAATCGCCTGTCGCATTGGCTAATTCCTCCGCCGCAGACCAGCCATGGGATGCCTTGTAATCTGCCGCCTGCCAGCCATCCTCGTTTTGGGCATTGTACTCAAAATTAAAACGGGCTTGCATGGTCATTTTGGATATGAGACCACTTTTATATGCCAATGACTTTCTGCACCACCAATTCTTGTTCGTAGCCGCAATAGTTTTATCGCCAACTGTCATTTCGAACAAAAGTCCTGCTTTACCTTTGGCATGGATGATAAAATCTTCACCGCGATAATGGACACAGATTGCAATGGTATTTCGCCCAACCTTCAGAAGATGATCGACACTTAAGGTGTTGTAAGTCCGATGCTGCGGCCAGGTCTGGTACTGATTCCAGTCAATTAACATCCCATTTATCCATAATTCATAATGTGAATCCGCCGCGATATATGCGAGACAATTTTGAATTGGACCAGCCAGGTCCATTTCATGACGAAACTCAACAAATTGATTTTTCCCATCCTGTGTATCTTTACCGGGATACCATATCCACTTGGCGCTAAATTCCTTGCTGACATTCATGCCTATACTTTCTCCCATTTTTTGGTCTGAACATTATACTGTTTGATTACTTTGGCAGGAACGCCCACGGCCACACTATAATCCGGAACGTCTTTGGTTACGACTGAATTGCAACCAATCACGGAATGCTTACCGATAGTAACATTTGGCATTACGCAAACTCTTTCACCAAGCCAAGCTTCGTCTTCAATGGTAATCGGACCTGCCGACATCAGAGGCGTTTGAAAAATGGTCTTATTTACGTCTTCGTACCCGTGCAAATTATCCGAAATGTACACATTGTCGGCAATCACAACATTCTTCCCAATCTTCATCTGACGACAAGCGATAATATGGCAACGGTGTCCGATATAAGTGCTATCTCCAATATCAATACGAGGCTGGTATTTCGCCTCACCATAAGCTTCAATGGTATCAATCCAGCCGCCGGCAATAACCGTGCATTTATCGCCAATGTAGATATGCTTTGGACAATTGCTGTGGAATGGTGCATGCACCACTGATTTCCCTATCGCCCCAAAATCGTGCCTGATAATAAAGGTATGAAGCCGACCTTTGTAGTATTTAAGCCAGTTTTTAATCTTGAAATATGCCATCTTTGTATATCCTTAATCCGTTATAATCTTATCGCATGAAGCTTTTCGATAAAATAGCTATAATTTGCAAATGAAATATCGGGGGTTATCATATCATCCATCGCCGGCAGGAATCCCCCCTCTTTAATCAACGGCATCAGTCGTTCGATTTCTCTGTCAATCTCGGATTTTCCGGCAATGACCGCCTCCTTGGCAATGCCACCGCCCAAGAGTAGTTTTTTGCCGTATTTTTTGCGAAGATAATACGCATCCATATTATCCGCCTGGTTTTCCAGTGGAAAAATAGTGTTAACGCCACTATTTAAAAGCGTATCGATAATCGGATTCAAATTGCCAGCACTCCAGTGAACTATCACAGGAACTTTATATTCAAGCAGTTTCTGGACAATTACATTCTGATACGGCAGCCAGAATTCTTCGTACATCCTCGGGGAGACATGCGTACTGGTCTTAAACGCCAAATCCTCCGCAAAAAGACAATAATCAATTTTAACCCGCTTTAATATCGGCTCAATCAGCTTCATCGTAAAATCCGACCAGAATGAAAACATCTCGTGCATCCAGTCCGGGTCTTCAAAAAATGTCATCAGGAATTTTTCCATTCCCATTGAATAAAATCCAAGCCGGAATAACCATGGAAAAAATAAAAAGCCAACCGGATTTTCAGACGAATTCAGATTGCCGACCGTATCCAGTGTCCAGCCACTATGCAGCCGCGCGACAATATCCGCTTCAAAACGCTGTTTATAAACATCCCAATCCTGCCGTGTTTTGACCGGATGTTCAATATACCCGTAATACATCGTCGGGTCTTCTTTGCGATATTTGACAACGCTACCGGCAGTATCCCGCTTGGTAATATATTCATCATCTTCTGAAATGACAATCTCTTCAAAAGGCGGATGGACGCTCCAGTCGATCGGCGTCCATTGCAATCGGTCCAGCTTGAAATACTCGTGCGGCGTACAATTATCCGGCATGCCCTCTTTGCGAAACCGCGCAATGGCGGACTGTTCAAAGGGTTCTATCGCGATCACCGGCGGCCTATCAATCGGCTGGTATGTCATCATCCTTAAAAAACGTTCACGTGCGTTTAGTGTCATACAAATCCTTTATGTCGTTATGATAAAATAACAATAAAAAAAGGCATAGAAGCAACCGCCTGCCTCTATGCGTTTAGAAATCAAAAATCACACTAAATCCTATTGCCAATAGGCATCGTCTAACCAGTTGGCAGACACTACCGCCAAATCATCCATATCGACCGCGCAATCACCGGTCAAATCGCCGACAGGTTTGATCTTGCCCGTCCCGCCGCATAAATCCGGCAAACCATAAGTAACACGGATATTATCATAATAGGTAAATGTACCACCCGTATCCAGCGGCGAAATCTCGAAGACGGCAGTATCTGTATTTAATGTGCTTGAATTCCATGCTATTGAAGAGGCGATAACCACTGGCTCTTCTGCCAACGGCTGAAGAACAAGCTTATATGTTTTATCCGCACAATTCAGCCATAATTGCAGACGATACCAGATAGTATTTGCGGTATCATAGGTCTTCCCCGAATCGACATACGCGCCATTGGCATAGTAATACCACTTGCCAGCATCTGCCTTGACAGCGGCAATAATCGAAGAGGTGGTATTTTTCTTCAGCTTCACTTCTGTTCCGCTGTTGGCGTTAAGCCACATATCCCACTTGGCTGAAACAACCGAATTGGCATCAAGAGGCATTCTCGATGTTGTGCCGGAGTGGACGCGCGACGTATCCGATTTTCTCGCCGCAAGACATTTAAATCCGTCTCCAAACGATAAGTCATTTTCAGTGAAATATGAGCTGCTATATCCTGCCGAGACTGTCCATGTCGCAGTCCCTGCATCAGGCGTTGTATTTGCAACTGACACATCTACCGTTTTGGCCTCAAAATCATCCACGAGATATTGATTCATTCCCTCATCGCCATAGACTTTGGCCGGATACCACTTCCACGACACATCATCCAGGTACATCAGAGTCCCCTCGGCACCCTGCGGGCTGAAAATAATCTGGTTAAACGTATTGACGGCCACTGAATAGGACACATCTCTGCATAGCGGATAATCTCTGTTCTGTCCCATGAATGCCGAATAGGTACTGGCCTCAAGATTGATTTCGATAGTAAACTTCTGCCAAACATCTGTGCCCATATTTCTGCCGGTACTAATCATCGTACCATTGTTCGAAAATGAAATAGTTCCAGACGCCGCAATATAAACACCGACCTTGTAATCACCAACTGAATCATACTGAACATACGTCTGTATGGCGCTGTTCGCCTGCCGATAGAGCCAGTATTCCAGGACACAACGACCGTTGAAGATACTGTTATCCACACTATAAAACATTCCCGTCCGATCCGGTCTGCCGTAATGTCGCGCCCAGATATAGTCCGTCGCATCCGCCGTAATACTGGTAATTTTCACCGCATTGCCACTGGAACCATGCCGAATCGTATTTTGAATCACCGGCTTGGAATTGGTCCCGTCGCCAAACGTGGACCATATCCCTTCGCACTTGCGCAAAGTGGGATCATAGCGGCTACGACCCAATCCACCGCTCATCCCATCATCATTGACCGCAAAACCGTCAAAATTCTGCTCCATATAGTTAATATAGCCAAAATCCTGAACATCCTCTTTCCACTGCCGCTGACGCTGATACCAGCCCAGATACCATGCATCTGTAAAGCCATCCGTCCGCCAGCCATCGGTATTTGTCGGCGGCGATGTAAAATTAAAATAAGGGCCGCCGGCGTAAATCAGCTTGGCAGTCGGGTTGTTGCTGGCGTTGATATAATTGCGAAATGTCGATGCAGACAAAACCCCTGTACCTGTTCTGGCATTGGTCAAATACCCCTTACTGCCGGAAGCCGTGTCTTCGGCGTTATCCAGCGCAACCGGAATCACCAGCTCATCAATCAACCCCTCATTAATCCACGTCCTCCAGTCTAATTTGATATTGCCAATCGTCGGCCCCACATAATCTCCACCGGGGGTCTGCACACCGATTTTGATCGTCGGGTCAACTGCATCCATCGCCTGCCGCAAATCGCGGTACAACTGCGTCAGATGATTGCCCCGCATCACACGCCAGTTTTCAACCATCGGATCTGTCCGATTCGAACTGAGGCCGGCTGGGCTGAAACGTGCATCGGTTAGAATATCAACGCCATACTCTGCCAGCATCTGGTCAACAATAATCTGGTTAAATCCAAATTCATCCGCATCATCTGTCTTCAAATAGTATGTTCCGGCGGAGTTATAGTAATTCTGATAGTCCTCTGTCCGCATACAGGCCAAAAAATTCTTGAACCCATACTGCCTGGCAAAGTAGTCAAATTGCGCCACCATCGACGATCGTGCTTCCGGATAGCCATACTCGGAAAGCATATCGCAGACTTCGTTTCTTGCGCGGTTGGTAAACAGTGCCTCATTGTGATTGTATGTATAGCTATCCATGCCATACCAGGGGAATAGCCAAACACCTGCCGGCAAGGCGGACAGAATCTCCCCCGATGGTAATTGCGCAATCCGAGTTACCGGCCCGCCGCGGCTGTAAATATAGGGAACCCATGCCCAGAACTCAAGCCCCGTCGCATCGGCTTTTTCTCTGGCGGTTTGCGAGACGGGGAACTGTTCCAAGGCACGCTCTACTTCAGCGCCCAATTCCTTTGTTCCCGGCAAAACGCCCTGATCAAAAAACACATACGAGTTCGGGTCACCCTCTTTCTGTTCAATCCGCCAATAGACGCCGGTAAACCCGCGGCCTTTCCACCGCTGCATCATCCGCTCAATGGCTTCAGGCGAATCAAACGCACCGTCCGTCCCTGGACCATTGCAAATGATAAAGTCGTTCCAGCCAACGATGACGTTGTTGTCATACGCGTAGCAACTCAGTGAAATCGCCGCAACACAGAGCAGTAAAAAGCAGTATTTCGCCAATTTCATTATCTTCCTACTTCCCAGGGACTGCCGACTCGATCTGAATCTCTGCCGTTAAACATCATCAGCTTACGATCCCTTTCTTCCGGCGTGTCCGTATCTAAAAGCTGCACATCCTTGTAGAGCATCTTTTGGACATGTCCATCGACAAAGACAAAAACAGAATCTTTGTGTCTATCCGCAGGTGGAACAAAGGCGGCGCCGGGAGAACGCTCTGTCGTCAAGCTAAAGTAATGCCGCATCACCCAACCGACCGGGTCTGCCCATTTTCTGGCAAACGCTGCACGATATTTTTCACTTACATTCCTATTGGTATTATCGGTTGTATCGCCAAAGAGAATTTTGACGTCCGGTCTGCGAATTTGTCCTTTTTTGTAGTAGTCATAGGTAGGTTGATTGCCGCCGCTCGGTATGCCTTTCTGACGCGAACCAATCATATAGCTCATCCCATATCGAATCCGCCAGTTTAGCCCAATGATATCATTGCGTTCTCTGGCAGCAGGACACAGAAAGACAGAAAGCGCCCTGGCTTTTTCATCTGAACCCATCACCCAATCACCGCCCTGATAGCCTTTTGCTCCTTCTCTGTTATTGATATACGGACAAATATCATTCGCCCAGATATACTGGTCCGTCGCCGAAATATACCGCTGATATACAACCATATTGTCTTTGTTGTCAGTAGAATAGAGGTTTGCCGCAAGCGACATCTGCTTGACTCCGGCCTGACAGACTACCGTGCGAGCGGCTTCTTTGGCCTTTTGCAGCGCCGGCATTAAAATCGACAGCAGCAAGGCAATAATCGAAATCACAACAAGCAGCTCAATCAGCGTAAATGCCCTCTGGCTGCTCTGTATGCTGTGGTTCATTTTTCTATTCATTGGGCAAACCTCCATTCTACGGTTTAATCTCATATCTATTTTTAGGTCTTAGTAGCTGATCAGCCAATTTTCCGCAAGAATTGCGAAATCCGCGAAATTGACCATGCAGTCCTGGCTTAGGTCCCATTTCATATACGGATGACATGCGTCGCCGCAAACCGCGGCGGCAATTCTGCCAAGAGACACATTGTCATAGAGAACCACGCCGTCTGCACCGGAAACATATAATTCCATACGGGCATTGCCCGCCGTAGCTGAAATGGTCGGACCTGCGGTATTGGCTTTAATCAGCACACCGTCGGCATACACATCATAACTGGTCGGCACATTGCCGCCGGATGCGGCACCAACCTTGACGACCATTTGAAGCGTGTGCCATACATTGGCCGCTGGAGCGGTACCGTACCACGCGCCATTGATATAATAGTTATAGCCGTTGGCATACGAAAACACGCTGCCTATCGTCGTGCCGCCGCCAAAATTGACATTGATAGATGGCCCGCTGTATATAGAACCATCCGATTTCCAGTCGAAAGAAAACACAAAGTCTGTTTTCTCGGTCAGATCAGAGCCAATTCCGCCGCTATAGGCAACAGAATAAACATACTTGCTGGCTGTGCGATCGGCCTTGAGAACCTTATTGCCGCTGGTGCCGCTCTCATACTGATACGTCGCTGCGCCTGCAGTGTTGTAATTCAGCCAATAATGCGCGCCTGAAGTCGGCAACTCATATAGATATAGGCTACTGCCGACAGTTCTATTTTCAAAGGTATCGGCGAAAAATGAGCTGTAGCCGCAAGGCATCGCAGCAAACCGTTCGATGGAGACATTGTTGTACAAGACAACGCCATTGGCCGCCGCGACATATAAATTCGCGCGGATATTGCCACCAATCGCCGCCACATTTCCGACAACATTAGACACAATCAGGACACCATTGGCATAAACATCGTATTTCGGCTGAACATAGCCCGGATAGACTTCGGGACCGGTATTAACCACAATCTTGACGGTATTCCACGCATTGGCCAGCGGTACATTGCCATAAAAGCCGCCCGCAACATAATAATTATAACCGCCGCTATAGCACAGCAAACCACCGATAATTGTGCCCGTACTCCCGGCAGCGATTTCAACCTGCGGACCATTATTTGGATCGCCGTTGGATTTCCAATCAAATGAAATCACAAATTGGGTGTTCGCCGCCAAATCGGCTGCTGGTCCGCCGGTGTAGGCCTGAGCAAACATATACTTGCCGCCGGTGCGGTCGCCTTTGAGGACTAAGTTGCCGCTGTCATCTTGATAGGTCGCAGAACCAGCGCCTCCATTATTAACCCAGTAATATTGCCCTGCGGTAGGAGCGTCTGTTGTAACCACATTGTTGCCCGCTGTTTTGTTTTCAAAGGTATCCACAAAAACCGGCACAGCCATCGCCCCTGCTGTCATCACCAATACTAAAAGCAAGCTCAGTATATTTCTCATCGTTTTCCCTTTCTTAAATATGCCTTTTTATTATTCTTTTTAGCTTTTCAAAACCCTTATTCCAGCCAATGCGCTGCCAGAATTAAAACATCTGCAATATCGACAAGACAGTCGCCGCTTAAGTCGCCAACCGGGGCAACCGCTTCCGATGACCCGCAACCAGGGACGTAATTCTTGACAATATAAACATCATCAATATACGGCTTAACCGCAGTTGTGCCTGTCGGCGGCTCACAGTAGAATGTAATCACCGCGTTGTTGCCTGCATACTGCCCGCCCGACATTTTTAATTGTCGAACTCCGGACATCGCGTTATCGGCAAGCTGAATACGGCTGCCATTTTCGCGAATCAGATAGACATCATAGACAAATTGTACATTGCCGCCGCCGATATCCGCCCCGGGATACAGAACCATCTGGATTTTTTCCCAGGCGTCCGTCGCTACCACAACTCCGGTGAGAATATAGCCACCAGTCCCGCCGTTTAAGGATTGATCCCAGACTTGATAGGTGTTGTCCGTTTCAACCCGAACGCCGGCGATGCCCGTATAGGTACCAAAATCCGCCGTAACCGAAGGACGATCATAATTGGCGACATCCTGATACCAGCAGAAAGTAAAATAAAACGGATCACCATTGGGCATGACCTCATTGGCAGCGCCTAAGAGACCTTCACCCGCAAGGACAGGATAGTTGAACGGGGCGTTTTTATCGCGACGAACGTAAATGCTTCTGACACCTTGCCGGGCATACGTTTCCGACACAATGTCACGAGCCGGCGCCGTCGGGCCGTATTCGTACCAGCGAATCCCAACTGGCGGAACCAAAGCATGCACGTTGGTTCCCGCGGTGTACCCCTCAAATGTGTCCCTGAAAACTTCAGTTTGCAGAGCATACACCTGACTGATCATCGCCATCAGAAGTAAAATTGTAATACACATCCATCTCATTGCAGATATTTACTTCCAACAAATCAATTATTGACAATTCGCATTGCAGTCGAGCCAGTGTTTGGCAAAATCAATGATATCCTGCGTATTGACCACACAATCTGCGACAAAGTCGCCGGCCATATCGCCGCACTTGGCCAAAGTAACACCGGCTTGCGGATTAACATTGCGATACGATTCCGGATCACCGTAATAAGTCAGATATGGCCATTCTTCACCGGTAATGCTGGTCAGCGCACGGCCCGTGTCATCTTTCAAATTAAAGCTCAGGCCTATCTTGGCGCCTTGGGCGGTATTCGTCAGCTCGGGCATTGCAGAGAAAGGTATCTTCATTTCAATCTGCATTACTTTGGTCGTCGTATTGACTGAATAGCTGATTTGGCAACCCGCAGGCAATGTCTTGGTATAGGGAAGGCCTTCCCAACTGCCGCCCCACTGGCTTCTCGCGCCATGCCGCGTGTACATAATGTCATATACCGCTGGATCAGTTGACGGAACAGCTCCGGCGGCACCGGCTCTAAAGATATAACTGACATCCAAAGTATTATCAGGGGTACTGGTATCAGCCAAATTATCAAAAAAGAAAACTGCTTGTAGATGAGAATTTTCCCACCAGTTCCAAGTCCCGCCAATCGTACTATATTTCACGTTATTCATCTTGTGGGCGATGTAAAAGTTCGAGGCGTCGTATGTTACATAAGTATCCGCATACGTCGTCGGATTCAGCGGGTCATTATTAAGCCACTGATCACGGAAACTACCGATACCTCCGGCAGTCCGGGAAGCGACTTTTTCGGCGCCAGCCCATTCAGCCGTATTGATAACGCCGTCAATAGTAATCGTAGCACCCGTCTTAAAAATTGTCGGGTAACCCTGCGCATAATCATCGACACAGGTCAGCTTTACGTTATCACAATAAACCAAGCTGTTTGCCGGAGCTTGAGCGTTAACCAATGGACGCAGGTCATACGATTCACCACTATTTGCAAGTTTGCCGAGACCGGCCTTGTCGGCAATCAGTCTTTTATCGCCGCCCTGCGGCGTAATCCAGACACTATAAGTTAAGTCGGCATAGAGTTCCATCGTAACATGGTTCCACATATCCTTGTTTACTCCGGCTGCGGTCTTCCAGGACATCACATTGGATGCGTCATAATTGGCGACATACCATGTGTTATTGTTGCCTTGCGTCAATAACAGTCCCGGAAATTGTCCTGGCGAGGTCTGGCTACCGCCATTAAAAACATAGAGGGCAAACTCAGAGCCGGTGGGAATAAACACATCCATTTCCATCACCAGAGTCTGACCGGCAAGCAAACCCGTGATGCCATTGACATGGTCCGGGAAGAAATAGATCATCCCGCTGCCATTCGAACCACGCTCAACAGAGATGGATTTTGTCCCAACCGCCTGAGTATCACTGACAAGAAATTGATCCGCGGCTCCGCTTAACGTCATAAAATTCCCCCCAATATAGGGCTTGTCCCACAGGTTGAGGTCGTCGCCGGCATACCAAGTGGCACCCTCAAAGTCCTCTTGGAAAATCGTCAGCGACTGCGCAGACCACGCGGTACCCATTGCAGCGGTTAAGCATAGCGCCATGGATAACAGTTTAATGACTTTATTCATTTTGTGTCTCCTTGTCTTTTTATATCTAATTTTTCATAACGATAACGAAATAATTCTTTTCATTCAAACCCAAGGCGCACTGACCACAACCAACATATTCAATGTCAGTAATAGGTGGGCAAAACCTCGCCCACCTCACTTAAAAATCATTCAATCGCTTATTATTTTTTTTTGCGAATCAGAGTCAACGCACCAAGACCGAGCAACGCCATCGTCGCAGGTTCCGGAATACGTTCAATGGTAACATTGTCATACAGAACAACGCCGCCGCCGCCGGCAACATACAAATCCATACGGGCATTGCCGCCAACCGCAGCGTTTGCCCCAGCAGCATTTGCAAGTATCAGCACGCCATCGGCATACACATCATAGGTAATCGGAACATATCCGCCCGATGCTGCACCAGCAGTAACAACCATCTCAACCTTGTGCCATACATTGGCCGCAGGGACAGCTCCATACCACGCGCCTTCAATGTAGTAGTTATAACCGTTGGCATAGGTGAAAAGGCCGTCGTTCGGGGTCCCGCCGAAATTAAAATGCGATTGGGCGCCACTAAAAATGGACCCATCAGACTTCCAGTTATACGAGAACTTAAACTTGGCGCCGGCTGCCAGCAATTCTTCTCCACTGCTGGTGTAGGTGTAGTTGGTAAGGTACACATACTCGGTTCCCGCGCCGCGATCAAGCCGGTCCGCTCTTAAAACCATGTTGCCGCCGTCATTCTGGTAGGTCGCATCAGCGGTCTGATAACTGTAGTTGATCCAGTAGTACTGCCCAGTCGTCGGGGCATCGTACATCGCCAGGGGAGTATTCGCCGTTCTGTTCTCAAACGTGTCCTGGAAAATCACGCCTGCCGGGGCCATTACCCCAATCGCCAACACACACACTAAAATCGCCAACTTCTTCATCTTTCAATCCTCCACAAAAAAAATGGACTATCATTAGACCGGAATACCTACGCCGGTATTTCGGTTATACACTGTTGAACGTCCGGGCGACAGCTCGGACTTAACCAAAACCTTAAGGCCGCTGGGCAATTGTTCGCCGCCGCGTTTTCTCTGAATCAGCCTGCACGCTTCCTGGGCGAGCTTTTCGACCAAACCTTTCATGGTTGTAATATAGTTTGTTTCAAACCCCAGATACTTGCCATAATTACCTGCACCAATCACCGCAACATCCTGCGGAACCCGCCTTCCCATTCGTTCCAATTCACGAATCACCATTGCAGCGGTCGAATCGCTGACACAGCAAATACCATCCACATCAGGATGCTTTTTTATAAATTCCCGGATGTTGCTAACATTGATATGCTGGGATTTTTCATCCAGGGCCAAATTTTCGAATAAGTCAGCACCTGTTTTACCGCCATCAAACAGCGCCTTGATATACCCCAGATGGCTCTGAAGATGGAACGTGGAAAATCCCGCTTGGCTCGGATACTCGACTCCGAAAAAAGCTATGTGTTTACAGCCAATATCGCAGAGGTGCTGGGTCATTAAATAGCTCTCATTCAGCACGTCATTGGTAACAATGGGCCACGAGGAAAGTCCAGCGGAGCGAAAACAGCAAACCACGGGGATACCGCTTTTTTCCAATGCGATGATAGTATCCAGCGGCAGCATTTCCTGAAATGGAGGCACAATGACAATACCGAAAGGTTTAGTTTCAATCTGCCGAAATATCGCCCCGTTATACAAATCAATAACATTGTCGGTGCTGGAGCAGACAACGTCCAGGTCAAATTCAAGTACGCTATCCTGGAATGCACGCAAAAGCATCACGTATTCGGGATGGACAACATCTGGAACAATCAACGAAATGGTTTTACTCTGCAGAGGGGATGCCATCGCATTTGAAATGTCAGGATTTATAAACGTTCCGCTCCGAGGCTTGCGGACAACAATACCCTTGGCCGCAAGTGTCTGCAAAGACTGCTGAACAGTGCTTAAGCTCACATTCAGTTCTTTGGCCAAATCCGAAGCGGATCCTATTGACTTGGATGGTTTGTACCTGCCAGATTTGATCTGACTGAGGATAAAGCTCTCAACGGTCTCATAAAGCCTGCCGTTGTTGCCCTTGGCAAGTTTTGCTGTGATGGTTTCTAATTGACTACTCATTCCGACAACTATCTCCGTATCAAAATCCATCGTTCTGCGCCTGATTATAGTAAATCGACACCCCGCTGTCAATAATTTTATTGAATTATACAAATAATTTTTTTAAGGCCCTGAGAGCAAGTTTCGTCACAAAACCAGATTAAAATCATATCTATAACAAATATATGGATTTATGAGTTTTAAAAGAAAAATCGCGAAACAAGATATAGAATTCTGTACAAACACATTAACTATTACATTAAAATTACTTATAATTATTTTTAATGAAAGTTTATTATATTTTTAAATTTTTATTAATTTTCATAAATATAGCATTCCATTTACAAGAAAAAAGTATATAATACACACCTGTTTAAAAAAAAAACTTTTGCTAAATAGCGAGGCCAACGAATGGAACAGATTGATTATCTCTTCATGCTATTTTTTCTAGTGGCGATTATTGCAATTGGAGCTTTTTTTGCCCGCCGCGAGAAAACGACCGACGCATTCCTGCTGGGCGGTCAGAAAATGCCATGGTGGGCTGTCGCTATCTCCTATGCGATGGCGCTGACAAGCACGCTGTCTGTCGTTTCCGTCCCAGGTGAAGCCTATACCAACGGTATCCGGCTTTACATCGTCGAATGGTTTGCGCCCATCACAGGGCTTGCCTTTTTTTACTTGTTTATGCGGTTTTACTTTATGGCGAAAACATTTACGCCATTTACCTATCTGGAAAATCGGTTTGACAGCCGTATCCGTGCCATTATCAGTACGGTATATTTTTTCACACGAATGTCCTATCTTTCGATGGTGATTTTT
>CAYTHV010000076.1:0-12452 GCA_964437685.1 uncultured Pirellulales bacterium
GTTTGAGGTGGGTGTTGATAAGGTCGATGTGCTGGTGCATCCGGAATCGATTGTGCATTCGATGGTGGAATTTATCGATGGTTCGGTGATCGCCCAATTAGGGACGCCGGATATGAAGACGCCGATTCAGTATGCTTTGACGTATCCCAAGCGGGTGGCGGGTATCGCCAAAGGGCTGGATTTGGCGCATTTAGGTCGGCTGACATTTGAGATGCCCAACCGGTCGATTTTCCGGTCGCTGGATTTGGGTTTGGAAGCCGCACGGGTCGGGGGTTCCGCTCCGGCGATCTTTAACGCGGCCAATGAAGCGGCGGTAGAACAGTTTCTGGCCGGACGAATCCGGCTGGGGGCAATTTTGGATTTGGTGGAACATTGTCTGGGTGTTCATTCGGTGCGGCTGGATGCAAGTCTTGAGGAATTGATGGACGCGGATCGCTGGGCCAGAAATGAAGTATTAAACACACTGAAAACTCGCCATAGCCTGACGGTATAGTCCGGTGAAGGCTCATTAGAGAGGTATGAATGGATAATCAAAATAAGGCATTGCAACAGGAATCAACTACACAAACTTCAGAGCCTGTGCCGGGGGGTAAAAAGGACGCTCTTTTCAATGGCTTGATGCTGCTGGTTATTGCAGCCGGTATCATTTTTCTGGCGGCTCAACATCCCGCGGCGACGTGGAAAATCATACAGGTGGCGGTTGGCTTCGGCGCGGTCATCTTTATTCACGAACTGGGACATTTTCTGATGGCCAAGCTGTGCGGGATCAAGGTCGAGGCATTTTCGATTGGTTTTCCGCCGGTTTTATTCAGTGTTCGCAAACTTAAGAGCGGTCTTCGTGTTCGGTTTATGCCGAAATCAGATGTGACCGAGCCGCAGCAGGAAGGCGATGCGGATACGGAATACTGCGTGGGCGTGATCCCATTCGGCGGATTCGTCAAGATGTTGGGGCAGTCCGATTCGGGGCCGGTTGAGAAATCCGCGGATCCCCGCTCGTATCTGAATAAACCCATTTGGCAGCGGGTGATTGTTGTCGCCGGCGGTGTCGCGTTTAACGCTATCGGGGCGATGATCCTGTATATGGCGCTGTTTATGCACGGGCTGCAACTGATGCCTGCGGTGGTCGGCGAAGTGATTCCGGGTTCACCTGCGGATGTCGCGGGGATGAAAGCCGGAGACCGGATTGTTGAAATCGACGGCGAAAAATTTATTGATTTTACGACGGTTATTCTTTCTGCGGCGCTGTCGGATAAAGATCGCGGCGTAGCGATGAAGATCGAACGTTCCGGTTCTGAGACGCTGGATGTTCGTGTGGCGGCGGATAAACCGGTCAATGATACGTCGGGGATTCGCGCGTTTGGTATCGCACAGCCGACAACACTGAAGATCAGTCCCGATATAAAGAATCCGGAAGATGTTAATTTCCTTTTCCAGAAAAGCGGATTCCGTCCCGGCGATGCAGTTACCGCTATCGACGGAAAACCTTTGACCCAGCCGCGGCAGCTTGAAGAAGCGGTCGCATCTTCGCTAACAGCAACGGCAAAACTGACCGTGGCGCGGTCGTATCCGGCAGGTTCGGATGCAAACACGGTGGATGTGGAAATGCTGCTGTTTTGTGCGGCCCAGTTGCCGAATTTCAGCAATGAGTTTGATTTGGCGCATATTTATTCCATTGTTCCGCGGCTAAAGGCTCTTGAGGTTTTGGAGCCGTCGGGCGATGATGGACTCAAGAAAGACGATATTATTGTTAAGGTGGGTGAAATTGACCACCCGACTTACAAAGACCTGCGGGAACAGACCGAAGCCAACAAAGATAAAACATTGTCAGTTACCGTGCTGCGGCAGGGCGCCGATGGGCAGTTGGCAGAGCGTGTGATCACTGCGCACCCCAAGGTCCGCAACGGCGATAAGGGGCGGGTGACACTGGGTGTGCTTGTTGAGCTGGATATGGAACATCCGGTTGTGGCGTGTACGGTGGATTTGACGACAGGGCCGAGCGCTTTGCAGATTCCGGCCGGGTCAGTGATTACCGCGGTCGATGGCGAGCCGGTCAAGAGTTTCTATGATGTGATTCGTCTGATTCGTGCCAACAGCGGCCAGCGGGTCAGTATCGATTATCGCCACGGGCAGGATGCCGGCGGAACAGCACTGGATGTGCCGCAGACCGATGCGCTGCATATTTACAGTTCGATGCTGAATCCGGCGCCATTTGAGTCGCTGCGGGAGACGTTCCAGGCGAAGAATCCGGTTCAGGCGATTGAATGGGGTATAAAACGCACGAAGCAGTATATTATGCAGTCGGTGATGACGCTGATAGGATTGTTCAGCGGAAATGTGCCGGGGTCGTCGCTCTCGGGCCCGGTGGGTATCGCGACGATTAGTTATAAGATGGCCGGGCAGGGGATTCTGGACTTGCTGAATTTCCTGGGGCTGGTCAGTTCGTGCCTTGTGGTGATGAACCTGCTGCCACTGCCGATTGTCGACGGCGGTGTGATCGTGCTGCTGCTGATCGAAAAAGTACGCGGCATTCCGCTCAATCAGAAAATTCAGGAGGTGATTACCTGGGTCGGATTGGCGCTATTGCTGGGCGTGTTTGTGTGGGTTACATTCAATGATATTGTGCGGGTGATTTTTGGGCAGTAGATCGCTGAAAAGAGTTCTTAGTTTTTAGTTCGTAGTTCGTAGGCAGGTTGAATCCGCCCACGGCGGATAGAGAGTTTGAGTTGAGAACTATCCTTTGGATAAAGCGGGTTAGCTATGGTGGAAAAACTCGATATTTCCGTAATCATTCCTGTTTATAATGAACAGGATTTTCTGGAGAATATTTATACCCAGGTTGTCGAAGCTCTGGAGGGGAAGTATTCGTTCGAAATTGTCTTTGTGAATGACGGCAGTACGGATGAAAGCGGAGTCATTCTTGCCGGGATTCATTCCCGGGATGTGCGGGTCAGGGTGATTAATTTCCGCCGTAATTTTGGTCAAACTGCTGCGATGAGCGCCGGCTTTGATTATGCCAGAGGCTATATTATTGTTCCGGTCGATGCGGACGGTCAAAATGATCCAACGGATATTCCGGCCATGGTCGACAAAGTAAACCAGGGCTATGATATCGTAAGCGGCTGGCGAAAGAACCGCAAGGATAAGACCGTTACCCGAAAAATTCCATCGATGATTGCCAATTGGCTCATTGCGCGAATGACGGGGGTTTATCTTCACGATTACGGCTGTTCGCTGAAGGCGTATCGGAAAGAAATTGTCGAAAAGATTAACCTGTACGGAGAAATGCACCGATTTATTCCCGCGATTGCAAGCTGGTCCGGCGCGAAGATAACCGAGATGGAGGTCAATCATCACCCGCGGACGACCGGCAAGGCAAAGTATGGGCTGGAACGAACGATCAAAGTCATTCTCGATTTGATGACGGTAAAATTTCTGGGGTCGTATGCGACCAAGCCGATTTATATTTTTGGCGGGCTGGGGATTCTAAGCGGGCTGTTGTCGATTGTCAGCGGACTGCTTGTTTTATATATGAAGTTTGTCAGCGCCCAACATCTTCCGATGAATCGCAACCCGCTGCTGCTGCTTTCGGCGATCCTGATTGTAACAACGGTGCAGCTTATATTGATGGGGCTGCTGGCGGAAATGATTGTCAGGACGTATCACGAGTCGCAAAAACGACCGATTTATGTCATTCGCGATGTTCTTGACGCCGACAAAACAGAATAGGACAACTATGGCACGAAAAAAAGCAAGAGCTGTAATACATCCCGAGCTGATCGAAGAAATCCCCGCCCCGAAGCAAAGAACACCCCTTTTTTCAGTTTTTATTATCGCAATCGCGGCGATACCATTCCTGATGGGCAAATATATCGAGTTCAATTCGCCTGGTGCGTTCGATTGCGGGGCGTATGTGTATTCCGCCCAGCATGTTTTGCAGGGGGCGACCATCGGAGTAGATGAAATGCCCAGCGCCCAGATGGGTACGCTGATTATGAATATTCTGGGTGTCTGGCTGTTTGGATTTAACGACGCCGGGCCTAAGCTGGTTCAGGCAATCCTGCAGGCGGCGGCATTTATAACGATGTTTTTTACCGTCAAGAAGATATTCGGCAGGCTCGCGGCGGCGATTTCGTTATTAGTTGCGTCGGCTTATCTTTCGGCGCCGCTAATTGCCAAGTACGGCAATGTCAAAGAAGAATTTATGGTGGCGTTTGCGATTCTTGGGGTGTGCATGCTGATGCTGCGGCAAAGCGGCGGGGCGTGGTGGCTGGGACTTTTGTCGGGGATTTTTTTGATTTGGTCGCCGCTTTTTAAGGAGACGGGATTTGCGGTCATCGGCGGCGTCGGGATATTTATGATTTGTCAGCCTTTTTTGAAAAAGAGAAGCTGGCGGCAGACGGTTGCGGATATCGGGCTGCTGTTGGGGGGAGCGGCGATCACGCTAATACCGATTTATTTGTGGCTGATTATTCGGCATCAGGGGAATCATCTGCCGTTTGCATGGATGGTTAAATATCTCAGTTGGGGCGGCGGACAGGCCGCGGGCAGTCTGGGCGGCTCGTATATCGGCAATGCCAGAAGCCTGATTGATTTTACGACCTATGCGGCGCGCATTATGCGATATTATGAATTGCTTATTCTCCCGATTTCGCTGGCATTGTGTTCGATTTTGCTTAGGGTGGTCAGAGGTGTCGCTCAATTTCGACACAAAACACAGGCCGAGGTTAGACCTTACGAAAAGTTTGTTCTGCTGTTGGGGGTCTGGTGGATTTTGGATATGGCGTTTGTGTGGATTAGCCCCCGAAGCTACGAAGAGTACTATATTCCATTAAATGCTTCGGCGGCGATGCTCAGCGCTTATGCGATGGCCATTTACGCCGAGAAGGTAACGAAGGCTGTTTTCAAAGGCAAATGGGTTGTTACCGGGGTTGTCGGCTTTCTGCTGATGGTTTTGATGAGCTGGCATATCTTTTTCGGGATTACAAAAAGTCCGCATTCCAACCAGCCATACGGTGAAAGACAGCGGGGCTATGCCCAGCGGCTGGATGAAGTCAAGCTTCGCAAAACCAGGAACTATGTCGGTTCATGGGAGACGGCCGGTGAATATATCAAACAAAACAGCACGCCTTCGGATACGATATTTGTGTGGGGCTGGGTGCCGGGTATTTATGTCACGGCTCAACGGTTAAGCCCGACAACGAAACCGTTTACCAGTGAGATGCATGTCATTAGTCCCGATGAACTGCAAAAGTATGTGAATGAGATATTGGATGATTTCAAGAAAGAAAAGCCGTTATTTGTGGTTGATACGCACAACCGGCATTTTCCGTGGGACAGGCCGCCGCTGGAACTCTGGCCTTCGACACAAAAAGGAATTTTGCCGAATGATCCGATTCTCATCAAGCAATATGAGCAGCAGTACGGCCAGATGCTGAGCGAGAAAGTTTCGCCGGATGAGGCGCAGCGGTTTGAGGTCATGAAGGCCTTCCGGGATTTTATGATGAGCAACTATCGTCCGGTCAAGTCGTTTGGCGAGATGGTTGTGTTTGAATTGAAAAAGCCGGGCCAATGAAGATTTTGATGCTCAACCATGAATTTCCGCCGGTAGGGGGCGGAGCGTCGCCTGTGACGCAGGAGCTTTGCATTGAGCTTGTCAGGCAGGGGCATGTGGTAGATGTGGTTACGATGCACTACAGGGGGACGGCACGATTTGAAACGATGGCGGGCGTCAATGTATATCGAACGCCTGCATCAAGGGCCAAGCCGAATATCTGCCATCCTTATGAACTTGCGACGTATCTGCCGGGGGCATTTTTTAAGACGTTAAGCCTTGCCCGTAAAAATAAATACGACATCATTCATTGTCATTTTGCCGTTCCCGGTGCTCCGCTGGCGTGGCTGATCAGTCGACTGACCGGCATACCGTTTATTCTGACCTGTCATGGCTCCGATGTGCCGGGGCATAATCCGGATCGGTTTACACTGCTGCACAGGATTATAAAGCCGGTGTGGCGATTTTTGGTAAAACGGGCGGCAGCGGTTACGACTCCCAGCGAATTCTTGAAACAAAAGATATTGTCCGTCGCACCGTCGGTGCGTGTTGAGGTGGTTCCGAACGGTCTGGATATTTCGCGGTTTCCCGCGGCGGCCAAGACGAAATCGATTCTTTTGTGCAGCAGGCTGTTTAAATTCAAGGGGTTTCAGTATTTTATCGAGGCGATCAGGGATTTGCAGCTTGACTGGCAGGTGAATGTGATCGGGGATGGGCCATATCTCGCTGAGCTGAAAAAGCTTGCCGAAAATTCGAAAACAAAAATAAACTTTACCGGCTGGCTTGATAAAAACAGCCCGGAATATATCAGGCTGTTTTCAGAGTCATTGATATTTGTGTTTCCATCGCAGGCGGAGAATTTTCCAACGGTACTGCTGGAAGCGATGGCGGCGGGAATGGCGGTGATCACCAGCCGCGCCGGCGGCTGTCCGGAAGCGGTGGGCGATGCGGGGGTTTACATTCAACCTGACGATGCAACTAATATCCGTCAAGCCCTGCTGAATGTAATTAACAATGAGAGATTGCGTATGGATATCTGCAGGCAGTCTCTGGCAAGAGTGAATCAGTATGCCTGGAATGCGGTCGCAGAAAAATATATTGAATATTATAAACAAAATAAATGTAAACGATGAACAGAGCTTTTTGTATAACCATAGATACCGAGCCGGACTGCGATACCCAGTGGAAAAGGTCCAGTCCCCTGACTTTTGAGTCTGTTCTGATTGGAATACCCAAGCTTCTTAGACCTATATGGAATCATTATCAGATCAATCCGGTATATTTTGTTTCGCCGGAAGTTCTCTATGAAAATAATTGCTGCGCGATTTTAAGAGATGAAGTTAAATGCGGGGCAGAGATCGGCGCCCATCTGCATTCTGAATACATAGAACCCCAGCGGCGATACGATATTGCAGATGGAACCGGCAGCAATGAGTGTCCCTGTTATGCATATCATGATGAAATTGAGTTCGAAAAAATAAAAAATCTTACCAATCTGATACAGTCTAAATTAGGTGTAACACCTGTTTCGTACAGGGCGGCAAGATTCGGGGCCGATACCGCTACCATAAAATCTCTGCAAAAACTTGGCTACAAAATTGATAGTTCCGTTACGCCGGACATAAACTGGTCGGCAATCGGCGGTCCCGACCATTCCAGAGCATCCAAGCAGCCCTATTTCATTGATTCTGAAAATATTTATTCAGCGGGCCCAAGCGGAATTCTTGAAGTGCCAGTTACGATTTCTGGAAAAAGGCTTCCTTGTCTTCCCAATAAATGGCTTTTTTATCGGTGGTTAAGGCCGAGCCACATGACCGTTTTCGAGATGAAAAAGCTTGTCCGTCAATTTCTTGCTGCTTATGAGAGCCCGACGTTGAACATGATGTTTCATTCCATGGAGATTATTCCTGGAAAAACGCCTTTTGTCAGATGTGGATTTGAGCAGAAATGGTTTCTGCGAAGGCTTGAAAAGATAATCCAATATCTGTGCAGCAAGGAATTTTCTTCAAGGACTCTAAAAGAGATTTATGATGAAAAACTACGATAGATACCGAGATGTTACATCTGAATCTTATGAAAAGAAAGGGATACTGTTTTATCTTTGCAGGGTTCCTTCCGACAAAAAGATTTTACCCATGATTGCGGAATTTAAGGATAAAAAGATTCTGGATGTCGGAATCGGAACGGGATATTATGCGAGGCGTCTGCTGGAAAACAATAGCGTAGAAGGAGTGGACCAAAATCCGCATTTGTGCAATATCCCGATTAAACTCTATCAGGGCGACGCGTCTGAGCTGACACGACTGGTAGGCGAGAAAAAATATGACATCGTATTCTCTACATGGATGACGGAATATCTGGATGAAGCCGCGATTGGCCGGTTTTTTGTCGAATCCGAAAAGGCACTCGGTGAACATGGAATTTTAGTGACGACCGTTATTTCCAGATGGGGACTTGGCGGATTATACATCATGCTGGCTAAACTGGTGAAAAAGATAAGCAAGTTTAATTATCATAAGGAACAAATCAGAGCAAAGATTAAAATGGCAGGTTTTAAGGAAGTCACAATAACTCATCTTGATTCATGGCTGAAGGTGCCGTGGGCGTATCTGGTTATTGCGCAAAAGTGACTCGATAATAAATTGTATATGATTCAAGACCAAATTAGTTTGCGGCATAAGGCCCAGTGCCAATTGAAAGCCTTTTTAGAGGATTGCCATATCACGGCAATCAAAGACAAAAAGGTGCTGGAGATCGGCTTTAAAAACGGGCTGTTTCTTGACGAATGCCATAAAGTCGGGCTGGATGCCGCGGGGCTTGAAATCAACAGACAATACTTTGATACAGTTAAAAAAGATTTTCCATATTTGTCGCTGTTTTACTATGACGGCGGGCAATTTCCTGTTCCCGACCATTCTGTTGATTTTGTGGTTTCATTTCAGGTGCTTGAACATGTTCATTCGACGGAGCACATTATCAAAGAGTGTCTTAGAGTGTTAAAACCCGGCGGGATGATGTATCATATTTGTCCAAATTATCACTCGTTTTATGAGGGGCATTACAACCTGTTGTGGCTGCCGTTTTTTAATAAAAAGACGGGCCGTTGGTATTTGAAACTGCGTAATCGGTATGCTCCCGGTTTTGAACAGCTTAATTTAATCAGGCCCGGCGAAGTGAGAGATATCCTCAGACGGTATCGCGGCGAACTGGAGCTGATTTCCCTGGGGGAAAAGGAATTTATTGCCAAGTTTAATCCGGAACAGATACAGAAAATAGGACACAAGCTTTTAAGGAATGCACTGAAAGCTGTTTTTTGTGTTCCGAGGCTTAAACATGTTTTTCTTGGGTTCGCCTGCTGGACGGAGTTTTATTACCCGATGACGATTATATGCAGAAAGGTTTGAGTCAATGCGAGTTCTTTATATAATTGACCATCTTGGCGTCGGCGGAGCCCAGCACTCTGTGAAAAACATCGCGGAGAATGCCGAAAGGTATGGCATTGAGCCGCTGGTGTGTGCGCTGCGAGTTGTCGAACCGGCGGTGGCGATAAAAGCGCCCACGAAGATTTTGCAGTATAGTCGATATGATGTGCGTGCGCTGTGGGGAATTATTCGGATATGCAGGACATATAAACCTGATATCATTCATACCCAGTTAAGCAAGTCGCATTTACTTGGTATCTTGGCGGGTAAATGGTGCGGCATTCCCGTTGTGGTGCATGAGCGGGGCGACATCTTCATCAAAGGGCGCACATTTAATATCTATCGTATGTTATTTAGGATTGTCGGCCGGATGGCGACATTGATTATCGCCAATTCACAAGCTACGGCAGGATATCTTATGACCCGCCGCCGACTTCGCAATAAAATACGAATGCTGCCTAACGCGATTGATACCGTTACGCTGAATGTTGAGACGGTTTGCAAAAAGAAAGTTCGTACCCAGTTGGGCCTTGATCCTGCGGCTTGTGTTGTAGGCTATGTTGGAAGATTGCATGCTATGAAAGGCGTAGATATCCTGATTGACGCTTTTTCGATCATTGCCTCCCGATATCCGGATGCGGTGCTTGTGATAGCGGGAGATGGCCCCGATAGGGCGCAGTTGGAAGACCAGGTGCGATCCTGGGGACTGGCAGGCAGAGTCAAATTTCTGGGAATGGTCGATAATGTTCCAGAGGTGATGGCTGCATTTGATATTGGAGTGGTGCCCTCGCGGCAGGAATCGTTCGGCAGGGTTGCCATTGAGCTGATGCATATGCGAGTTCCGGTGGTATCGTCAGGTTATGACGGACTTGCGGAGCTTGTCCAACATGAAAAAACCGGCCTTGTCACAGAAACAAATACGCCGGAACATATCGCCGCGGCTGTTGAACGATTAATAAATGATAAACAGGTACAGAAAATACTTGTCGAAAATGCGTATGTATTTTCCGGGCAGTTTGGAATCGATGAGTATATAAAAAAACTTGGACAGATATATACGGAACTATTGGAAAAGAGAGCCTAATGCGGGAGTGTTTTAGAGTAAATTACTCTTTAACTTCATAGTTGCTCCGACATAGATGCAAATAACTTTAAAAACGGTAAAAGAATCCTTGAAATTCGCTCTAAAATCCCGTATATTAATACTCGAAATGGAGAGAAAGTTTATATAAAGAATGTTATGAGTAAAACAAAGACCTCTTCTACATATGACCACTTCAAAATTCCTGTGATCCGCAAATGGTTCATAATTGGATTCCGGTTTTTGTTACGATATTTGCCTGATAAGGGACCATTCAAAGTAATACATAAAACATATGCCACGGTTTCAAATCGACTAATACCCCACATCGCATATAGTGTAGATTGGTATGATAATGTTTATTATCCTTATCTGACTACTTCAAATAATTTCAAAGAGTATATGGTACACTGGGAAAAACAAGGTTACAAAAATCGTCTTTATGAAGTATTGGCTCATATAAATTTACCTCAAGGGGAAATTGCTTGGTTAGAAGTTGCTTGTATGCAAGGGAAGACGGCCTACTGGGTGCTGGAAAGGCATCCGCAAGTTCATATGTATATGTTTGACTTTAGTCCAAAAACAATTAGTTGGATCAAAAGCCAATTCCCCACAAAATACAAATTTGAAGCTTGGGTTGGTGATATACAGGATATTCGTTATGACCAAAACTCATTAGATGACTATTTTAATGTTGTCACCTGTATCGATGTGACGGAACATTTACCAAAAGATATCTATTTTAAGGCTATCAAAGAAATATATCGTGTTACAAAACCAGATGGCCTGCTGATATTAATGCAGGGAAATGCGATATTACCTGAACATATAAATGTTATTTCAGAAGAAAAGCTATTAGAGGATTTTTGTTCTGTTGGTTTTAAATTTTTAAAGTCACTTCCACATCGCCACCACTTGCTGACAAAATAAAAATATTCTAAATTTTATTTGATATTATGGAATGTATTAATAACAAATTATTTTGTTAAAAATGAACCAAGGAATGTGATATGGAAAAACAGGTCCCGGATTGGAATGTGTATGCCAGTATACGCAATCTATCGAGAAATCGCCTTTTGTATGCGCATCACTCGGAACTTGTAGATGAATTTGTGGCAATGTTTGGACAGATGTCAAATGATATGAAAGTTTTAGATGTTGGACCTGGAAATGGGTTTTTTATGACGTTGCTACGTGAATTAGGCTTTATCAATGTAGATGGCCTCGAAATATCACACACATTTTTGGAGGCTTTGCGACACAAAAATCTTTGTGCTTATTCCGGAAATATAGAAAATGGCGACGGACTCGGCCAACTATCCCCACCTTATGATATGGTTTTAATGATGGAAATTCTTGAACACATTGAAGATCCACAACGTGCTATAAATAATGCAAAAGCGTTGCTTGCAAAGAATGGCTTATTATATATTACAGTTCCCATCTGTGATTGTATTTTCTCGCGTTTATTGCGATTAAAGCGCAGGGTATCGAGGGCTCAACAAATTATGAACATAGATCCTACCCATATCCACTCGTTCACAAAGCATGATATCACAAACTTGCTCACTGTCTCAGGTTTTACTATCAGAGAAACACGAAGAGTTTCTTTTAATTTACCTGTTATTTTACAGAGTCGATTTGCTCGACGAATATTGTTATTACTTAGATCACTCGCACCAAATATTTTTCGTGGTATGTTTCTGACAGTATTAGCACAACGTGACAGTCTTAGGGATTAGGCCATGGGAGCAATCTTTGTTCAATTGATTACCTTTTATGACAAAATGTCGTATTATATACCTTTTCTGACTGCCATAAAGCGGAGTATTTGTTATTTAAGATGGTTGGCATACAAGGTCAGGATAAAACGATATGGAAACTTGGCAAAGCAAAACAACCTTCAGGCAAAAATGCTTGTTCTGATGGATGCTGGAATCGGTAATGCGGTTGAAGCCACCCCACTTGTGCAGGCAATACGGCTATGTTGGCCACAGGCAGAGATTACAATTCGCACACCTTTAGGGAACTTATTTGATAATTGGAATGTCGTTAATTATATAGCAACGACTCCACACCACCTAAAAGGCAAGATATTTGACCATACATTTGTTGCTTGGGGAGGTGCAATATCCGCCCACAAAGGTTTGTGTAGAATGGGGGAAACACATTTCACGGAAGAAGGATTACAGCGACGTTGCACAAAACCCGAGCGTGAGTATAATTTGGATTTATTAAGGAGATTGGGTTACAAGGGGCCAACCCCAGCTTTGTATGTTTCACAAAAGAAAGTGGCAAATGATATAGTATTACCATCTGATATTCTTAAAATAAGTTTCGTTCCTGCCAGCAAAAACACGTATAATTTTCGAAACAAGCGTTGGCCATATTTTGAGCA
>CAYTHV010000076.1:12462-14611 GCA_964437685.1 uncultured Pirellulales bacterium
GATAAGTATAAAAATAGCTGCATATACATAATAGGAACCAATGAAGACCAAGTGCCCTCTGGGCTGCTGGAGCTGCCTCATGTAATAGACTTAAGATCCAGGCTTTCTCTTGCAGAAGTGGCATGGTTTCTCAAGAATTCAGATCTTGTAATTGGCAATGATTGTGGTCCAATGCACATGGCAGATGCAGTAAATGTTCCTTTGATTACTATCTTCGGGCCGACTTGTGATATCAAAAATGGGCCAATTTCTGAAAATTCAATGATTATCAAACATAAAGTGCCTTGTGCACCTTGTCAGTATGACAAAAAACTTATGACCTGCAAGAACCCCCTTTGTATGATAGATATTTACCCCGAAGTGGTTTTAGAACAGGCCATAAAATTGCTGGAAAAAACAGGTCATTCATGTGGATAATATTTTAAATATAACGGCCGACAATCAGAATAAAACGATATATTCAAGCTTGAGTTAAAAGCGACGGTTTAAGTTTATGGTGAAAATACCATTCAAATATAATTGTTCGAATTGTATATGAAAGGGCGCAGGTAATAGCTGCGCCAGTAATGCCAAATGCCGGAATCAGCAGAATATTCAATATAAAATTACCGCATGCGTGCAGAATATTGATTGTCTGTGCGAATCTATATTCTTTCATTGCATTGAAGACAGGGCCGTAAAGGACAACAGGCAGATTCATGACTGCCGCAATGACAATTATTCTTACGATCAGGATACTTCCGGGATATTGCTGGCCGTAGACCAAATTGATAAAAAAAGGTATTACAAAGAAGAGTACGATTATGATGGCAGGTATTCCCACAATCAATATCTTAGTTTTTTTATGATAGAGATAATCCCTTGTCTTGTCGGCGTTATTTATGTTTTGACTTACAAACGGCAGAAAATACTGTCCTACTGTACTGGTCAGGATGGCAATTCCCTTAAAAAACTGCAAGCTAAAATTATAGATGCCAAGTTGTTCCATGGAGACGAAATACCGGAGTATAAAGTTGTCGCCCCAGTTCACCAGATACACAGCAACGGCCCCCAACGCAACCCATTTGGTGAAATTCAGCATCTCGGCAAAGAGGTGTCGGTCAAAACGCAGGGGAAAGAATAACTTAAATTCTGCAGCGGGCAAAAATATAATCAGAATTAGTATGGATGACAGAAAATAGACCCAAAATACAGAATGCAGACTGACCCTGTTTGTCATATAAAATATCAGCAATATGATGCAGCATGCAGCGCCATATGCCAGATCGATCAGGGCGCTTATTACTCTTTTTCCGGTTGCCAGAAAGAGAGTGTTAAGGATGGCGGTTAGTGAAAGGCCTGTAAATGCCAATTGCATGGGTATAAGGTCAGCTTCGGTGATATTGGCAAAGCGTATAACATAAGATTTGAAGATTCCTGTAAGTATGATAAACAGGCAAAGACTTACTGCCCAGAAAAGGCACTGAATGGAGAATGATTTGTTAATTTTTCCTGTTTGCTTTCGTTCCTGGGTTGCGTGGACGATAAATGGCGTCTGTGAAGCTTCGATAAATAATGCAATTAACAGAAAAATGATCATCCGCGCGAGAGTAAAACTGCCGAAGGTTTCGGGAGAGAAAAATTTGGCGACCAGTAATGGAACAATCATTCCCAAAAATTGTCCGATGCATCGAAACAATGAGAAGGTAAGCAGTGTTTTGCTTTCCGCCAATATCTGTTTTAGTCGGGTAAACATAATTATAAAATATCTCAGCATTCAAGAAAAACCGACCTGAACGGGGTTGGTTTTAATTTTTGTCCACATAAAAGATGCCTGAAATTACACCAAAAACCGCTTTTTTGCAATTTATTTCATCAAAGCCCTAAAAAATCCCTGAAAAACTCTTGAAATTCCCACTGAAAACCTTTATATTGCCATTTGGAATGGAGAGAAAGCGCGCCTGTCAAGGATCTTTCCCTTTATTTTGGTTATTGGAGGTTTATTTTGAATTAAAAGTTGGAAAGAGAACTATTTTTGGAAAGGGGAAAAGAATGAGAGCTTTATCGCACACCGTTTGTTTAATTGCAGCACTAACTCTATTGGCCGGGGCGGCAAATGCCGATCTTATTGCGCATTGGACATTTGATGAAGGGCAGGGAGGTACGGCAA
>CAYTHV010000077.1:0-14333 GCA_964437685.1 uncultured Pirellulales bacterium
TCCGGGTGTGTTTCAACCATGTTCTGCTGGGCCGTAGCCACTAAGTCTTCATATCGACGAATATTCTCCAGCAAGGCCTGAATTGCCGGGTCCGACTGAATAATGATATTTTTGCGGCTGAGCAACTCTGTCGACAATAATTCATTCGGTTCGCCGCCTTTCTGCATTTGAAGCTGGCTTTCAAGCGCCATTTTGCGAATGCTGACAGTAATCAGTTCTTTTTGTAAGCTGGCAACCTGCTCCAACATCATTTCCTGACGCGGCGTCAGTTCGCTGGAACCGAACTCACTGACTAACCGACGAATTGTTTCCTGCTGGCTTTCCATCTTGGCCTGTAAATTCTTGCGCTCCTGTTCCAGATTAGTCAGCTTGGTATCTTCGCCCTCTTTTTCATTACCCACCGACACTGCTTTATAGTTTTGGATAATGGAATTAAGGATCGTTTCCGCCTGTGCAGCATACTGAACAGGCCCTGTCATTTCCAAAACAATCAAGTTATTATTTCTTTGAGGTGTAATAGAGATGGTTTCTTTGGCAACCGCTTCGCGCAATCTCATCCGATAATCGGTCACATCTTCAAAGAACTCCAATCCTTTATTATACAATTCATCGGCAACACGGTTTAGAACCACATCGCTGGACATCATTACTGCCTGGGTATTTTTAAATGCCTCATAATTGGGAAGGGGTCGTTCGGAATCAGAATCGCTATACAAGATCGCCGGAATGATGGGGGCAATTTCGACCGCCGCCTGGGTTTTATATTGTTTCTCAAGCAGAAAAAATGCCCCGGCAACTCCGCCGCCTGCAATCGGCAGAAAGACCAAAAGAATCAGTAGCCATCTTCGGCGAAGCATCCCTATGATATCAAATCCTGAATCCTGCTGGCCTGAAAGCGAAGCGGCACTGCCCATATTTTCATACTGGACAATCTGCTGATTATCAATTTCAAAATTGGAATCGGGCATCTCATTCATTACACTAATCTTTCTTTTTTCGATAAATGATTTCGGAAGCAGACTGCATTATCGGTCCAACTTGATAAAAAAGTCGATTAAACAGCCACAACTGGCCGACAATTAAAAGCAATGCCATAGGCATCATTGCCAATCCGCCATAATCATGAAATGCCTTTTCCCATTTCTCGCTGTTGATCATCGTAAACGCTATTGAGGTTATCGCAAGCCGCAGGGTATTGCATAACAGCGCAATCGGAATACAGGACAGCAACAGCAATGTCTTTTCAAAAAATGTCCGCCGCATCACTAATACAACCAACGCACAAACCATAATAAAAGCGGTCAGCATCCGAAGACCATTGCAAGCTTCGGCTACGGCTATCATCGTTCCATTCAGATTAATTACATTACCTTCGCGTATCACATTAAATCCAAGTGTCTCAAGAACAAAAACCGCAGAAGCAGTCGCCCACTCCTGCAAGGGCATCGCAATAAAATTCCGAACGCGGTTTGGAAAAGGCAGCATCAAAGATAAAAATGCCAGCACGGACCAAAAACGCAATACTAAGCTCAATCCAAATACCATAATAACCAACCCTGCAATTGTCACAATCAACGAGATGTTGTCAAGGGAGGTAAACATATAATACAATCCAAAAAATCGTACTCCCTGCGCAAGCAGCACAACCGCCGGGCCGAACCAAACTGCCGGACAAACAGGACTCTCTAATAATTCTCTACGGCGTATCCACAAAACGACACCTGCCAACAGCGGCACCAGCATCCCATTAGAATACTCATCACTGCTGGTCCAGATTTTCGCAAGACTACGCAGGGTAGGAATCCAATAAAGCAGCATCACCCCACACAGCAGAGCGAAACATCCTGCAATAATTGACACTTTGCCCAAACGAGTATTTAAGCAATCCGTCATCGTATTTTTCGGCTCAGGTCTCATTGCACTGAAGCTGTTTATCAGACGCACAAAACTATTTTTTACATTTTCATACCACCCGGATGAGCAGGCAAGAAGACTATCTTTGCAAATTGATCCTGCCCTTACTATCTTTCCGGCATCGACTAAAGACCTTTCTATCATGCACTGTGTACCAATTTGGACATCCTGCCAGATTACACTTTCACTAATCAGCGATCCTGCTCCAACCGAACATCCTGCTCCCAAAACCACCGGGCCTATCAACAATGCACTTTCGCTCACTCGGACATTGTGTCCTATAACAATTGAGCCTATCAATCTGGCAGATGGAGCTATCTTCGCTGTCTCACAAATATTAACGTCATCGCCATAATTTCTATTCAAGATGTCTTTGGGTGTGTTTGGATGTCGATTATTTTGAATGTAACTCAGAATAGCATCGATATACTCTCGCCAATCACGAAAATTCCTCGCTGACTGATCAAACAGCACAGCACCAATTTTTTCATTCACCCGCACCAGAGTAGGGATTAATCCCTCTTTCAGGTCAAAATACCCTATTTCCGGGACATATTTTATAATTGATGATTCACAAATATATAAAGGCGCAATACTTGAAAACTCCTGTTTTTCGGAGTCAGTATGAAAAAATAAAGTTATACCTACATCACCTTTCTGATGCTTATCCAACAACGCCGGAATATCGGGTACAGGAACAAATATAGATTGAAAAACCATTAGAAGTTCTTCTTTTTCCGGACTCGATACATCCCTTAAACAACCTGCGGTACCTCGCGGCAACACCTCTGTTTGATATTCTACTTCCAAAGAATCCGGCAGGTTCACAGCATTTTGAAGCTCTTGCGATTGTCCCTCGTAGCATATCACAAAACGGCGAATCCCCTGACGAAAAATTTCTTCAATCATATATTGAAGAGCAGGTTTGTCTATTATTGGCCACAAGGCACGATTGAGCCGGCTGGCAACCGGACACCGACCAAAATCATGTCCGCCAATGAGAATTACCACTTTAACCTGTTCTAAATTATATTTTTCTGCCTTCATGGCTAACTTCTATCTATTCCGGATGTCCTGAATCACCAATTCAAGCGTCTGTTCCAATGTATATTGCGGCTGATAACCGATCATTTTTTTGATTCGATCCAGGCAAGGTACGCGGCGAATCATGTCGTCAAATGGTTTGCCATATGCCTGCTCATACGATATCAATTTCTTTTCACTTTTACTTCGCAATAGCCCGATAATCATATCCGCAAGCTGTTCCATCGAAATTTCACGGTCGATTCCAAGATTATAAACCTGCCCTGCCGAATCTGGATGGGCCATGAGCTGGCTTAACGCCCGCACAACATCATAAACACAACAGAAACATCGGCTTTGTTGGCCCGTACCATAAATTTCTATGGGCTCATTTCTTATTGCCCTTTCCACAAATCGGGGAACAACCATCCCATATTGTCCGGTTTGTCGAGGTCCAACGGTATTAAATAGGCGTACAATGACAACTTCCAGCCCAAATTGCTGATAATAGGCCAACGCAAGAAATTCATCAATTGCCTTGCTGCACGCATACGACCATCGGCTAAACCGCGTACTGCCCAGTACAGTATCATCGTCTTCACAGAATGGGATGGCCTCGCTTTTGCCATAGACTTCGCTGGTCGAAGCGATCAGGACTTTCTTGCGGAATTTGTTGGCGACCTCAAGTACAACTTCTGTACCATGAATATTGGTTTCTATTGTATGAACGGGCTGTTCGACAATCAGTTTGACCCCCACCGCGGCAGCCAGATGATAAATCATATCACATTGTGCGGCCAACACATGCAGTGTCTGGGTATTGCGGACATCATCCTGAACAAAACTGAATTTGGGGTTTGTTCGCAAGTGCTGAATATTGCAGAGACTGCCTGTGCTAAGGTTATCCAAGGCCACAACAGAGCACCCTTGCCCCAGCAGAGACTCCGCCAAATGAGACCCGATAAAACCCGCACCACCCGTGATTAATATGTTCATTTTCCAGACTCCCGATGCCAGTAAGCTGAAATTGAGAATTGAGAATTGACAAATTCAATTTTACAACCGCAAACAACACTCTATTTTCAAATTCCTGCAACCAGCAAATTTCATTTTCCATTACCTATCTTTCCAAATGGCTTTGTTTGGTTTTTGCAACTCCCAGCATTTCCTCGATTTTATAACTCTTATTATAACAGGTCGATGGAAAACATAAAATCAATAAATTCTATACTATTTCATATCGGCATTTCAATCCATCGATCATGGCTTTGTTTGGAAAGCGGGAGCAGGTACAACCTGCCAAAGACAGAACGCTACCTGTCTCAATAGTGTTCGGCACTCGATTTGCTCTTTGACAATTTCACATTGCGTTTCGGTAACTACACGCATTATTGCGGGCACGGCGTGTACACACTCGAGGCGATGAGCATCGCAGGGCGCTGTACACCGGACACCGCTGGCGGGTAGAAGGCGTTCATGGTGAAGCGAAAACCCAGCACGGACTACGTCGGGCTGCGCGTCGTGGTCTTTGGAACGTGGCGATTCAGGCATACTTGACGGCGGTAGTGATGAATCTCAAGCGGCTGGCAGCTGTTTTGCTGCATTTTTTTCGGTTTGCAGCCGGATATTTGCGATGCGATGGGTTTTGGCTGACCGCAGCAACTCCGCACAAGAAAAAAACAAAAGAACAGGAAAAAATCTATGGAATCAGGCAGCATGAAAAATAACCGCTCAATCAAAGACTTTTTCAACAACCCCACAGGCACCGGTTTTTATAATATGATCAATGCTCAGGCGTCGACTGATTTATTCACCCAAACTGAAACGAAGCATCCTGAAGCGGATACGATTTATATCATTGTTGATAATGCCCGCTACTACCGGTCGTGCTGTTGAAAGAGCATGTCGAGGGAACCAGGATTAAGTTGATATTTCTGCCGCCATATTCACCCAATTTGAATTTGATTGAACGATATTGGAAGTTTTTCAAGAAAAAATTGTTGAACAACCGTTATTATGAAACATTTGCGGAATTCAAGCAGACGTGCGAAAGCTTTTTCCGAAAACGAAAAAAATACCTGTCGGAATTGCAAACGCTGCCGACCGAAAACTTTCACATTCAGGCTGCTTGAAAACAGGAAAACTCAATCGTGAAAAGTATACATATTAGGTGTAGCATTACAAAATCTTGAAATAAAACAAGGCGGGTTTTTGAGGCCCGCCTTGTCTTTTTGTTTTTGTGCAAAAATTAATCTGCGACCAACTGGGCGACCATATCGCCGACCTGGCTGGTCGAGTAGCCCATCTTGCCTGCGGCAAGGGATTTGAGTTTGTTGGCGGTAACAAATCGCACGGCGGTGTCGATTTTCGCTGCGGCTTTGTCTTCGCCGAGGGTTTCCAGCATCATCTGCATCGCACAGATCGCGGCCAGCGGGTTGATCACGCCCTGTCCCGTGTACTTCGGAGCGCTGCCGCCGATGGGTTCAAACATCGAGACGCCTTCGGGGTTGATATTGCCGCCCGCAGCAATGCCCATGCCGCCCTGAGTCATCGCGCCCAGGTCGGTAATGATGTCGCCAAACAGGTTGCCCGTAACCAGCACGTCGAACCATTCGGGACTCTTGACCATCCACATGCACGTCGCGTCCACGTGATAATAATCGCGGCGGATGTCGGGATAGTGCTTTTCGCCCATCTCATGGAATGCCCGTTCCCACAGGTCATAGAGGAAAGTCAGCACATTCGTCTTGCCGACCAGCGCTAGGGTGTTTTCTTTGCCGACGCCGCGGGCTTTTTTGCCGTATTTGCGGGCGTATTCGAAAGCATATTTCAGGCAGCGATCCACCTGGAATCGGCTATAGACGGCCAGTTGGGTCGCCACTTCCTGCGGCGTACCTTTCATCATCGTGCCGCCGGCGCCGGTATAGATGTCGCCGGAATTTTCGCGGATCACGGCGTAGTCGATCTCTTTGGGTCCTTTGTCCTTAATGGGGCATTCCACGCCGGGCAGCAGCCGCACCGGACGCAGATTGATATACTGATCCAGTCCAAATCGCATTCCCAGCAGCAGGCCTTTTTCGAGGATGCCGGGCTTGACGTCCGGATGGCCGATGGCGCCGAGCAGAATGGAGTTGAATTTCTTGAGTTCCGCGATGGCGCCTTCCGGCAGGACTTCGCCGGTACGTTTATAGCGTTCGCCGCCGAAGTCGAATTCGGTTTTGGCAACCTTAAATCCGAATTTGGCCGACGCCGCATCCATCACTTTTACCGCCTCGGCTGTTACTTCCGGCCCGGTGCCGTCGCCGCCGATAACTGCGATTTTATACGTCTTCATTTTTGTTTATCCTTTCTATTCTTTCATAATTCAATTTTTCAAGAGTAAATTTTATAGACACAAAGATTAAAAATATCTCTAATGCTGCTTCCATGAAGAAATCCACGATTTCCCACCATTCTACGGTCTCATTCAAAAAAATGGCAAAATCACGAAACACTAACCACCCGGCAATGATAGTCATTGCATAGGTAAACAGCAAAAATTTCTTTGTTATATAGTTCATTTTTGCTTTTTAATATGACTTAGTAAGCCACCATCATTAATGATTTCAATTGCAAAATCCGGCAGCGGCGTAAACTCGATTTTTTTCTTTTGTGTCTTATTATTGATCGTGCCGCCTTTGTAGTCGATCTCCAATTCGTCGCCATCGTTGATCTTGTCCAATGCGCCGTGCAGCTCAATCGGGTAGAATCCGCAGTTGATGCAGTTGCGGTAAAAGATGCGGGCGAACGAATGGGCGATGACCGCGCCGACCTTGGCGCCCTGAATCGACCAGACGGCGTGTTCGCGCGATGAGCCGCAGCCGAAATCGTCGCCGCAGACGATCACATCGCCCGGTTTGCACTTCGTGATGAAGTTGGTGTCCAAATCTTCCATGCAATGCTTGGCCAGTTCGGCCGTATCGTCGGTATTGAGATACCGCGCCGGGATAATCTCATCCGTATTCACGTGATCGCGTTTATAAACATGTGCTTTAGGCATAATTAACTCCTGTTTTAGTGAAACCGCAGATTACACAGATTTCACGAATTTGTCTTTTTGTTTCTTATTCTTCATAAAAAAATGTATTGCTGAAGATATACAACAATACGTTATAAAACCTTCAATAAAAAAACCTAACCAATTTCCCTTTGACAAGAAGACCAAAGCCATTGTGCCGAACAATAAGGCACCTGAAGCACAGGCTAAAGCTGCCAGAAAAAAGTTTCTTTGTATGGTTTTTCTATCCATCTTTTAGATCAAGTATTTTCTGCAATCCACCAGCTTGCCTTCAACCGCGCTGGCTGCTGCTGTTGCCGGGCTGGCCAGATAGACTTCGCTCTTGGGGCTTCCCATGCGGCCGACAAAGTTGCGGTTGGTCGTACTGACGCACCGTTCGCCTGCGGCCAGAATGCCCATAAACCCGCCAAGGCATGCCCCGCATGTCGGCGCACTGATGACGCAGTTGGCAGCATAGAAAATATCCATCAGGTTTTCATCGATCATTGCTTTCCAGATTTCCGGCGTTGCCGGGACGACAATCGTGCGAATCTTGACCTGCCGCCCCTTCAATATCTGGGCGGCGATGCGCATATCTTCGATTCTGCCGTTGGTGCAGCTTCCGATATAACTCTGATCCATCGGCAGTCCGGCGCATTCGCCAATCGTCTTGCCGTTGCTGGGCAGATGCGGGAACGCCACCATCGGCTCCAGCTTTGCACAGTCAATCGTGTCCGTGTGGACGTACTCAGCATCCGCATCGGAGGCATAGACCGTATAGTCCTGTTTGCCTTTAAGCCTGCCGGCCAGGTATTCTTTCGTAATATCATCGACGCCGATGATGCCATTTTTGCCGCCGGCCTCAATCGCCATATTCGTAATCGTCATTCGCGATTCCATGCTCAGCGTTGCAATCGTCGGCCCGACAAATTCCATCGCCCGATACAAAGCGCCATCCGTGCCGATACGGCGGATGGTCTCAAGAATAATATCCTTGCTGTACACGCCCGGCCGCAGCTTGCCATTGAGAATGAACTTCATCGACGCGGGAACCTTAAACCAAAGGATGCCCGCTGCCAGAGCCGCCGCCAGGTCGGTCGAACCGATGCCCGTCGAAAACGCCCCGAACGCGCCGTAGGTGCAGGTGTGCGAATCGCCGCCGACAATCACTTCGCCGGGACGGATATGTCCCTGTTCCGGCAGCAGTGCATGGCAGACGCCCGCCTTGCCCAGCGGATAATAGTATTTGATGTTTTTTTCTCTGGCCCAGCTATCCAGCCGTTTGTGCAGTTCGGCGCTTTTGATATCCTTGGCCGGCTGAAAATGATCCGGCGTCACGGCGATCTTTTCCGTGTCGAAGACCTTATCGATGCCTTGTTCTTTCAGCATCGAAATCGCCGCAGGCGTTGTCACATCGTGGCACATAATCATATCAATCTTGGCGTTAATCAGATCGCCGGGCTTGACGGAAGCCTTGCCTCCCGCCCGCGCCAAAATCTTTTCCGTAATCGTCATACTCATAAAATTAACTCCACTTCAAAAAAAATTCTAAATTCTAAACAAATCCTAAAGAAGAAGCCAGAAGTCGGGAGTCAGAATTCAGAATAAATTCAATTCTGCTTCTGACTTCTGACTTCATTTTTAATATTTTCCTACAAAACAATCTTTTCGCCTTCAGCCATATCGGCACTGGTGATCATCCGGTTCATCGCATCGATATATGCTTTGGCGCTGGCTTCGATGATATCCGTCGAAACGCCGCGTCCGCTGAACCGCCGGTTATTGTCGCCGATGATCTTGACCGTCGCTTCACCGAGGGCTTCTTTGCCCGCGGTAACGGCCTTGATCGCATAGTTTTCCAGCTTGGGCGAAAACCCAGTCGCTTCGCGAATCGCCTCATACGCTGCGTCTACCGGACCATCTCCGCATGCGGCGGCCTGTCGAATCTCGCCTTTGACTTTGACCCGCACGCTCGCCGTCGGCAGTGTTCCCGTACCGCAGGAAACATGCAGATATAGCAGTTCAAGGCTGTGTTCTTTAATGCGCATCTCATCGCCGATGATCGCCATCAGGTCGTCGTCAAACACTTCTTTCTTTTTATCGGCAACTGTCAGAAACCGCTGGTAAATCTGCTCCAGCTCTTCCTTGTCCAGTTTATAGCCGAGTTCTTCAAGCCGGTGCTTGACTCCCGCTCTGCCGGTTCGCGCCGTCAGGACAACTTCGCTTTCCGGCGAACCGACATCCTGCGGACGGATAATTTCGTATGTCAGCGGATTTTTAATGAAACCATCAACATGGATGCCGCTGCTGTGAGCGAACGCGTTGGCTCCGACAATCGCCTTATTGGCAGGCACCGCGATGCCCATCATCTCCGACACCATTCGGCTGGTTTTGTAAAACTCTTTGGTGTTAATCCCAGTCTCAATGCCGAAATAATCTTTTCTCGTACGAATCGCCATCACGATTTCTTCGAGCGATGCGTTACCTGCTCGTTCGCCGATGCCGTTGATCGTCCCTTCGATCTGCCGTGCGCCGTTTTTGACCGCCGCCAGCGAATTAGCCACGCTCATCCCCAGGTCGTCATGGCAGTGAGCCGAAAGAATTGTTTTCCTGCTGTTCGGTACTTTTGCGATGATCTCCGCGAACAAAGCCCCATACTGTTCCGGGATTGAATAACCCGTCGTATCGGGAATATTGACCGTCGTAGCGCCAGCGTCAATAACCGCTTCGATCACCTGAAACAGATAATTCTTGTCTGCTCTGCCGCTGTCTTCGCAGTAGAACTCCACATCGTCGGTATATTGCAGCGCATGTTTGACCGCTTCAACGCCCATATCCATGGCGCGTTTTTTCTTATCTTCGAGTGTCTTGCCGTATTTGTCATCGCGGAATTTGCTTGCGATATGAATATCGCTGATGCCCAATCCGGTATGAATACGCCGCCGTTTTGCCGGGACAAGGGCTCTGCCTGCCTCATCAATATCGGCCTTTACGGCTCTTGTTAGTCCACAAATAGTAACGCCCTGCACTTCTTTGGCGATAAGATTGACCGCCTCAAAGTCTTGCGGCGAGCTGATTGGAAAGCCCGCTTCAATGACATCAACGCCCAATCTGGCCAGTTGGACAGCAATTTCCAGCTTTTCGCGCATGTCCAGCCGGGTACCCGCGGCCTGTTCGCCGTCACGCAGAGTCGTATCAAAAACAGTTATTTTGTCAGCAGACATAAAATTGTCTCCTTAATAAAATATTGAATGGGGAATTATGCCCGAAACGGGACAAAATTTCCAGTAGAAATTTAAAAACGATATAGTGGGTATAGTATGTATGTGATTAGTCATCCTGCGCCTTAGGGGCGCAGGATAAGCAACAGGGCCAGGCCCTCGATACGAATGGACTGAATGGTATCGTTATGCTCTCTCATTGATAAATGATTATACAATCTCGGCGTTTTTTTGCAAGTACATTATGCTTTGTAGAAAACCTTTTATTTTTTAGACCCCAGAGGTGACCATTGCTTATGGATTTTACAGAAGTGTCTTTCATTCTCGTCTAAGTTTTTCTTCGCACCGTTTTTTAATCGCTTCGATCTCAGCCAAGCCCTCGGTTTTCTGTTGCTGCTTTAAAATGGCAATGGCCTTCTCGGCGATTTTAACGGCATTCGAGTAATCATTTTTGGCCTCATAGCACAGAGCGAGTGTTTTTAAATATCCCGACTCCTGATAATCCGTCAGCGTGCAGGCCTGTATTGCATAGTCGGCTGCCTGTTCCGGCTGTGTTGACCTTAAGCAGGCCGCATATAAATCATAAATGAGTGCCTGTTCCGACGGCTTTTTTTCCTTAATGTTGACTTTGCCAAGATAATCCAGCGCCTCGGTATACAAACCCTGTTTCATGCGCGTCCGTGCCATTAAAATCAGCGGCGACGACTCCTGCGGATTATACGCATGAACCTTGTTATATTGTTCAAACGCGGCATCGTACTGCCCTGCGATTTCCAACCCTCCGCCATACATCAGCCGGATAAAGGGGCTGTCTTCAACATCCAGTGCATGTTTATACAGTGTAAATCCATTCTGCCAATAGGAAACCTGAACATCGGTTGCCGCCATACAGTATAAGCCCGCCGCCGTCAGCAAGATGATTCCAGTGGATTTTAATGCCCAGTGCTTACGCATGATAGCCAGCAGCATCATAAATAAGATACACAGAATTCCAAGGCAGGGCAGATAGGTAAAGCGATCCGCAATCGCCTGCGGCCCGATTTGCACAATTCCGATAACCGGCAAAAGGGTAACGACATACCACATCCACCCGACCAGAAGATAAGGTCTTTTTTTCCGATGATAAAAAAACAGGCCCGTTATGCCGATCAGCAGAATGATGCTGAATACAAACCGCCGGAAAGTTCCTTCGTCAAATCGCAGCGGATACATCAGTCCCAGCGAAACCGGGTAAAAGAGCTTGCCTAAGTAACGAACATAGGAAATCCCGACATTTTGAATCCGAAGCCACGGCGACAGTGAGTCCGCAAGAAACATCGCCTCGCCTTGGTCCGCCGTCAGAAACGTAATGATGCAGACAAAGATTATGCCGATGAAAAATGGAACCTTTTCCCAGATAAGTCCTCGCAGCAGCGTTTTGTCAAAAGACTTAAATCGGTTCAGCGGCCAGTAATCCAGCAGAAAAAACAAAAACGGCAGCGTCACCAGCATCGCCTTGGACAGCAGCCCCAGCATCGCTGACACAAGACAGCACACATAAGCGGCCCTGGAATGCCTGAGTACATATTCCATATAAAAGAGCATCGACAATAACCCAAAAAAGACGCACAGGACATCTTTTCGTTCGGCGATCCACGCGACGGATTCTACCCGCAGCGGATGAATTGCAAAAAACAGGGCGATTAAAAACGATACGGCGTAATCCCGCGTTATCCTGAAAAACAGCAGCAGGCATAAAATCCCGCTGGCAATATGGATCAGTAGGCCGGTCAGATGGTGTCCTTTGGGGTTCGCTCCATAAAGGTTATTGTCGATCATGTGGCTCATCCACGCCAGCGGGTGCCAGTTTCCCTCCTGCGTTGCCTGAAATGACCATAGAAAATTCTTGAAATTGAATCCTTCTTTGACGGTCTGATTTCCGGCATAACTGGGGTCATCCAGCGGCACAAAGCCGCATTTGAGGGCGCCGCTGAAAGATGAAAATGTCACCGCTGCGACAATAGCCGCCAGCAGGATCAGCCGAAGCGAAGTAGATTGTGTATTGAATAACTGCATTGTTGTGTTTTTATAACAAAAATAATACACGATGGCAATTGATTTTACAGGGCATCATTCCCGTCCGGCGTCCAACTTCTGACTTCTTTTCTTTCCCAGCCCGCGCAGCAGACGACATAGAAGATAGATGGGTGCCCTGCCCATGTCTTTTCGCATGGGCAGGATGGGTTAAAAACAAATATAACAATACATCTCTTTGTTAAAAATAAAAAAATTCCACTTCTGAATTCTGACTCCAGACTCCTGACTTCTTTTCTTTCCCAGCCCGCGCAGCGGGCGGCATGATAAAGCCTCGCCTGTAAGGGCGTGGGAGTTAGATACGCCTCACGCATTGAGTCCCCGCAGGGGACGGCATAATCGGCAGGTTTTGCCCACATAGTTTATTTTTCTTTTCATGTCATTTAAGGGTGGTTCCCCGATTCAACTTAAACTCATATTCATCCACATTTTTCTTATCATTGCTCAAATCTATTCCCTGGCATTTCAGAATAAAACTGGTATCTTTACGTTCGTAAATAAAAGAGTTGCCGCTGAATAAGTCCACAGGACAGTCTTTAGGCAGCACATCCGGCATTTTCCCGTTCAAGACATAAGCTTGATATATCTTTATGGCTGAAATAATAGCATGGAGCTGTGTGTTAATTCGTATATGAGTTGTATATGTCTTGCCAATAGAGGAGGATGAAATGACGGACAGCAAGCCGTAAGTTGATTCTTTGCTGGCCTTTTCTTGGAGTTCTTGAAATGCATTCATTGCTTCGGGGTATGGTAATATCGCAGCCTGACACAACTGTTCGGTATATTGCCCATTATATCGTATTGCCATCTGCACAGAGTCATCGGTTATTTGCGGAATCGCGTTGGGATCAGATTGCAGATAACGTGCCAGAGTATTTTGAATCTCTTGTTTTGTAAGGTTTTCCGCAAAAAGTTCTTTTTCTCCGACGAGACAATCCTGAAATGAAAGAAATGTTCTTTTTTCTTTTTCCAATTGAACTTCCAGCCATTTTAGAGAGTTCATTTCAAGTGGCAGATTTTCGAGGATATGATGGAGACATTTCAGTGAGTTTTTTTCCATTGCTATACTAAACAAATGGTCCAGCACGTTTTTGTTGCCGGCGTGGTGGGCTATTTTTATTGAATTTACAATTTTGGAAAGTGACGTCTTGTAATACGATTTTTCTGCTTCCAATCGGGCGTCTGCAACAGCAAGGTACGATAATTCTTTTAAGCAGTTCAGACGCTTTATCTCAGTACTTATTTGGGCCATGATAGAACCTGACGTTTTCGGCCAATCACAGCATTCAAGCAATGCGGCTTTATGAACTAAATCCACAACATTTTTGTAAGATTGAACATAGGATTCAATACTGGAGTCGAAAGGAGCGTTGCACGCTGCATATTCTTCCACTTTTTTCATCATCAGATATTCGGGGTTATCTTGTAGCTGGGTGACAACGCGAAAAATAATGTTCGGATCCTTTTGTGCTATAGTTTTTTCCCGTGATTCTTCTTGTTGTTGTCTTAATTCTTGGATACTTTTAGAGGGATATAACTTAAAAGCTTCAGCATATATCAAAGCAGCATTTTCAGTTTCTTTCTTTTCGGTTGCAAATGCGGGAGAATATAGAACTGCGACACAAAATAGTAGAGTCAATACAATCTTTAACATGTCAATGCGCTCCTTTTGACTCATGGGTTATATTATAATTCTTCTCACAACCTTTTCCTTCTCATCAATTATACAAATGCAATCCCAACTAACAAGACATTTCTTTACTTAAAACAGAAAAATTCCACCCCTAAATTCTGGCTTCTGACTCCCGACTTCTGACTTCTGACTTCTTTTCTTTCCAGCCCGCGCAGCGGGCGGCATGATAAAGCCTCGCCCGTAAGGGCGTGGGAGTTAGATGCACCTCACCCCTCATTGAGTCCCCGCAGGGGACGGCATAATCTGCCAAATCTAAAATTTAAAATACCACCGCGCGAGTACATAAATCGCCATTCCAATCAGATAGGAAAATTAAAGGGGTCAGACACTTTTTCTGACAATAGTCGGTAGGGTGGGCTATGCCCACGCGGTT
>CAYTHV010000078.1:0-14088 GCA_964437685.1 uncultured Pirellulales bacterium
GGTGATTTACGGCCCGGGCAAAACAGCAGAACAGACCGCGAAGCTTTTTGAGACGCTGGCGAAAAAGGGCAATAATGTTATCGCCACACGGGCGGAGCGGGCGTTTTACGAACAAGTCATTTCACATACAACACTTGCGCTGCGTTACGAGGCGGCGGCGAGGATGATTATTTTGGAGCAGACCCCGCCGGAAACGACAACGGGGTATATCGCGATTGTGACTGCGGGGACGGCGGATTTGCCGGTCGCGGCGGAAGCGGAAATGACAGCAAAAATGCTGGGGCAGCAGGTCAAACTGGTTTGTGATGTCGGCGTGGCGGGGCTGCATCGGCTGCTGAATCATATTCCGACACTGCAAAAAGCGGCGGTGGTGATTGTGGTTGCCGGGATGGAAGGAGCACTGGCCAGTGTGGTCGGGGGGCTGGTGGATTGTCCGGTCATCGCGGTACCAACGAGCGTCGGATATGGGGCAAGTTTTGAGGGGCTGGCAGCACTGCTGGCTATGCTCAATAGTTGTGCTTCGGGGGTTAGCGTTGTCAACATCGACAACGGCTTCGGGGCGGCATACTCGGCAAGCCTTATTAATATGAAGATTGAAAAGGCTGGCGGACGAGATAAAAAGCCGTAAAGCCAGTCGAGATCGTCCGAAAAAACACTGGTTGTTGTGATTAAAATCAAGTTATTCGCCCCATTTGTCGATAAATTGTGAAATTTACACAAGAATTTATTTGAATTTTATTAAAATCGCCAGTATTGTTTCTTTCCATAGAAACTACACTGATAAAGTAGGGTATTTGTTTTAAACGAAACGAATCTTGATTTTAGCCAGGAGAGAGTTATGTTAGGAATCGAGGACAAATGGATTGTTGCGGCGTATCTACTGTGTATCGCCAGTTCGGTTCTGTGTGTGGTCTATAGTCTTCTAACCCACAACAAAGGCGACGAGCCGATTCAGCCATCGGACGTCAAGTGGGTCGCTGAAGAGAAAAAAGTCGAGCAGGATTTCTAATTTCCGCCGGACAAGTCATTTCAAAATCAACCAAAACCGCGTTCACTACGCTCAGGAGGTTTTATGATATTGGCACAATTCGGTCTCATGGATATCATGTTTGTTTTGCTGTATTTGCTGATCATTGTCTATCTGGGCTGGCTGGGTTACATGCGAACCAAAACCGCCGCCGATTATCTGATTGCCGGCCGGCAGATTCACCCGTTTATTATGGCGATGAGCTATGGTTCGACCTTTATTTCTACCAGCGCCATCGTCGGATTCGGCGGTGTGGCGGCGATGTTCGGAATGAGCCTGCTGTGGCTGACCGTCTGCAATATCTTTGTGGGAATTTTTATTGCGTTTGTGTTTCTTGGCCCCTCGACTCGGCGAATAGGACACGCTCTGGACGCCCATACATTTCCGGAACTGCTGGGCAGACGCTTTAACAGCAAGTTTATCCAGGTTTTTGTCGGGTTGATTATTTTCGGTCTGATGCCGATTTACGCGGCGGCAGTGCTGATCGGCGGAACAGAGTTTATCTGTGAGAAATTCGGCATTTCCTATAATTCTGCATTACTGATATTCAGCGTCATCACCACCGCGTATGTGATCATGGGCGGCTTAAAGGGCGTGATGTACACAGATGCCTTGCAAGGAGCGATTATGTTTTTCGGGATGCTGATACTGGTGATCTTTACCTACAGCAGTTTCGGCGGGGTTACATCGGCACATCAGCAATTGACAGATATGAACAAGCTGCCGTCGCTTTTCGGCAAGATTGGTTTTCAGGGTTTTACGGCAATGCCGAAATTCGGGTGGGGAAGCCCTGATAACGAATTGTGGTGGATTGTCATTACGACCCTGGTGATGGGCGTAGGCATCGGCGTACTGGCGCAGCCGCAGTTGGCGGTGCGGTTTATGACGGTTAAAAGCAAACGCGAACTCAATCGCGGGGTGCTCAGCGGCGGCGTATTTATCCTGTGTATGACAGGCGTGGCTTTTGTCGTCGGCTCTCTGACCAATGTTTATTTCTATAAGAAAGAAGTCATTACCGGCAAGCTGCTCAGCACAACGGAAAAAACCGCAGTGATTGTCAAGCAGGAAAGAGACCTTGTTGTAAAAGTCCCGTGCAAGCTGATTCATCTTGATACTGACGGCGATGATACCGCCGATCTGGATTTGGTCGCACAGGGCTACGACGTGGAAAAGGACGGCAACATCATTCGATTCTCCAAACTGATGCCAACGGCGGAGATTACAGAAAATGCCGATGGAACGGTAACGGTTAAACCAAAAGCTATCTCATTTCTGCGGTCACTGGTAAAAACAAAATCCGGCGAATGGATGTTCAATCCGGATTCCATCATTCCCAAATTTATCACCAGCGCGATGCCATCATGGTTTGGGCTGCTGTTTTTGCTGACGCTGCTGTCGGCAGCAATGAGTACGCTGTCCAGCCAATTACACGCCGTCGGAACCAGTATTGGCCGGGATATTTATGAACAACTGCCGGGCAAAGCAGGCAGAGGTTTATGGGTCACCAAAATCGGGATTATCATCGGCATCTTGCTGGCCGTACTGTTCAGCTACAAGAATCGGGGTGGATATATTGTCGCCCGTGCGACTGCGATATTTTTCAGTATGTGCGCGGCGGCGTTTTTGCCGGCATTTGTCGGCGGGCTGTTCTGGAAGCGAATGACCAAGGCCGGAGCGGTGGCATCGCTGCTGACGGGTTTTGCGGTAACGGCCGTCTGGCTGCTGTTCTTTAAGGATAAAGAAGCCAGAGCTATCGGACTTTGTTATAAATTATTTGAAAAACATTCTCTTTTGCTGGACAAACCGAACTGGTCGGTTGTCGACCCACTGGTTATCGCGCTGCCGATAGCTATACTGGTAGCGGTGATTGTAAGTCTGATAACCACACCGCCGTCAAAAGACCATATCGCAAAGTGCTTCCCGAAAAATTGAGCGACTTGAAAAGAAATAAGTTTTTGAGGTAAATAACCGAAATAGTAATATCGCTTGACAGGAAAATATAACTCAAACAAGGAGAACAAAGAATGAACGCAACAAAAATTGCAAGCTTGGCGCTGCTTGCGGCCATCGTATTATGGAGCTCACAGGCATTTGCTGCCGAGGCAGCTAAACCCACTCCGACAGCCCCCGCGGCGACCGCCTCACCAGCGGCAGGTTATGTTGGTTCTGAGAGCACCGGTTGTTGGCATGATGTTAAGGGTGCCTGGGCGGATGCTTTCCATCACCCGATGGACAACCTGGAAATGGGACTGGATTTAAGATTACGCGAAACGTATGCTCATAATATCTTCAGTGTCAATGATCAGTACGGAGATGTCGCCGGCATCAATGACAATGATAATCACTGGCAGCGATATCGAACACGATGGTCCACAGTCTGGAAATTGACAGACGATGGAGATGCGACATTCAACACCCGGCTGGTGTGGGAATTCTGGTCCATTACCGATCCCGAACGGAGCCATATTAACGGCTTGAAACCCTTATCCAAACAGGATACGGATTTCCGTGAAGCCATTTTTGATCGGATGAACTTGACATTCAAAAATGCTTTTGATGCACCGATGACACTGGTTATTGGTCGTCAGGATATTATTCTCGGTACCGGCTGGCTGGTTTGTGACGGTACTCCCGCTGACGGTTCACGGACCATTTTCTTTGATGCGGCTCGCGCGACTATCGATTTATCTGATAAGACCAAGCTGGATTTGATCGGTCTGGTTCAATATGATGATGAAGATAAATGGCTCCAGCCATTCAACCACCGGGATTATATCCATCTGACCCAGAAAACGGATGAAACCGGATTTATTACGTACTTGACCGACAAGTCATTCGACAATACCACCTTGGAAGGTTACTATATTTACAAAAATGAAGAGCCGTCAGATTGGGCAAAAGGCTCCGAGTCGTGGTGGACCACCGGTCCAGGCAAAGACGCGGAGATTCATACCTTTGGCGGACGTGTTGCCCAGAATCTGGATGAAAACTGGTCATACAGTGTGGAAGCGGCCAAGCAGTTTGGACGACGCGATGTAGGAACTTCGAGCAAAAACTTTGAGGAAATGAGCGGCTTAGGTTCAAACAATAAGCTGGCTTATGCATTTAACGATGAGCTGAAAAATGAACTGCGATTAACACATGAATATATGTCGGGCAACAAGCCGGGAACCGGCAAGAGCGAAAAATTTGACACCCTGTGGGGCGACTGGCCTCAGTATCAGCGCGGCGGCGACCTGCAGTCCTATTTGTGGACATTTGAAGGCGCTTTGGGCGAAGTATCCAACCTGCATCGTGTAGGTTTCGGGCATTCTTTCAAACCAGCCAAAGAATGGAAATTGGACACAGATTACAACCTGATGTGGGCAGATCAGAATGGGCAGGCGTCTTCACCTGCTGCTGCTGACACACCAAGGTATTCAGCCAACAGCTATTTCCGCGGCCAGATGATTACAGGCTTGCTGACCTATAGCTGCTGCAAGAACTTCAAAACCCAGTTCCTCCTGGACTACTTCATTCCGGGCAGTTACTATGATCAGAGCAATCGCGACCATGCGATCTTTGCCCGTATTAATATGGAATGGACTTTCTAAATTTCAAATTGCTGCATCATTACACGGAAGCCCGGCGAATAAGCCGGGCTTTTTTTATGTGAACTGTTTTGTGACACATACATGCCGGCCCGACAATCCACCTGTACAAGACTTGATGTTGTAAAAATCAGTAAAGTTACGGATACAAAGAACCGACAAATGCAAATAGCGCCATTACCGGAATTACCCTTAAATCAAGGAAAGACAAAATGGATATCAGAAGAAATCTATTGTGTTCGGTTTTATTGGCAGCCGTGATGGTATGGAGTTCGCAAACATTTGCCGCAGACACAGCGCAGAAGGATTCCGCTGCCGCTCCCCACTGGCACAATGTCAATACGGCCTGGGCGGACGCATTCCATCATCCTTTTAAGGGGCTGGAGATGGGGCTGGATTTACGACTCCGCAATGAATACAACCACAACACATCATCGCTGAACGATCAGTATGGCGACACCGCTTCCAACAAGCCGGGCAATTGGAATGAAGAAAATGGCCAACGGTATCGTACACGATGGTCTACGATCTGGAAATTGACGGACGATGGGGATGTGACATTTAATACCCGTCTGGTCTGGGAATTCTGGACCTGGAATACAGAACGGTCTTCCAACCCAACGAATTCAGATCAGAACCTGGATTTGCGCGAAATGATTTTTGACCGGATGAATCTGACCTTCAAAAACGCCTTTGACGCTCCAATGACATTGGTTATTGGTCGTCAGGATATCAATTTAGGCACCGGCTGGCTGATAGCCGAAGGTACGCCGAAAGACGGCTCACGGACGATGTTTTTCGATGCGGCCCGCGCAACCATTGATTTAACAGACAAAACCCAGTTGGATTTAATAGGCATTACTCAGTATGACGATGAGGAAGCCTGGCTGACACCTTTTGACCATCAGGATTATCTGAGTTTAACTCAGAAGACGGATGAAACCGGCTTTATCACGTATTTGACTGATAAATCTTTCGAGAATACCACTTTGGAAGGTTACTATATTTATAAAAAAGAAGAACCCTCAAACTATACCAAATTTTGGCAAGATCGCAGTAAATTCTGGAGTACGACTCCCGGCAAAGATGCGGAGATTCATACCTTCGGCGGACGTGTCGCCCAAAATCTCGACGAAAACTGGTCGTACAGCACTGAAATCGCCAAGCAGTTTGGAACCAAAGACAAAGAAAGCATGAAGGGACTTGGAACCAATAATAAACTGGCGTATGCTTTTAATGACGACTGGAAAAACGAGCTGCGTTTGACACAGGAATCTCTATCGGGTAATGATCCGGACACCAAGTGCAATGAGGCTTTTGATCCTCTGTGGGGCGACTATGCGCAATCACAGCGCGGCGGGGACATGATTCCAAGTATCTACGCATTTGAAACAGCAAAATACGAAGTCACCAACTTGCATCGTGTAGGCTTTGGTCACACATTCAAGCCGGTTAAAGACTGGAGTTTTTCCACGGATTATAATTTATTGTGGGCCGATGAAAATACCAAGGCCGGCCAAACCGGCTCAAATGGTTCTGTCACGTTTGCCAACAGCGGCAACTTCCGCGGTCAGTTATTCAGTTGGCTCGCCAAATACAGTTGCTGCAAGAATTTCAATACTTTCCTGATGGTCGATTATTTCATTCCCGGCAGCTATTATGATCAGAGCAGCCGTGATCATGCTGTATTTGTTCGACTCAATATGGAATGGACGTTTTAAACTGACTTCTTCCCGACATAAAAAAAGCCCGGTTTGCCGCCGGGCTTTTTTATTCATCGTTATTCCAAATGATTTATTTGATTTCGACCAGCCAGGTTTTATATGCTGTATTGCCCAGATCATCGGCGACACTAACCGCAATAACATGCTGGCCGGGTTTCAGATCGGGAACCATAATCACAACCGCCTCCTGAGTCATGTCATAAATTCCATCCGTCGGCAGGCAGGACTGCATCGCAGTGTCGCTATCGACAGTATATTGTACGCGGGCAACAACAGACAATTCATCCTGCACGGTCAATGCCAGCTTCGCAGTTGTCTCATCGACGCTCATTTCCGATTTGACTATCGCAGGGGCGGTATTGTCAATCACGATTGGATCGCTAACGCGTGAATCGGTCAGCGCCGTTTCCTGATTGTTCGACAGCCTGTCAGACACCGTTACACGAATCTCATAGCGACCATCTTCTACGGTACGGATATCCCATTCATACTTCGGCTGATCCAGTTTGTCTTTCAATAAAATCCAGCTTTCGCGTCCCTGCTTGCGCATCTCCATCGCATACTCGAGCTGGTCTTTATTTTCATCATCCGCCTTGGCCTGAATTGTCATCAAATACGGTTTTAGCTTGTCGGTCTTTTGCACCGTTGTCGCCGCAACCTGCGGGGCCAGGTTTGGCACAACCTGGGCAACGGCAATTTCACGCACGGTCGGCGTGGATTTGGCATCTCCGGATTTGAGTGTCAGTCGGTATTGGCAAAATCGTCCGACCGGGCAGGCCGCATCCATAGGTTCCGTAAATTTCACATCCGGCGACCACGGCGACATCGTTGGGTCATTGGGGTCTTTGACATTGCCGCTGCGCACAGCCAGCAATATTTCACAGCTTTCCGGAATCTGTGCATCAAGCTGCACTTTGCCCCATCGCGCCGGCTGGCCCGCATCAAGCAGGTCTGAGGTATAAATTACCTTTTGGCTGATACTGTCGGCCATGCGAATAATCCCCGCCGGATTGGCCAGAGCCAGATAAACATCTTTGCCATCATAAGCCATCGCGGTAATTTGCGAACTGGTTGTATCTTCAAATGCTACGGCTCGTTCTTCGGTCGTTGTGTCAATGGAAAACAATTTTGCTTTAGGTCCGACTCCCAGCAGCAATTTCCCGTTTTTGGACAATAATGAATAGAACACCGCCGGCTCCATAAAAACATCGGTAACAAATCCTTCCGGTGAAATCTTATAAATATGTCCGGCTGACTTTGGAGCAGGAACCTTTGGGGCCGGTGCCTGCTGCGGCGCCGGCGCGGTTTTTTGTTCGTCGGAATTGGCAGGTTTGAGATTCAAGCCGCTGGACGACGTCTCAGGTGTTTTACCGCTGGCGGCATCGGGCTTGCCGGGAGCTTTTTTCAGCGATACCCCGACCTGCAGGGCTTGATTGGCTACATTGCCGCTGGTAGCGGCGGCAAAAATAAATCCGTTGTCATCAATCAGCAGTGCGGTGATTTCATCCTGCTCGCTGTCATACAGAGCTTCGACTTTGCCGCTGTCGCTGTGAATTTTATAAACCAGCCCTCGCATATCCGTACCGGCAAAAAGACTTCCATCTTTACCGATTGCCAGCGACAAAATATTTTTGTCCTGCAGGGTACAGAGTAATTTCGGATTTTGCGCGAACGCATCCAGCTTCCAAAGCTGTCCGTTGGGTCCTGTCGCTAAATAAATATTATTTTGTAAATCGAGAATAATTGCAAAAATGTACTGTACTTTTTCATTCTCAAACACAACCTCTGATTCGGTACTCATGCGAATCAATTTTCCCTGTTCGCCGCTAACCCCGGCCAGTACGCGACCGGCAACATCAAACGCCATCGCAAATATATGTGCATTGGGCTGCGGATCCGACTGGACGGCATTGGGGTCATTCGAGTCAGCCGTTTCAGGCTTAATCTGTAATTTCAACTGCTGAGGATACCGTAATTCCGCCTTGCCGTTCCGGATACGAATGATCTTGCCCTGCGGACTGGTCCCGGCATAAATCGTACCGCTTTTGTCGGCCAGAATGGCATTGATCGTCCAAGCCTCTTCAAGCAGGTCATTGCAATCCACTTTGTCAATTTTTGGCGCAAGACGAATAACGCCCTGAGAATCAACAATCACCGCATCGGATTTTCCTTTGAGCAGGTCATCACTGGTTTTCTGCCGAAGTATCGTAGAAGTAACCGCAAAAACAGAGCTGGCGGTGAAAATTAGTGTGAGTATGGAACTTATCAGAGTTTTATTAAGCGTCAACATTTGTCTTCCTTTTATCAGAATGATGAAACAGTAACAGGTTATTTATTTTTATCCACAGTCAGTTCAATAACGGTTGAACCTGACGCAATCAGACCAGTTGGAATACTGGCTTCGACAATATTTTGATATGGCGCTGCGGGCATGATGCGTTTGTCATCTGCCAGCACCATCATTTTGCTCATCGGCAGGTTCGGCAATTCGGTATTGCGTACTGTCAAGCCGGACTGGTCTATCGGCAGACACACATACAAACGATCCATCTCAATATTTAAAACACGGGTAAACGCCGCTATAAGACTTTCGGCGTCAACAACCATAAACCGATGCGGCGCGGCTTTGAGCAAAAATGCCTGATAAGCATCCGCACCGCAAACCTGTAATTGATATTTACCATTGGGGCAGTTGTCGGGAATTCTAATTTCTACGACAAATGGCTGGGGTTCGTTGCGAAAGCCTTTTAACACAGTATTAATTTTGACCGTATCGCCGGGCCTTACCGTATTTTCGGCTATTTTTGCCTCCCATAACGAAACCTGGAGATTATCCGGAGCAATCTCAATATCCATCACAATTTTATCGGGATAAATCGACTGAAAAGGATTATTTAATAATGCCGCAGTTAAGGAAAATATATCCTTTGCCGCCTCCATTACCGATTGCCCGGAAGAAACCCCGCTGAATTTCATCTGCCGGCCTGCTTCCAAATCGAACGCACAATGATATTTAATGCTGTGTTCCTGGGGCAAGTCGCCCTGATACAGAGCTGCTCCAATAATGGCATTTTGTAATATGACCGGCGTAAAATTGCGATCTCTGGCAACTTTACATTGAAACGACTTATCCTGCGCCGCGTCAAATCGTTTGATATTAACGATCAAATCAATTCTTTTGGGAATCGGGCCAATAAAACCAACAATGCCGGTTTCCTGATCATACCGCAAGGTTCCAACTACTTCTGACGCTCCGGCCAATTTCATTGACGACTGCCGGGTCGTAACCACCGTATATACAGTTCCGGCGGCCATCGGTAATTCGACTTCACCAATACCGGTAAAAGCATGTCCAAAACCATACACTTTATCACCAATCACTTCGGTAACTGTTCCAACGGCCGCCATCCGTATATCGCCGGAACAAAGCGGAACACTCAATACACCACCTGGGGCAAAAGCAGGCTTCTGAGTGGATTCCAATCCAGCCAAACTATCCCCTTGCATCAGCACAAAGCCCGCAGGGGCCATGGATTCATTTAATACCTCACAGGCCCGCATTGACAGGTTGGTGGATATCGGAAGCTGAACCGAGGACAATGGCCTAAATGTTATGGATTCCATCGCTTTTTGGTTGATTTTTTCCATATTCAATGGTGCCGAAAATTCTACATAACTCGTTTTATTATATAGATTTGCTATTTTTTTATTGGTCTGTCCAATGGGCAGCATTTCTTCGATTGGAGTTACCATATAAAGGGGATTGATAGAGCCATCCCATCCTGCCGCCAAAGCTCCCGCCATACGGCCGTCAATATAAACCGGTGATCCTGAACAGCCGTGAACCGCCCCAAGGTCTTTGAAACGTTCGTCTGTCCCAACCACCAAAATCATATCCTGTGCCGGACGAGCTTTTTTTATAATACTTAGAATTTTCAGAGAAAATTTCTCTATTTTCTCACCTTCTAATACCGTCAGGCAGTAGGCCTCCATCTCCGGCTTAACTTCGCTGACCCGGATATAGCGGGAGGAGTCCCAGTTTGTGGGAACTTCTGCATAAATCAGGGTTGTATGAACTAAACAGTTCAGGATGGCTGTGAAATATAAGGCTTTTTTCATCGTTTATTCCTGCTAATCAGCAAAATTTCATCATAAAAATGGTTTTCAAGACTCTACTATCGACAAAGTCTTGTTGCAAGAGTAAAGTAAAGTTTCTATAATAGAGAGCTTATCTATTTTGTGAATAAAAAGTGTCTGGAATTAAACAGGCCGTCTTTCGGCTTACAAAAAAGGAACGATTATGGACTCAAAACACCGTCATGAACTGATGCACAATGAATTGGCTGACTGGATCGGCAAGCTGCCGGAACTGGCAAGGACTTACCGCAACCAGATTATCGGCATCGTCTTAGTTATTATTGGACTGATCAGTTGGCCGCTCCTGAACCGGTGGAAACAGGAATCTAACTTTACCGCAGAGGCTCAGGTTATCGAACAAATTAACGCCGCCGAGATGGGCAAATATATGGCTATGAATGCCTATTCCGCCCAACCTGATTCGAATAATCTTAATACCGCCAGTTCATTGCTTGTCGCGGCCAATAATCTTGCCGATGAAGCCAAGAAGGCGCCAACCCCAAATTTAGCGGCACTGGCTTTAATTAAACGCGGACAAGCGCTGCGTACGGAACTATTGCTCAAAAAAGAATTCGTTCCGCAGGATATTGTCAGCGCGCAAATCAAACAGGCTCAAGACGCTTATCAGCAGGCATTTGATAAAGCCACCGCGCCAACTGTTAAAGCCATGGCCCAGTTTGGTCTTGGCCTTTGTTCTGAAGAATCAGGCCAGCTTGAACAGGCAAAAGCGTTCTATCAGAAAATTGTGGATGACGAGGCTTATGTAGGTACACCTTTGATTGCGATGGCAAAAAATCGCATCGCCAATATGACCGACAATAACGCCAAATATAATTTTGTTGATACTCCGAAGCCTGCGCCTGTTGCGGCTGAACCACAAATTCAAATGATGCCTGCGCCAACCACTCCGGCCCCTGCGCCTGCAGTAGCAGAGAAAACCCAGGAACAGCCTGCCGCTGAAACAAAGTAGCTTTTATTATGGTAAAAAAATCGCAACAAAAAGACCTTTCCGGGTCTGACGAGGATAATCTGCCCCCAGAAATAGAGGACGTTGAACCCGTCGATATTCTGGAAGAAGGCGATTCTGAAGCCGAAGAGCCTATTGAATTGACGGGTTCTGAAGAACTCGCCGGGCGCCAGCTCTGCTTTCATGTCGGTCATAATCTGAAATTCCGCCGGCTGGATCAATACCTGACAGGGCGATTCAGCAACTTTAGCCGGACGAAATTACAGCAATTAATTAAAGAGCAGGGCGTTAATATCAATGGCCGACCCGCCAAACCCAGCTACAAACTCTGCCCCGGCGACCAAATCGATTTAATCTTGCCGCCCAGAGAATTGCGAGAATTAATCCCGGAAAACATTCCGCTGGATATCTTGTATGAAGATCAGGATGTTGTTGTTATCAATAAACAAGCGGATTTAATTGTTCATCCGGCACGAGGTTATAAAAGCGGAACATTAGTCAATGCCTTGGTTTATCATTTTAAAAATAACCTGTCCGCAGGATTTGAAGACTATCGGCCCGGGATTGTACATCGCTTAGATCGCCATACTACCGGCGTCATTATTGTTGCTAAGAATGACACAGCCCATTGGAAATTATCCCGACAGTTCGCCGAACGGACAAATAAAAAGACGTATATCGCTATCGCTCACGGCTGCCCGGAATTAGATGGAGACTGTATCGACGTACCTCTTGGAGTTCATCCGATTGTTCGAGAACGGTACTCTATCCGGCCGGACATCGGAAAAGAGGCGATTACATTCTATCGCGTGCTGGAGCGATTTCGCGGTTACTCTTTGATAGAGCTTGACTTAAAGACAGGACGAACCCATCAAATACGCGTTCATTTGTCGTATATTAAACATCCGATTGTCGCTGATGATATGTATGGCGGCAAGATTGTTTATCCATGGCAGATTGAAAATCGTGAGGCCGCCGCGGAAGAGCCTTTATTGGCGCGATGTGCTTTGCATGCCTGGAAATTAGAGATTGACCACCCCTCTAATGGAAAGCGAATGACTTTTACGGCACCGCTGCCGAAAGATATGCAAAATTTATTAGACAATTTGCGAAAGTATAGAAAAAGCGTCTGATAAAATCTTTTTTTATAGCTTTTTTAGACTGTTTGTCCTGTGGTTTTCCTTGTGGATAACCTGTTAAATCCATTGTTGCAATTGTTGGATATTTTGTTATAAAAATATGTTTTCAGTATTGATAACAGTGATTATATAAAATAATACATCTTACCTAACAAGTTATCCACAGTCTATTTCGCGCCTTTATAAGCCATAACTTCTTAAAACACCTGTAGTTATTGGTTTAAGAAATGTAATATCTCACAAATTCACTGGCTATATTACAACTAATAATAAAAAGATTTATCTTATCTTATATTAAATAGCACTTCAGCGCCATGGGGCTTTTATCGGAGTTATGAAAGTGGAAAATTCTTATTCAAAACCGCTTTCCAAAAGACTTAAAATCGATTACACTATGGACTTGAAAATGAAAGATAAAATGATATTGAAGTTGAGAAAAAAACCGATGGAGGCCGCTTTATGAAAATCAGGTTCAACCGGACTGCTCTGCAAGATGCGTTGTCGATGGTAACATCAGTTATTCCAAGTCGAACGCCAAAGCCGATATTGCAATGTTTGAAAATTGTTGCTGAAAAGGATGTTGTTCGCATAAGTGCAACAGATATGGAAGCGGGAATAACGTATACGATTTCGCAGGTTGAAGTTGATAAGCCCGGCCAAGCGGTGATACCTGCGGACAAATTTACCTCTATCGTGCGAGAAAGTTTCGATGAGGTTATTGAAATTGAAACCGACGAAAATGCGGCACATATCAAAGGTTCTGATAGTTTCTTTACGATCTTTACGCAGGATACAGCACAATATCCGGCGATCCCCGAGTTTGATGGCGCTGCGGATTTGGAAGTCAGCCTGGATCGTCTTCAGGAAGCGATTTTGCAGACCGTTTTTTCCGCCGCAAAGGAAAGTACCCGTTATGCACTAAACGGAATTCTCTGGGAGGTGCAGGGAAAGAAATTATCTCTGGTTGCCACAGATGGACGACGTCTGGCTAAGAGCACGCTGTCGCTTGAAAAAACACCTAAAGAGCCGCAGGGTCGTATTATTGCCCCCTGTAAAACCATGGCGCTGCTGGAAAAAATCCCTGCCCGCGACAAAGCGACGGTTGCGGTACAGTTTTCCGGAAATCATATTATGATCGCCTGTGACCCGGTTGTGATTAGTTCCAACCTGGTTGAAGGCAATTTCCCAAAATACGAAGACATTATTCCAAAAGATTATGATAAAAAATTAACATTACCCAAGGATGCCTTTTTAAGCGCGGTACGTCGTGCGGCATTGTTAGCCAGCGAAGACAGTAAAGGCATTAAAGTCTCGCTTAAAAAGAACAATATGGTTATTACCAGCCGTGCACCGGAAACCGGCGATGCACAAATTGATATGGCTGTTGAATACGAGCAGGATCCGATTGAAATCGGTTTCAATCCGCAATATCTTGTCGATGTGCTTCGCATTGTTAAAGGCGGCGACCTCGAAATGCACCTGGGACAATCAGATCGCCCGGGAC
>CAYTHV010000079.1:0-13953 GCA_964437685.1 uncultured Pirellulales bacterium
GACCGTCCGGCCGATGATAGTCCTTCGGGGCGAAAGTAGGTGATTGCCAGGATTATAAGGGCCGTGGGGCTAAACCCCGCGGCCCTTGCTTTTTGTATAGGGAAAATTTTCTTACTCCTCACAGGCCCTTCGACAAAAGTTTTCAATCCTCCCTTTTTGTATCTTTTTTGTACTGTAAATCCAGAGTGCTTTTATATATAATTTAATAGAATTGAGAAATAAGACTGCATCGTGGTTAATGTCGGAATGTTGATTTTATGGCATTGATGAGTATTCGTGATATTCGTATGGGGTTCGGGCAGGAGGATGTGCTTGAGGACGTTAGTCTGCAAATTGAGGAACGGGAGCGGATTTGCCTGATTGGCCGCAATTGCGAGGGCAAAACCACGCTGATGAAAATTATTTACGGCTCCCTTGAGCCGCTTTCCGGCCAGATTGTCCGCAAGCCGGGGCTGTCGATTGCAATGCTCGAACAGACCGTGCCGGTTGGCATCGGGGGAACGGTTTTTCATGCGGTTGCCGCCGGGCTGGGCAGGCGCGGGAAACTGTTGGAAGAATACCATGAAGCCAGCCATCAATTAGCGACCGATGATTCCAAGCCCGCGATGGATAAATTGTGTCGCCTGCAAAATGAATTAGAGACGCACAACGCCTGGCATACTCATTTGCAGGTCGATACCGTAATTTCCCATCTGAAATTGGACGCCGATGCCGAGGTTTCGACCCTGTCGGCCGGACTCAAGCGGCGGGTTTTGCTTGCCCGGGCATTGGTTCTTGAGCCGGATATTCTATTATTGGATGAGCCGACCAACCATCTCGATGTCGATTCCATCGTCTGGCTGGAAGAATTTCTTGAAAATTATCCCGCCACGCTGATTTTTGTGACCCATGACCGAATGTTTTTACGCAAGCTTTCGACACGGATTGTCAATATCGACCGCGGGCGGGTTTCAAGCTGGCAATGCGATTATGATACCTTTATCAAACGCAGACAGTGTCAGCTTGATGCGGAACTTAGCGAGCAAAAGCTGTTCGACAAAAAACTGGCGCAGGAAGAAACATGGATTCGTACCGGCGTCAAAGCCCGCCGAACGCGCAATGAAGGCCGCGTTCGGGAACTGTTCAAAATGCGGGAACTCCGCAGGCAGCGACGGGCTGCCGTCGGCAAGGTGCGATTTCAGACACACACCGCGGAGATTTCGGGTGATTTGGTGATCGAAACCATCGGCGTTAGTTTTGCATATCCGAATGCGGACAAAAAAACAGCCCCTAAAATTATTGATAATTTTACGACTACAATTATGCGCGGCGACAAGATCGGCGTTATCGGCCCCAATGGCAGCGGCAAAACGACGTTATTAAAGATTTTGTTGGGCCTGCTCAAGCCGACTGATGGCGTGGTCAAATTGGGGACAAAGCTGGAGATTTCGTATTTTGATCAGCTTCACGCCCAATTGGATGAAAATAAGCCGGTATGGGAAAATGTTGCGGACGGATACAGCAGTATTCGAATCAATGGCAAGGAGAAAAATGTTGTCGGTTACTTGCAGGATTTTCTTTTTACGCCGCAGCAGGCTCGCAATCTTGTCCAGCATCTATCCGGCGGAGAGCGAAATCGATTGCTGCTGGCGAAACTTTTTGCCAAACCATCCAATGTGCTGGTATTGGATGAGCCGACGAATGATCTGGATATGGAAACGCTCGAATTACTCGAAGAATTGCTGGTTGAGTACAAAGGGACGGTTCTGTTGGTTAGCCATGACCGCGCCTTTATCAATGATGTTGTAACCGGCACTTTTGCGCTGGAGGGTAAGGGCAATGTTTCCGAATATGTCGGGGGTTATGATGATTGGATTCGGCAGCGCAAAATCGAGCAGTTTGAACCCGAGGTTAAGCCAGGCAAGTCGGACAAGCCGGAAGCGGCCAGTCCCGCCGTCACCAAAAAGAAACTCAGCTACAAAGAGCAAAAGGAACTGGATTCTCTCCACCTCAAAATTGAACAAACCGAGCAGGAATTAGCTTCACTGCATGCACAGATGGCCCAGCCTGCGTTTTATAAGCAGTCCAGCGAAACAATTGCTAAAGTCGTCCAGCAGGTCCAGCAACTTGACGAGCAGCTTCGCCGGGTGTACGCACGCTGGGAAAAACTCGAAAGTTAAACAATCTGTAAACAAACCCCATTTATATTCCAAGGGTCTTTTCTTGGAAAACATGTTAAAATGGAAAAGATGGATAGTCTGGTTATAGATTATTAACGCAGAAAAGGTTGTTTTGTCGATAATGTGGGATATGAGTATTTTAGGAAATAAATGTCTGAATTTTTAAAACAATTTCAAAATGCGGCGTTTGTGTTGTCGCCGATGGTGCTGGCCGGAGCGGGCTTTGTGCTGGTCTGGCTTGGGCTATTTTTATGGCTTGGCGGATTGCGCTGGCTGAAAGTTTTGGCCGGATTTGCTGCCGCCGCCGCGGGATATGCTGTGGCGCTGCATTTTGCGGGGCAACAGGTAGTGATTCTAATTGTTGCAGCGGTTATTGCCGGCTTGATTGGGATTTTTCTGGAGAAAATCGTTGGAGTAATTGTCGCTGCCGCACTGGCGGCGTTGATTGCCAACGTGCTGCTTGCTTTGCCGACGTTGAGCGAGGCTAAAACATGGAATGATATTCCGCGAACGCCGAATTACAGCAGTGATGCGCCAAGCGTTACCGAAAGTTTGACCACATTGGAAACCTATGGACGGTATCTGGTTGATAAAGGAATTCAGATAGTTCAGGGGCTTGGCAATGTCGGTTATACCGCGGGAGCAATAACCGCGTTGGCTATACTGGGGATTGGTTTTGCGATACCTCGGGGGATTTGTGCCTTGATGTGCGCAATATTAGGTACCGTGGCGATTGCGATAGGTTTATTGTTGCTGCTATGGTACAAAGGCTCAAAGCCGGTAGATTATATTTTAGAATCTCAGGGAATGTTGTGGATCATTGCTCTGGCAATGGTTGGATTTGGAACGCTGATTGATCTGGCATTATGCCCGGGGCGGCCGAAAAAGAAAAGCGCCCCTGATGATAAAAAGACAGGAGATAAAAAATGATTTCATTTTTACTTGCTGCGACGGAAACCGCTTCTGGAGCGAAACATGCAACATTTAATATGGATCAAACGCTGAATTTTGTCTGGGAGCAGATTACCAGTCTGACCTGGCTTCAGGCTGTGATTGGAATTTCATTCGGGATGGTGTATCTGCTTTATGGCTGGCGTATTTTCCGAATCCTGGTGGTCATCTGTTTTGCGTTGATTGGTTTGTTCCTTGGGATCATGGCAGGGCAAAAGTTCGGCAGCGAAATAATGGGCGGGGTGATGGGGACAATTGGTTTTGCGATTTTGGCGATGTGGCTGGTCAAGTGGTGCGTGTCGGTTCTTGGCGCTGCCGCCGGCGGAATTGTTACCGGCGGGCTATGGTATGCGGTGGGGCTTCCGGAGCAATACATCTGGGCCGGGGCTATTATCGGGGTTGTTGCCGGCGGTATGATGTCATTTATTCTGCTGAAAATTTCGGTGATGCTGTTTACCAGCATGGGCGGGGCAGTGATCCTGGCTATTAGCTTTCTTGCGCTGCTGCATCAATATGAAACCAAAGTCCTCACTTCGGCAACGGATAACATTCACCAACTGCTTTTTGACAAAGTGTGGTTTTTGCCGATGGTGATTATTATTCCAACCATTATCGGGATGATTGTCCAGAATTCGCTGATCAAAAAGTCCAGTGAGTGGGACTTTTAACAGATTGACAAAATTGAATTATGGATTGCAGCTCTGGCAGGGTCTGCGACCTGCGGCAACAGCCTCTTCTTTCGTCTGATAAGTGATTTTTGTTTTATTCTGGATGCGTTTAGCATGCGAGCAAGTCGGCTTATGAAAGACCTTGCCCGATTTGGATGCGACATACCCTTCTGAAGATACTTGTGCAGGCGAAGATACTTCTGGCTTTTCTGTGTTCGGCGCGGCAACGGATGTTTGTGTCGGCATTTCAGTGGTTTTGGGGAGGATTAATTTTTTGGCATATCCGCGATCTACCAGCATTTGTCCCAGGTCGCTGCCACGGATTTCAATATCTGCGACAAGGCAGAATGTCTGACCTCGCTGAATATTTTTAAGCAGAATGGCAGGCGTGACAGGCAGATTAGAATCGTTAATAGATGTATTATTTAATGCGGCGTTTAGTGTATCCAGAATAAATGTCCGAACGGTGATGTCGAAATTAGCCTGCGGTTCAAGCCCGCGAATTTGGATGGGAATTTCTTTGCCGATGATGGCAGGCCAGTCGGCGATATCGCAATAGATTCGGCACGCCGTGTCAACTTGTAAAACTTTTTCTACGGTCGCATCGCCGAAATTGTCGGTTTTAGCGGACAACGATTCTTGAGAATAAACAACACCTGTACAAAATAAAAACACTGCCCATAACATCCCTGTTATTTTCATTGATTACTCCTTCTTTTTAAGCCAAATGAGATTTAATAAACATAGTTTTTGATGTAAATCGGCTATCCCATCGCGCACCCGCCGCCGCCGCCCATCGCACAGGATCCACCGGGCATAGTAGCCTTTGCAGTTGTTTTGCGATTATAAGGCAGTTTCATCAATAACAGCCCCATCATGCAGCTATCGGTCAGCCCTGCAAACAGCAATCCAGACCCAACAAAAATCGGAATCACCAAAAACCAACGGCTGACCAGTAATCCAAGCAACCCACCCACCAGCACTAATCCCCCGGCAATCATCCGTACTTGCCGTTCGAGGGATATCGGGACGGCTTCTTTCACCACCGGATAGTCTTGTTTGAGCCAGCCATTTAAGCTCTCTTTGGCCAGGCAGATATTTTGCATCCCCAATGATAACAGCAGTTCCGCGGCTTGTGCGGCCCTTGCACCAGACCGGCATGAAACAATCCATTTGCCTTCTTTAAAGTGTTCAACTTGACCCGCCAGCGTGTCTATCGGTATGTTTAATGAAGGTTCAATTCGAACGGCTTGATATTCATCCGTACGCCGCACATCCAACAATTTCCATTGGCCGCTATCCAATCGGCGTTTGACTTCCACAGCATCAATGGCTTCAATCTCAGTTGCGGCTCCTTTGCGGTTGATATCAATAATCGCATCCATGTTAAACGGTTTTGGCAATGTTTTGGATCGCATGGTTTTAACAAAAGAAGTTTTATCTGTTTCAGCCATAAAGGGGTTCTGTTTGTTCTCCGCTCCCACGGTTGACTCGGTATGGTTTTTGTAGTCATGTGCCGGATAAATGATGGTGGCCGTATCTAATGTCTTAAATCGCTTTAATGTTTCAAACATATCTTCAGGCGAACCATTCTGGAAATCTGTCCGTCCCACCGAACCAATCATTAGAACATCCCCTGTAAACACAACTCCTTCTGCCAAAAGCGAAATACTGTCATCGGTATGTCCAGGACTATCCAATACTTCCAATTTAGCATTGCCGAATGGTATCGTATTGCCGGTACTAACCCGTTGTGGGTTAAGCGAGGAGCCCGCTTTTTTTGACATATAGAGAGGACAATTGAACTCCGATTTGAGAATGGCCGCAGACGAAATATGGTCTGCATGCGTGTGTGTATCGACAATACCGGCCAGAGTTAGTCCCCGCTTCTGGAGCAATTGACGGTATAATGCCGGCTTTGTAATATGAGGGTCAATGAGTAAGGCTTGCGAACCGGATACCAATAAATAAGAAAAACACGCCCCGGAGCGAAACTGTTCAACACTAAAAGTCTTTTCCATGTGATTTCTCCTGTTTCTTGTTTTCCAACATATCCCACAATTATACCGCCAAGGGCAGATTAGGACAAACAAAAAAAACCGTTCGGCCTATTCCGAGCGATTCAAAATCTTCCGCAGCATCCTGTGAACTTTACCGTTGGTGCAGAGAACCTGTTTTGGCACGCCGAATGTTCCGCCCATAAAACTCCTGCCGTTTTCAATATTTACTCCACGTTGATAAGTTTAATCGGTTTTCGTTAATTCCTTTATTGTTTTTAATTGAATAACGGCTTGTTGATCTCGTGGCCGATTTATGGTTTCTTTTGCCTTGATTAGTGCATCCAGTGTCAGAATACTCAGTCGTATTCCTTCAGATTCAATTTGGCGACTAACACTGACGACCTGCTTAAAATTGCCAAGGCCTTCAATGGAACTAAGGCAATCCAGCGGGCCGAGGTCGGTATCGAGATATAAATTTTTGAAGTGAACCGCATTGTCGATAGTTAATTCCAGCTTGATCCGGTTTGGCGTCATACGATGAATGGGGTGAATGCCATCTAATGCTTTTTGAAGACGCAAAAGATTTTCCTGAGAGAAATCACAACAGATATCGATGTCCTGTGTGACCAGTGTGCAGCCATAAACCGCAGCAGCAAAACCGCCGACAAGGACAAAATCCACATTTGCCTGTTGTAATCGCTGCAGAAGGTTGAAAAAAGGATCGCTCGTCATTTCACAGCCTTGCGAAGTTGATTTAAGGTATCCAGAGCGATTTGATGGCGATGAATCCGTTCGGCGATGGTGAGGCGAAGCGTGGCTAACAACTGAGAGACATCTACTCCCTGTGCTTCGGCCTCCGCGACAGCAGGATATTTTTGTGACAACGCCTTAATGTCCTCAGTTATAACGAATTGTGTATTTTCGACCATCTTCATTACGTATCCATATCCCTTTATGATGGAATTATATCATTGAAAGTGGATTTTCTCAATCGAAAAATAATCTGACTGATGCCGGTATCAAGCCGGCTGATTCAATATTTGTCGCAAAGATTCGTGGATTTTTCCATTGGTGCAGAGAACCTGTTTTGGCATGCCGGATGTTCCGCCCGCGAAATCGCTGACCATGCCTCCGGCCTGCTGAACAATAAACGCTCCGGCGGCGATATCATATAAATTGAGGTTCAATTCCCAATAGCCTTCGACATTGCCGCAGGCGACATAGCACAAATCCGCGGCGGCAGAACCGAAACGGCGTATGTCCTGAATATTGGGCATGACACGGTTAAGAAGCGGCAAATTGGGGGAAGCATGCCCCAGCCGCTGACAGGCAAAACCGGTAACCAGAACACACTCAGCCAGATCGTCTTGCGGTGAAACATGGATAGGATCGCCATTCAGTGTTGCCGGACCATTTTCAATGGCTTCGTATAAGTCGCCAACCGCGGGCTGAAGAACGGCTCCGAGAATTGTCTTGCCGCTGCATTCCAGCGCAATGGAAACAGAATAAAACGGAAGTCCCCGCATGAAAGAAACCGTACCATCAATCGGGTCAATGACCCAGCGATATTCATTTCCGGCAATCTTGCCGGCTTCTTCGCCGTAAAATCCATGGCCGGGAAATTTATGCTGAATCTGTTCGATGATAAATCGTTCGGTAGCGACATCAGCTTCCGTAACATAATCTCGAAAAGCTTTATTGCCGATTTTTAGTTTATCGCGTTTTTTACGAAAATCCAGGGTGATCTTTCCAGCCTCAACAATCAATTGATGTAGAAATGTCTGGGCATGTTTTAAATCAATCATGTTATAATTCCCTGTCCACCGCTTCCGCGACACGTTTAGCTCGTTTGATCAAATCTTTGAGTGTTGCCGGGGTGATGGATTGAGCTCCGTCGGAGGCGGCGTGTTCCGGGTCAAGATGGCACTCGATAAGCAATCCATCGGCGCCGGCTGCAATAGCTCCGTAACACATCGGCGGTACCAGGTGCGAATGCCCCGTGCCATGTGACGGATCGACAAATACCGGCAAATGCGTCATTTCGTGCAGTTCCGGCACTGCCGCAAGAGGCAGGGTGTTGCGAACATAATCTTCAAATGTGCGAATCCCGCGTTCGCAGAGAATGACATTTTTGTTTCCAGCATTGATGATGTATTCGGCGGCGAGCAGCAATTCTTCCAGCGATGCGCTCATGCCTCGCTTGAGCAGAACCGGGCGGGAGGTTTTGCCGACGGCTTCCAGCAGCGGATAATGCTGCATATTGCGTGCGCCGATCTGAAGCACATCGGAGTACTGAGCAACCAGCAAGACCTGGTCAACGGCAACAACTTCGGTAACAATCGCCAGTCCCGTTATCTCACGGGCTTCAGCCAGAATTTCAAGTCCTTCTTTGCCGAGTCCCTGAAAACTATACGGACTGGTACGAGGCTTGAATGCCCCGCCGCGAATCCCAATGCAACCGGCATCTTTGACGGCTTTGGCGGTATCAAGCAGTTGCTTGCGGTTCTCAACCGAGCAGGGGCCGGCGATAATGCCAATTTTCTTGCCCCCGGCGGGGAAAGCCTGCGGCCCAATGGGGACGACTGAGCGATCCTGCTTGACCTCGCGTGAAGCGATTTTATACGGAGCGAGGATGGGGACGATCTTTTCGACCATTGCGGCGGTTTCAATGGCGCCTTTGTCAACCGCACGTTTATCGCCGATACAGGCAATGACAGTTCGATCAGTGCCGCAAATAACATGTTCCTTAAGGCCGTACTCCCGAACGAGGTCAATAACGTGCTGGACCTGATCCTTGCTCGCGCCGGCTTTCATTACAATAATCATATTCTGACCTTTTCTAATCTGTAAGATTCAATTATACTGAAACGAAGTATTATACAGAAAAAGGTGAGTTTTTCCAGCGTAAGATTACAAATACAGGACTTTGCTATGCGATTATTGGTAATTTCTGATATTCATGGCCAGACTGATATGCTTCGGCGGCTTTTGATGGTTGAAACTAAGGCGGATTTAATGATTATTGCGGGGGATATAACCAATTTTGGCGGCTATGAATCTGCTGCCAGGGTAATGGAGCCAATACTGGCAAAGGGCATCCCGACTTTGGCTGTCACCGGAAATTGCGATACAGAAAACGTAGAGCAATATTTATCGGACCACAAAATCAACCTTTCCGGGAATTGTTTTCGACAGGGGAACTGTACTTTTATTGGGGTTAGCGGGTCGCTGCCATGCCCCGGAGTAACGCCGAAAGAATATGGCGATGACTTTTTTGAAAACGAATTGCACAAAGCATTGCGGCAGGGGCAGTGCAATCCGCCGATGGACGAAGTTAACAATCTGGTTGTGGTTACTCATCAGCCGGCGTATGGAGCAAATGTGGACATTGTCGGCGGCATTCATAGAGGAAGCCAGACCATTCGTAAATTTATTGAAACCCACAAGCCGATTCTCGCCATCAGCGGCCATATTCACGAAGCTTTTGGCAAAGATAGTCTCGGCCCAACGACCTTAATCAACCCCGGCCCTCTCAAGCAGGGGCGGTATGCGATTGTGGAAATTGAAGGACACGAAGTGCGTGTCGAATTGCACAACATAGAAAAGGAATGACAAAATAGGCAAAATACCGTCGGGTTTTGTCAATTTTGGTGTTTTTTCAGGCTTGACGGGTCTGGAAATAGGCTGTATATTTACTGGGTCATTGGGGAATGGTGTAATGGTAGCACCGCTGACTCTGGATCAGCTAGTTGGGGTTCGAGTCCCTATTCCCCAGTGTATTCGCCCTCCGTTCCAGACGGAGGGTTTTTTATGCGCCTTGCTTACCCTTAAGATGGTGAATAACATAAAATTGCATTTCGTCTGATTGTCGGTTAAACTGTCCTGCCATAAGAATTTCGGAGATTTTTATCCGGAATCGGTGGGAAAAAGAAAAGTCCATCCTTGTTTTTTCCGATATTAAATGAGGACTTTTCGTATTGTCCGTATTCGATGTGATTCGCATCGTCCGAGAAAAATGAGCAAAATAAACAGTAATAAAACAAAAGGATTCTGAATGATTTATCAACCTTCACACAGAATGGAACGGCAAACCGAGAAAGCGATGCTGGATGCCCGGCTTCAGGTGCAATATCAGCGTACCCGTGAAATGACAATTGACGATTTGCTGCTGGAAAATCGGATTGTGTTTCTCATCGGAGAGATTTCCTACCGTTTAGCCTCAGAAGTAATTATGAAGCTTCTGTATCTGGATAATCTTAAACGCGGCGTCGAAATCAGCCTGTACATCAACTCTCCCGGCGGGTCGGTTGACGATACAATGGCTATCTATGATACGATTCGGTTTATTGGTTCGCCCGTTGCGACATTCTGTATCGGTCGTGCCCAATCCGGCGGAGCGGTGATTCTTGCCGCAGGTACCAAAGGTCGGCGTCACGCGCTGCCGCATGCGAAGATTATGCTCCACCAGCCGTGGGGCGGCGTTACCGGGCAGGCCGAAGATATTCGCATCCAGGCTGAGGAAATCGGCAAAGCCAAGCGGATGATCAATGAGGTCCTGTCCAAGCATACAGGGCTGACCCCCGAGAAGCTGGCTGAAGAAACCGAGCGCGACAGATATATGTCCGCCGAAGAGGCCAAAACCTGGGGACTGATTGACGATGTTCTGAAAGAAAAAGAAGACGAACCGGAAAAGAAATAACCGCCGAGTTTTTCGGCTTGTGATAATGAGGCAAATATGACCGTAGGCAATAACCTTGTACCTATCGTAATTGAAAAGACCGGACGCGGCGAACGCGCTTATGATATCTATTCGCGGCTGCTCAAAGACCGTATTATTTTTCTCGGCGGCCCGGTGGATGACGACTCGGCCAATCTGATCATTGCCCAGATGTTGTTCCTGAGCAATGAAGATAATGCTTCCGATATTCACTTTTATATCAACTCTCCCAGCGGGTCGATTACCGCTGGATTGGCCGTTTATGACACGATGCGGTTTCTGCGGTGTTCGGTAGCAACCTATTGCGTTGGTCAGGCCGCCAGCATGGGTGCGGTTCTGTTTGCCGGCGGCGAAAAAGGCAAACGGTTTATTCTCCCCAACAGCCGCGTGCTGCTGCATCAGCCGCTGCTCAGCGGTGAAATGGTTGCCCCGGCGACGGATTTGGAAATCGAAGCCAAAGAAATCCTTCGTTTGCGCACCCGGCTGTATCAGATTCTGGCCGAGCATAGCGGCAAAGAAATGGCCAAAATCCAAAAAGACTGCGACCGTAATCTCTGGCTCGAAGCTGATGAAGCCGTCCAGTATGGCCTTGCTGACGCGATTCTCCGCAAAGAGCCGGATATCAAACATAGCCCGATTGAAGAATAAACAAGTTTCATTGGAAAATTAAATTGACTATCATAAGCTGCAACTGGTTGGCGGGGCGTCATGGCACGATGGTCGGCATCGTTCTGTCGGCGATAGTGCTTGCCCTTGCCGGTTGCGGCGGTTCGGTGAATGAATCCCTCTGGCAGCAGATCAAAACGCTCGAAGAAGAAAAACGCGACCTTAAAGCCGACAATGAAAAATTGCAGCGGGAAACCCAGCAGCTCAATCAGCAGGCCGCGACCTTACAGGGCATTTCCGCCGACCAGCGAACTGCGGCCTTAAATACGCTGGTTGCGGTTGAAATCGGGACACGCAGCGGCCTGTTTGATAAGGATAAGAATGGTTCCAAAGAATCGCTGATAGTCTATCTCAAACCGATTGATGCCGCTCAGGACAGCGTCAAGGCGGCAGGGCAGGTCGAGGTTCAATTGTGGAATCTTGATGCGGATCCCAAAGGCGCCTTGCTCAAACAGTGGGATATCCAGCCCGATGAACTGATGAAGTTGTGGGCAGGTACAATTCTCAATGATTTCTATCGGTTTAGTTTCCCCGTAGATAACATCGTCAAAGGCGACGAAAAAGGCCTGACGATCAAAGTCAAATTCACCGATTACAACACCGGCAAAATCCTCGAAGCCCAGCGGACGATCGAATAGTCTGTCGGTTTAGGGCGGACTATCATTATACCCCTAAAATTACGCAACACAACTTGCTCAGTAGAAAACATGCCTCTTTTAAGACCCCGATGGGGTCGCAAGATTCATAGCCGGAGGTGTAAACCTCCGGAGAGAATAATTTTCTTTCTTCTTTAAGCCCCGAAAGGGCGAAAGAATTTGAGCTTTTCTGCAAAGCAAATACAATCCTGAAAAATATTGTACTTGAGAAATCACTGTAAAATTGCCCATTGACTGGCAATGACCGCAAAATCTGCGAAATCAACAAAGCCGTCGGGCGGGGCGGCGAGATCGAAATTCGGATTCCAGTTACCATCGCCGGGGTGGCTTAGCCATGCCTGACAGAATTGTCCAAGATACGCAATGTCCATAGTATAGGGCAATTTCAAATCATAAGCAAAATAACCTAAAACATAACACATCTCGGCCTGCCAGTGAATGCACGGTTCAAGTGTGGCCGCGTTTTGAATATTCAGAAAATATTTATCCTGATATTTTATGTTGCCGCCCGGAAACGTTCGCATCGGGGGTGCATAAAGACCATTGATATTCCCGCACAAATAACCGGGCACGGTGTCGATATAGTCAAACCAGAAGAATGAATAAATGTCGGTTCCATGCAGATAATCCCCGTAGTCGCTGCCTGTGATGAAAATCCGCGAAACCGGATTTCGCCCGCATATCCAGTCGAGAGCGTCAATGGCGTCATTGAGATAATTCGCATTGCCCGTCCACTCATAAGCTCGCAGCAGCGTATAGGCATTGCCGCATCGCAGTCCGCTGGAACCCCACCATAGCTCATTATTATTAATCATCGGAATATTGTAAGTGGTTCTGGTAAGTCCCGTGTGCAGAGCGATGGCCTCATTGGTGAATAAATTCTTGAGCGTCGTTCTGGTCGTCTCGTTTACCGTCCGGGTGCTGTCGATATAATCAATATATGCCGGCGCCATTCCGTAAATCGAACCAACCTCCGCGACATAACTGCTGGTGCCGGAATATGTGGAGCCATCTATTTTCAATGGGCCGCTGTAGGAGGCAAGTTTGGTTTCAAACCATGTACGGTAGGTCGCATTGCCGGTTGCGTTATAAAGTTCTATCGCAGCAAACATGCGATGGGAGGTATCATTGGTCCAGTTGCCATACGACCATAAATTATTGCTTGGGTCTCTGGGATTATATGTAGCTGTATTTGCCAGAAGCCATGTCCATGACAATTCCGCGCGGCTTAGCAAATCCGCACTGTATGACTCCATCCCCGGCACATCCGAAAATAAGGTATAAGCCTTGGCGAAAATACCTGCTAAAATAGCCGCCGCTGAAGTGGATACATCCGACACCTTTTGATGAGCATTGTCGCCTTCATTAATGACAATGAAATGGACGCTTCCGTTTGTATTCTGCATTTTCTTAAACCAGTCCAGTTCCCACTTAATGAGCCAAATCAGATCGTTGGTCTGACTGTCCGATTCCGGTAGATTCAACGTATTGGCGCCGAGTTTGTTTTTGAATTGCTTGTATGTTTGCAGCAGAAGCCACATCGTCCCCATATTGTTGTGGATATCCAGATGAAGGTCTCCCGCGTCAAACCAGCCGCCCGCGACATCGCGTGTGTTGATGCCGCTGTCGTTCGGGTCGAAATCGTACATTTTGGTTAAATCATTGTCGTCATAGTCATAGACACAGTTAGCATTGTTGGTGTAAATGGCAGGTCGTGTATGCCCTTCGGCATAAGGTTCGACAATCGCCGCCGCAGAGCGGCTATAATAGTAAAACCGAAGCCCGTCACGAAATGCCTGATCGAATGTTTTATTGCCGATATCAAACGCCGGCGAAGTCTGGTTTAATTCGGGGCAATACACAACATAGTTGCCGGGAGTTGTAAAGGAGGTAAAGTCGGCATGATAAACTCTATCCCCGCTTTTGTCCCAGTTCGCGCTGTAAGGTGTATCCAATGTTAAATTGCCTTGATAAACAATATCGCCGCTGTCGGCCTTCTTGACCTGAAAAGAAGCAGGGTCGGCGGCTGTGCCGGTCTCATAACTGACAATGGCCATCTTTTTCTGATTCGGCAAATAACCAAGCTGGTTGACTTTGACCATGTCGGCATATCCGTTGGCGAAATGGGTGTTCGGT
>CAYTHV010000080.1:0-9432 GCA_964437685.1 uncultured Pirellulales bacterium
CATGTACCCGCACAAGGCCGCCTTTTACAGTCGCGGTATCTGTGGTTGTGCCGCCCACGTCGACAACGATTGCCTCTGTGAGCCCTGTCAAATATCTTGCTCCTGCAACGCTCGCCGCCGGACCTGAAAGAATAGTCTCTACGGGTTTCTGCAAAGCGACCTCATCGCTCATCAGTGTCCCATCGCCCTTGACAACCACAACAGGTACGTGCATTCCGTAATCTGAAAGCGTACTCTTTATCTCTCGCAGGAATTTTTCGATCTTGCCGATGATTCGGGCGTTTACTATTGCCGTTGCCGCCCGTGTCTTGAAATCCAGCATTTCGCTGAGTTCGTGACCGCAGGTTATACTGTACCCTGTTACACTTTTTACAATACGTTTAACCTCGAGTTCATGCTCTGGGTTGATGGTGCTTGCGTAGCCGGATATTGCAAAAGCCCGTACTCCATGCTGCTTCATTTCCATTGCGATTGATCGTACCTGCTCTTCATCTACCGGTTCGAGTACCGTACCATCTATCTCAAGTTTGCCGCGAACAATGGCTTTAGGCTCATGTCTGATATCTGACGGCTCAAAAAGCCCGTAAGGCGGCATGACCAGCAATCCCACCCGTGAACCATGTCCCTCCACGATGGCATTGGTCGCCAATGTCGTCGATACCGACACGAGGTCAACATGTGCAAGCTGCTCCCGCGGCAGTAGTCCCAGAGCCTCACTGATTCCTATGGAGTAATTCCATTTTGTCGTAAGGGCTTTGGCTTTAGCGATTATTTGCTTCGAATTAAAGTCGTAAATAGCGGCATCCGTATAAGTCCCGCCGGCATCGATCCCCAGCCCAAGCCGAGAATACTCTTGCTTTTGGTCCGATCCATCCCCATATAAAGTACATTCATGACTTTCGCCTGTCTGGGTCTGTTGCCGGTTTTGCAGGCCAGAGTTTATTTTGCCGAGTGTGGGATCATAGATCGTAATATGTCCTGGCGGTACGAATAGAATGTCATCTGTCGTACCTGTGGCCTGAAGTACTTTTTGTAACAGGTCACAGTTGCCCTCGATGTATTCATACTTCCAGCCGTAAGTTTTGGCCATTTCTTTTGCGTGAGCCTCGTATGTCGCCGCTCCGGGAGCAGAGGTATTGATGAAAGCGGCTCGCTGGTAATTCTTTTGCCAGCTATTGACAAAATCCTTGATGGCTGCCGCATTCTCCTCCCCATAGCCTTTGACCAGTTCATTATGCGTTACAGTCTTATCGGCTATAAATGCCCCGCATTGTTTTTGGTTCTGCGGCTGCACTTTCTCCTGGTACCATCCGGCCGAAATATAATATGTTCCGGGGTATTTTGCAAATTCACGCTTGTATGCCTGGTCGCTGCCCAGAAAAAGTGCTATACAGTCATGCACTCGCGGTATTACAAGCGGCACATTCCTCGCTGCGATCCCGACAGCGCCATTGCCGCAGAGTCCATATCCGATAACGATTCGTTCACACTCGTCCTGCGCCGAGACAGTGTCAATCGCCTCCTGGAGTTTTTGCTTAAGCAGCTTAGGGTTGCTGTGCAGCCCGCCTTCAAGAAATGTCGAGCTTAAATCGAAACCAAGCTTGTGTCCGATTCGTTTTATATCAATCGCCAGCACACCGCAGGCGATTACATGAATCCGCTTATTTTTAATCACATGTGCCTCAAAACTACACCGTCACAAATAATTGACGGAATATGAAAAACGTGGCGACTATACAGGTCCAGGATGCGAAGTCGAATTGAGTGTATCTTTGAAGACCATTCCGGCGGGCTGGGTGTCTGATCGCGTGAATCATCGGTTTGATATGTCGACAGTCACGATTGGTTTTCGGAATCCGGCGTACACTATTGATCTATTCAGTTGGCTTATAAACACATAGACGCCCGAGGTATATCGGACGTCTATGCTCAAGAAATATCAACTGAAAAAGCGAACCTGAAAAATCAAATTATTCGAGATTCCCTTTATTTTTTTCAACATCCCCAAAAAGGATGAAATTGCTTCAGTTTACAGCAGTGCTTTAGCCAGATCAACGGCACTGGCCGCATCGGGTGCATAGCCATTGGCGCCAATTTTGTCGGCATATGCCTGTGTGACAGGGGCTCCGCCAATCATGATCTTGACTTTCAGGCCAGCCTCTTTAATCGCCTTAATGGTCTTTTCCATGGAGGGCATAGTTGTCGTCAGCAGGGCGCTAAGACCGATAACATTGGGGTTGCATTCTTTGGCCTTGGCGACAAACTTTTCCGGTGAGACATCCACGCCCATATCGACGACTTCGAAGCCGGCGCCTTTGAGCATCATCATCACCAGGTTCTTGCCGATGTCGTGCAGGTCACCCTGAACGGTACCGATCATTGCTTTGCCGAGGGGCTTGACACCCGCTTCAACCAGCTTGGGTTCCAGGATTTCCATCGCCATTTTCATGGCACGGGCGGCAATCAGCACTTCCGGAATATAGACCTGATTGGCCTTAAACCGTGTGCCGATGACATTCATACCAGAGATGAGTCCTTCGCCGAGAATGGTTCCCGGAGCCATGCCGTCTGCGATGGCTTGTTTGGTTACTTCCACGGCGGTCTTCTGATCGCCTCTAATGACTGCTTCGCTGAGTGCTTTGAGATCTGCCATACTCTTGCTTCCTTGTTTAAAAGTATACGACTAATTATTCCATCGAGTCCGAACATAATCTCGGCCCGATTCCGCTATTTCCACATTGCTTGTACTAAAGAACAATTGCAAAATCAAGGGGTTACGCGATTCTTAAGCGGATTTTACCTCAGATTAGCACAATACCGCAAATTTATGGTTATTTTATATCAGTATTTTGCGATTTTTCAGGTAAACTAAGATGAAGTTTGATGGTCAAAAGAGTGTTTTTTGTGCGGATTTGGATGCAGTTGAGGCGATATTTTGATATCTCCTTACTTAGGAGACAACAGAAAACGGATAATTTACAAGGCAAGGCAATGAGTTATTACATAGTGCTTGTTAAACAAGTGCCGGATGTATCGCAGATTACGGATAATGCTTTTGATCCCAAGACGGGCAACCTTATCCGTACCAAACTGCCGAGCGTGATTAATGAGTTGGATGCTCAGGCGCTGGCGTTTGCCAATCAAATGAAGTGTATTTCCGGCGACCAGCACGGCAAAATTATCGCACTGTCGATGGGACCGCCGATGGCCGCAGAGGTCTTGCGATACGGCTTAAGTCGCTGTGCGGATGAAGCTATCTTGCTGACCGACCGGGCGTTGGGCGGGGCGGATACCTGGGCGACGGCCAACCCGCTGGCATACGCGGCGCGAAAAATCGTGCGGGAAATGTTTAACGGCAGCGATGATTATTATGTGGTTGCCGGGATGCAATCGGTCGATGGCGATACCGCGCAGGTACCTGCGCAAATGGCCGAAGAATTAAACGTCCCCTGTATTCCTTATGTCACGGCAGCGGAATATGCCGATGGGCGATTTATTTTTACTCGTATTATCAGCGGCGGCAGTCAGGTTGTCGCCGCCCGCCGTACGCCGTGTATTATTACCGTGGCCAAGTATGAATATCCGTTGTATGCCTCATTTTCCGGCACTCGCCGCGCCAATCAGTTTAAACTGACGCAGTGGGGCGCCGATGATGTCAAGGCGACCTCGGTAGGAGTAGCCGGTTCCAAGACCCGTGTCATTCGCGTCTTCCCGCCCGGCAAAACCACGCGAAAATGTCAGCATGTTCATTCTGCTTCCGAGATGGCGGCGATCCTCAAGAGTAAGCTGGCTGCCGCCGCGGACAAAGGCAAAGCCGCATCCGATGCCGGAGAAAAAGCCTATGTGCTGCCTGCGATGCGAAAAGACCCGTTTGACCGTTCCTACGAGGGTACGGAGAAAGAAAGCGAAGATTTTATCGCTTTAGCCAAACGGCTCAATGAATTGGGCGTTCGGGATGCGGCACAAATTAACGATGCGGTTAAAGAGAAAATTTTTGAATCCAGCGAGATTCACTTCCATAAAAAAGCCCTCGACGATATGCTCGAAGGGTATAAGCCGACCCAGATGGCCTACGTTGGCGATGTATGGGTGATGGCGGAAATTGAACACGGACAGCTTCAGTCAGCGACGTTTGAACTGACCGGCAAAGCTCGCGCCCTGGCCGACAGCCTTAATGTTCGCTGCGGTGTGATTCTGGCGGGCAGCCAGGTCCGTTCCAAAGCACAGGAGCTGATAGCCGCCGGAGCCGATGATGTTTATCTGATTGAGCATCCGCTGATGGCGGATTTCGACCCGTTCTGTTATCGCAAGGCGGTTTCCAGTGTGATTTTGAAATATAAGCCGCAGATTGTGCTTTATGGGGCGACACCTGCCGGGCGTGTGCTGGCTCCGATGGTCTCGTACCGTGTCGGCTGCGGGCTGACTGCGGATTGTACGGGTCTGGATATTCGCGACAGTTCCCGCAAAGGGCAGATTGCGATTCTGATGCAAACCCGTCCGGCGCTGGGCGGCAATGTGATGGCGACCATCAGTACCAAAGATTCAACATGCCAGATGGCGACCGCTCGTCCGGGCGTCATGCGGCGATTGCCCGCAAATCCGGAGCGCACGGGGAAAATCATTGAGCATCCTGTGGAATTGACGGAGGCAGACTTAAGTCTGGATATTATTCGTACCGAAGTCGGCCACGGCAAGGTCAATTTTGAAAGCGACGTTATTATCAGCGGCGGCAAGGGAGTGCAGAATCGTGACGGTTATGACCGCCTGCTCAGCAGTATTTGCGATACGATAAAAAGTACATTTAAAGTCTCGGTCGAAAAGGGTGCATCGCGAGCTGCCGTCGAGCAGGGATTCACTGAGCGGATTCATCAGGTCGGCCAGACCGGTACCGCCGTAGGCCCTAAAGTTTATGTCGCAATCGGTATTTCCGGTGCTATCCAGCACATGATTGGCGTGGCGAATACCGAGACGATTTTTGCCATTAATACCGACCCCAACGCGCCGATATTCAAACAATGCGATTATTATATTGTCGGCAGCGCAGAACAGGTCATCCCGGAATTGGTCAACGCATTAAAAGGATAAACTGTGGAAAACACAAACACATACAACTGTGCCTCTGTATTGATCGTCGGCGCCGGGCCTGCCGGGCTGTCGGCGGCAATCACGCTCAAAAAAGTCAGGCCCGAACTGGATATTGTTGTGATTGATAAAGCACAGGCGGCGGGCAATCATAACCTGTCCGGTGCGGTACTGGAAGCTGAGTCATTGAGCAGACTGCTTGACCCTGTTGATCCGAAGTGGGCTGAAAGCGATGCGGCCAAAGCGGTATTAAGTTCGCGTGTGGAGCAGGATGATGTGATGTTCCTGCTGGGCGATAAGCTGGCGTTCAAAATTGAAATTGCTCTCAAGATGGCTAAAAAATTCAAGCTTGGTTTTGGCCAGATGATTCATAAAGGTGATTACATTTGCTCCGCCAGCAAGCTGACCGCATGGCTGGTTTCCGTTGCGCAGGGATTGGGCGTTGAAGTGCTCTATGGTTTCGCCGCAGAGGACATTCTCTGGGATACGGCTGCTCATAAGGCAACAGGCGTTAAACTTGTCGATCAGGGGCTGAATAAAGAACAGCACAAACAGCCCAATTATCTGCCCGGCGAAATCATCGAGGCTAAACTGGTTTTGCTCGCCGAAGGCTGCGACGGTCTGCTCAGTGAAAAATTTATTAAGAAAGCCGGTCTGGCTCGTCAAAGCAATCAACTGTATTCCCTCGGCGTAAAAGAGCTGATTAAAGTCAGCGAGCAGCAATATCAGAAGTTCGGGGCAGGGCATGTTGTTCATGCGATGGGCTACCCGATTTGGACGCCGGCGGTTGGCCCGGCGATGTTCGGCGGCGGGATTATGTACCCGATGGGTAATCATTCCATTGCGGTCGGGATGATTGTCGGGCTGGATTATAAATACTGTGATTTTAATCCGCAGGATGCTTTGACACGGTTTAAGCAGCACAGATTTGTCAAGCAATTTATCGAAGGCGGCACCGTAACCGATGCCGGGGCCAAGATGATTCCGGAAGGCGGCTTTTATGCTCTGCCCCGTGACCCGGCAACGGGAACGATTGGACGCAGCAATGTGATTTTGCTGGGTGACAGCGCGGGTTTTGTCAATATGCTCAAAATCAAAGGCCTGCATAATGCGATTGATTCGGGTATAGCCGCCGCCAACGCCGTCGTGGAAAATGTGGATACGCCGCAGGGATTGGCGCGGATGTACACCCGTTTGCTCGAGCAGATGGGGGTTGTCAAGGAGATGGAATCGGCCAAAAACTTCCGCCAGACGGTTGCCCGATTTGGCCCATTGGTTGGGATGCCGCTATCGGTTCTCGGCAAGCTGCTGCCGAAATTTCACGTTGAGCCTGACTATGAGGCGATGACAACGGATAAATACCGGCTGAAGCCCTCGACGAAATTTGACAAAGATACGTTCATTGCGGTTGCCGCGACGCATCACCGCGAAGAAGAACCCTGCCACCTGCAGATACTGGATGGAACGATCTGTATCCAGAAATGCTGGCCGAAATTCGGCGCCCCGTGCATTACCTTCTGCCCCGCGGGCGTGTATGAAACCGTCCATAAAGAGGTCAAAGCGGCCAATCCCTCCAACTGCCTGCACTGCAAAACCTGCCAGCGAAAGTGTCCGTTCGACAACATTCGCTGGACCGTCCCCGAAGGCGCCGGCGGCCCGCGGTACAAGATAATGTAAAGATTGCTACAGAAATCAACTACCGATTTGCTTTACGCATCAAAATCAGACCGCTAAATGCCATTAGCAGCAAACTTGCAGGTTCAGGCACTGCGAGAATAAAATTTTTGCCGCCTTGAGCAGAGACAACTTGTCCATCGAAATTCGATAATAAGCTTAGCGTTGTTGAACCGCCTATCCGGAGACTTTGAACATTTGCAACGCATGGATGTGCAGAGAAAGTGGTCAACGTAACGCGATTGTCAGAAAGCACGCCTGAATCCTGTATTCCCAAAGGATTTAAAAGTGTTGCTGCGTCAGAAGCAGGCTGCATGTATATGCCGCCGACATATAAAATATTGCCTCCGTTAGCACTGTAATTTGATAACATCGTTCCGAGTCCCGTTGCGGAGCTTGATGCCCAGATTACGGCGCCATACCCAGCCAAATTTTGTGAATTCCATGTACTCACACTGGCAACGGTGATTGAATATCCCGCATTTTGAAGATAAGTTTTCAATGGGCTCAGCGTCCACCATTGATTCTGGTACAGAAATTGATCAAAAAGCACAGTTTTGTTTGCGGTTTCTCCGGTAAGCCAGTTTAAGGCACTTTTTGCGAATACATTACCGTTGTTGGAGGAGTCATACGATGTTCCGAATGGCCAATCATCCCCAATTGCAACAAGTCTTCCCGACGCGAAAACAGGGGATGTTACTAATAGAGATAAAAAAAGACATGCAATAGTAAGTTTTTTCACGGTTTCTCCCTTTCCAATTGTTTTTGATTATTTCAGGGGGAAGCTTTGACGAATAAAGCTTTCCTCTCCATTCCAATACATAATCATATTAAAAGAATATGATTATATCAAGAAAAAACATATATTTTTTTAGTTGTTCATAATTAGGGAGTCTGTGAGTCCATTTTACAATTTCTTAACAATTTTGATAACAAAAGCATATAGCGTTTATATCGTTTTTTGGTATTATATGATTTTAACTATGCAACAAACAGTTTTGGTCGGTTTTTTAACATTGCTATAATGTTTCGTTGATTAGTGTGTCTTCTTTCAAAAAAATGAGTTAGTGATTGAAAACGCAATTGTGCATCAAGACAGAGGGAATACAACATTTGGTAAAAAAACAACATAGGAATAAAAAAGGACATGAAACTCCTGCGACGGCGGCTGTTGTACCCTCGCAGCGATACATTGATGTTTGGCTTTCAGTTCTGCTTTTAGCAGTGGTTGGACTGGTATATTCAATTACTTTCTATGGTCATTTTGTGTACTTCAATTCGGATTTTTGGTCATTCTGGGGTGAAGGCAGGCAATGGCTCGGTGGTGACATTCCTGCCAATATGAAACGGGGTCCTCTTTTTTCTGTTTTAACTGTGCTTGTCGGTTTTGTTACGCCAGGAGTTTCGCCATCCTGTAATCTTTACGGGACGGAAGCCTTAAATGCAATCTTGTTGCCGACGATCATGATCCTTGTGTATTTTATTGCCCGTGAAATTCTGGGGCGGGGTGCGATTATTGTTGCGATTCTGACAGGAATAAATCCCATGGCAGTTTGGGGCAGCAGTGAGCCGCTTTTGGAATTGACATTAACGGCTGTTTTTGCCGCGACAATACTTTGTGTGGTGCGTGACTCACGGTGGGCGTATGTTTTTGCGATGCTTTCAGCGATTACACGTTGGGATATGGCGGCGGCGATACCTGCCGTGGTGATTATTGATATTATCCGCCATCGGCAATGGCTCAAAAGCATCGCCTGTTTGGTTGTGGCGGCGATACCATTTTTATTATGTATGGTCATCGTGAAACTGCAAATGCCGCCGCTCGACAGGGAAGGCGCTAATTATTTTCAAGTGTTTGCGAAAGAGCATAAGTTTCAACTGCTGACGGATTTGAATCTTTATTGGCAGGTGGTGTGCTCATTTGTAAATGCTCCTGTGCTTCCTGTCGAGAAGTACAGCTCTTTTAATGGAGCAATCCAAATTATCAGTTCGCTTCTTCTTGCCGCTGGTTTTATTGGCGGCATAGTAATCGCTTTTATACGGCGAAAATGGCCATTGATTGCTGGTCTGATTATTGCGATTCCGTATGTTCTGATTCACTCCGTTTATATGTATCATCTCCAGCGTTTTTCTCTGCCGCTGGCGTGGTTTGTTCTTCTAACGGTGGCGTATGCGATGATATCTTTATGGAACTGGGAAAAGGCGAAAAGCCGAGTTGTTCCCGTTCTGTATATACTGCAATTTATCGGAATGCTTGTGTTTGTGCTGTGGGCGGTTCAACTTGGCAAAACGCTTGACGTATCAGCGAGATATTGTTCTGCGGTAACAGGACTGACATGGGCGGCCGTGGCTGTGGTCTTGACGGGATTACTTGTGCTTGCGTTGGTGCGGCGAATGAAATTTTCATTTACATGGTTATGTCTGCCCGCTTTTTTGGTTTTCGCTATTATTTCCAATAATGCAAACCTCGGCTTTGCGATGGGCGATGGACTCTGGCAGGCGAATTTTAAAACACTTGGCAAGTGGGCGGCCGAGAATATGAAGCCCGAAGATAAATTGCTGTCAACAATGCCGCTTCATGTGGCGATATATTCGGGTCTGCCGGAAAAACAGTTTGTGCATATCGGGTCAATTTTACCTGAAAAGGCCCCCGATTTCGATAATCTTATCAAAGAG
>CAYTHV010000080.1:9442-10358 GCA_964437685.1 uncultured Pirellulales bacterium
CAATCTCTTGGTGTAACGCTGGTGGCTTGGGATTCGCGTCTTGCCGGGAATTCCAATGACCTATATTATAGACTCTGGGGGCTTTCGAGGTGGGATGTTTTGGGTTCACCGAAATCCCAGATAGGGCCGTGCAGACTTGTACATGTGATTTCAGAAGGCAGTCCTAAGATAGCGGTATATCGGATTATGCCTGTTGAATCGGGAAAATAATTTACATGACACAGATACCACAAATACTGATTGAGAATCTGCATTCTTCCGAAACCGACCTTCTCAAATGGCGTCGGCGAAATTCATACTATTACACACAGCTCGAACATCTATTTCAATTTGTGGTTCGTCCCGGCAGTCGGGTTCTGGATGTTGGCTGCGGCTGTGGGGATTTGCTTGCTGCGGTTGAGCCAGCCTATGGCGTTGGCATTGATACGGATGCGGCGGCCATAGAGCTTGCCAATAAGCGTTTTCCGAAGCTTAAATTTATTGCCGCCGACCCGCACGAACTTGCGCTGAATGAAAAATTTGATTACATCCTGATTTGTAATTCGCTCGGTCAGTGGCGTGATATTCAGCAGGTTTTGGAGCGTCTTAAGCCGATGACTCATCCGCATACGCGAATCGTGATTGCCTATTATAACTATCTCTGGGAAGGTATCCTGCGTTTTGGGTCGTTTCTTGGAGTGCGCCGGCCGCAATCCTATGACAACTGGCTGCCTACGGAAGATATTGGCAATCTGTTGACCCTGGCGGACTTCGATGTCATCCGCACTGATTCCTATATGCTCATGCCCAAGCGAATGCTGTTTCTGGAGGTTTTCTTTAATCGCATCCTTTCGCTGGTGCCGGGCTTTCGCAGGCTGAATCTTGTCAATCTGGTGGTTGCCCGCCCGATGCCTGCACCGAAGCGAAATGAAGAATT
>CAYTHV010000080.1:10368-13899 GCA_964437685.1 uncultured Pirellulales bacterium
TTTCGGTCATTGTGCCGTGCAGAAATGAACGGGGCAATATTGAAGATGCTGTAAAAAGAATTCCCGCGATGGGCAAGAGTACGGAAATAATTTTTGTTGACGGCAGCAGCACTGACGGTACCGCGGACGAAATCACCCGCCAGATACAGCTTCATCCCGAACGCAAGATAAGCCTGATTCATCAAGGCAGCGGTATTGGCAAGGGGGATGCCGTCCGCAAAGGGTTCGCGGCCGCGACCGGTGATGTTTTTGTGATTCAGGATGCCGATTTAACGGCGCCGCCGGAAGATCTGCCGAAATTCTTCGCCGCCATTCGCGACGGCAAAGGCGAATATATTAATGGTTCGCGTCTTGTGTATCCGCTCGAAAAGCAGGCGATGCGATTTTTGAATTTGCTTGCCAATAAATTTTTCGGCAAACTATTTTCATGGCTGCTTGGTCAGCGTTTCCGCGATACGTTGTGCGGCACCAAAATGATCAGCGCCGCCGACTACCGCCGCATTGCCGCGAATCGCTCATATTTTGGCGACTTTGATCCTTTCGGCGATTTCGACCTTATCTTTGGTGCCGTCAAGCAAAATCTCAAAGTTGTTGAAGTGCCCGTGCGTTATCTGGCCCGCACCTACGGGCAAACCAATATCAGCCGTTTCCGCCATGGATGGCTGCTTCTCAAGATGAGCTGGATTGCATTCAAGAAAATCAAATGGCTTTGATAAGGTTTAGCATGCTCGACTGGCTAAGACTTCCCGAAACAAAGGATATAACCGACCTTGACGACCCGGCAACAACGCTGCTGCATGGTAAAATTGTACGTCAAAAGCCGTTTTTAAAAAATACGTATCTCGATTTTTATCGCGAATTTCAAAATGCCTTTCCCGATACAAAAGACAAAACCCTTGTCGAACTCGGCAGCGGCGGCGGCTTTCTCAAAGAGATAATGCCGGATGTGATCACCTCGGATATTTTACAATTGCCGACAGTTGATAAAGTCTTTTCGGCGCTGGCAATGCCTTTTGGCGATGCGAGTGTCGATGCGTTCTTTATGATTGATGTGCTGCACCATATTCCGGATGTCGAACTGTTTTTTAATGAAGCTCTGCGATGTCTCAAATCCGGCGGCAAGATCATCATGATTGAACCTGCCGCTACGCCGTTCGGTCGTTTTATTTACAAAAATTTTCACCACGAACAGTTTGATCCTGCAGGAGGCTGGTGTTTCGAAGCAATTGGCCCGCTTTCCGTTGCCAATGGTGCAATCCCATGGATTGTCTTTTCGCGTGATAGGCATATTTTTGAAAGCAAGTTTCCCGCAATTAAAATACGTCGCATCCAGCCGCACACTCCGCTGCGTTATCTTATCAGTGGTGGTCTGAGTTTGCGTCAGCTTCTGCCTTCATTGATGTACCCCGTCATAAAAGGGATTGAAGTTATTCTGACACCGTTAAATCCCCTTATCGGCATGTTCCAAACCATCGAGCTGCAAAAACTCTGAGCAATTTCTGTCTCATATCCCCACGTTGACTTTAAAAAAGATAAAAAGCCCTATAGCTTTTTGTGTTGTAGTCTGGATGGTACTGATTTAAAATGAACCTGCTGGCAAAATGGACAGTATAAGAGTGGGTATGGAGTTTATTTAGGAAGGGAGTACCTTATGACCAGATTGCTGTATATTCAAGCCTCGCCGCGAGGCCCTCGCTCGAAAGCGATTCAGGTAGCAGACGCCTTTGTTGACACCTACAAAACAAAACATCATGCCGATACCGTTGAGGTTTTCAATGTCTTTACGGCGGATCTGCCGGCATTTGATGGGGATACTGTGCAGGGCAAATACAACATTATGCACGGAAAACCGCATTCGGCACAGGAAAAACACGCTTGGGATGCCGTGCTGAAAGTCATTGACCACTTCAAATCCGCGGATAAGTACATCTTTGCGGTTCCCATGTGGAATTTTAACATTCCCTATCGTTTAAAGCAGTATATCGATGTGATTGTCCAGCCCGGCCAGACATTTACGACAACCGATAAAGGCTATGAAGGGTTGGTAAAAGGCAAGCCTGCGGTGGTGGTTTATGCCCGCGGCGGCGGAATCCTTGAAGGAACATGGAAAATCGATACATCGCATCATTGGCGACATTGGGGCGTAGTATTCGGCCATGCCAAGAAGTGAATCCATTTTCTCTGTCGGCAGAGAATCTAACTTTGCCAGTGCGGCCGGGATAACCGTCGCTCCGACATGTCCTTTGGTCAGGCGAAATCCATCATGACAATCAAGGCCGTCTATGATAAAAGCGTTTGCGAATGCAGTGCCGGTCAGTGTTGTTTTAATCGGTGTAAACCAGATTGGACAAGGTCCCTGGCCGAACTGGCTTTTTACGAAATTGCAAATTTTTGAACTATTCGGCAAAGTCGAAGCTGCCGCGGCAGTTGCAAGAGTATCGATGAGACAGATTTTTGCCTGCCGTTGAACCTCGGAGGGCAAATAATCCCAGGTTATCTTTTTTAATTGTTTCATGGTTGTATTCCCGGAGTTTTTTTATTGGTGCTTTGCGTTTATTCGCGGGATTTAACTTTCACTGTTAAATTCATGTACAGCACGAAACATCGCTTCTATGTTTTGTGCCGGGACATCGGGCAAAATATTATGAATAGGACAAAAAACAAAGCCGCCTCCTTTAGCAAAGACATTCAGTCGCCGAAGTACATCCTGACGGACCTCTTCGGGAGTTCCAAGGTTGAGTATTTTTCTTGTATCACAGCCGCCTCCCCAGAAAACGAGATCCGAACCAAACTCGCTTTTTAGCCGTTCCGGTTCCATATTTCGACTGCTGGTTTGAACGGGATTAATGCAATCAAAGCCAGCGTCAATCAGGTCTGGAATCAGTTCGTAGATCGATCCGCAGGAATGAAGACAGATGGCCGCTTTTGTTTGCTTTTTCACACATTCGCACAATTGTCGATGCCGTGGTTTCAGCCGTCTGCGGTAAACTTCGGCGGATAAAAATGGCCCGCTATCCATCGCCAGATCATCCGCGAAACGGATTACATCGACTAAATCTCCGACAGCGTCAATTATTTTTTGAAGCGACAATAGCTGCCATTCGCACAATTTGTCAAGAAGTTGTTCGACCTGGAGCGGTTCTGCGTATAAATCCATCAGGAAATTATCCATTCGCCGCAGGTACATTCCAAACTCAAGCAAATTGCACCCGGCGTTGAATACAACCGCTCGGTCTGAGTTGGAATGCAGTTGTAATGCTTTTTGACGCAATTTTATAAAGTAATCCGGTTCATTTGAAAAACAAAAAGGGTGCCGGGGGCAAGCGCCCCACAATGTTTTTTGTATCGCCTGATTTAAGTCTTTCAAGGTATCCGGGTAGCCATCCGCATACGGGAAATAAGTCTGGTCGAAAAAAGGTGTTTTGGCGGGCATTCTGCCCAGAGTGATTCCATCTGGGTCGATATACTCATAGTCACCGTTTTTGGTGAGCCGAGGGCGAAAATAATCCAGCCATTGTCCTTTGCTGCCGT
>CAYTHV010000081.1:0-13710 GCA_964437685.1 uncultured Pirellulales bacterium
CGTACAGACGCCTGCTTTCCCGGGAAACATCCTGAAAACGAGGTTCAGGAATTCTCAGGCTGTCAAGCCTGGTTTTACTGTCGATAAGCGGCATATCGATGAAGCTGCCGGTTGACGGATCGTATTTTCGCTCTCCACCAAGTAAATTGATCCCCCCTTTTCTCTCGAGATCAACGTAAGGGGGATAGATAACCGGCTCACAAGAGGGAGCATCATCAACTACATTTTCCAGACGCAATAATTCAATTTGCAGAAAAAAACGGATTCGTTCATCTGGACTGTTTTCGGAATCCCAGTCAAAGCTTAAAAACTTTGCCCAAAACCGCGGACGAAACATCGTCAAAAGAAGCGGCCGATCTAAAGACTCACAATCCCTGTACCTTTTCCACTTCTGCTCCGCCAAATTTTCGCCGCGCATCGAGAGATGATTCTTTATTTTTTCAAGCAGTTTTTTATTTGCTTTGTTCATAAATGTTATACTATTTCTCAGGGCGGATTTCTATAATTTTTACACTAATCGCATCAACCACATCAGAACGTTCAATTGTCTTACCCGAAACAATCTCAAGCGGCTCACGGTCTGCTCCATCTATTCGCGTTAATTCAAATTTTTTGCCGTCAACCCCACAGCCGCCAAGGTCATAACGATACGTAATCGTTTGAGGCTGCTCCGATATATTCACCAGAACGATCCCGATCGTTCCATCCGATGCTTTCCATACCGAATTGAGCACCGCCGGCATAATATGTTCGGGCGTGTCACATAGCCGCCAAATCGTACGAACTTCCGGCAGAGGCTTTGTGATTGTCAATGGCCGCATCATATCGCCCGTATTGAGATATTTCATCGCGCGGTAACGTGTGTCCATCAGTTTCTTGATATACGCAGCCGCTTTAGGTGAGAATGAAACAACATCGGCTCTTGTCCATCCCGGCTGATTTCCCCAGATATAAGTCTGACTAAATGCAGCGATAAACTCATCCATATTTGCATCACCGGCCTCTTTGTTTGACGGCCACGTATTCTCATCATGCCATTTTGTGATTCTGCGTCCCATCGTAAAATTATAGTCGTGATAGACTGCTTCCCACAATGGAATACTTGTATTCCCAGGTGTAGTACATACTTCTGCAAGATCCGCAACATCAATATACGTCTCACATAAAGCTTCATGATGCGCAGCAAACTGAGGATTAGCCCTGCGGGCATTTTCCCTGATTATCTTAAACATATTGCGTCGGGTATCCACATAGACAGTTCCACCGCCCCAGCGAGGGTGAGAACGATCAAAATCCTGAGCGGAAAAGCTGGTATAGGACGCAAACTCATCGACATGGAAACCATCCAGTCCTAACTTGGCAAGATTATAGGATTTATTTTTCCAGAAATTTTGCCACCATTGGGTCGTCCAGGCAGGAAAGACATAAATATCATCCTTGTCCTCATGCATCACTTCACTGTAAATACTGCCATCCATCCGGTGTTCGAGGGTAGATTTTACCTCATCATTGAATTCAAGCAACTGTGTGCTGAATCTTTTCGGCGCCATGTGGCCGCTTAATGTTATATTCGGAAAACGTTTATGCAGCTGCTCCAAAAACTCAGTTAACTCATTCATGGGTATATAGCGAGGAGCTGAAATATCACCGCCTCCTTCCCACCAGCTATTGCACCACAATATCATTGGATAACCAAAATAATCATGCAGTTGCTGAACTTTGGCAAGTGAAGCCTCCACATCCCAACTTCTTGCCCGCTTTTGTACTTCTTCAACCGGCAATGTTCTTGCCAGTTTACGCATATATGTTTCACCGGGAGCCATCGGCTTAAATTCCGGTGCAAACATAATCCAATAGGCACCATTTTTTATCGACGTCGAAATATCCGTCCGCTGTTCCAGCGTTCCCAGACCGCACCATTTCTGCTTTAACGCCCATTGCCGATAAATACGTGCGGCATCATACCAATCTCCCTGAAAAGGACTTATAAGGGTCGAATATGGCTGTTTAAACCCCAATCCGGCACTCCCGCAGCTTTCGGGGTAATGATTCACTTCATAATACAGAGAAGGGATTTCGGCATTTAAAGCCTTTAATAAAAAAGCTTTGAGATAGCTATTAGCATCGTATGTGGCTAAATAAAGACCGCCTTTAGGACCATAGTAGGCGTTGAATTGCATAGACTGATAATAACATGGGTATGTTCTCAAGTGCGGCACCAGTGTTGTAAATGGATTGGGATACAGTTGTCCCTCGCCCGCCCCGCCGCCATTACCGCCGGGGATAGCCAGAAAATCCTGACCGGTATTTGAGAGCTTTTTAATATTACTGACGACAGGAAACTGCACCGTCCAGACACCATATTCACTGCCGACATTTTGAACATCAACTTTCAAGTCAAGCGTTGATGAATTATTATCCAGCGAAGCCAACACATTAACCGTAAATTTACCATTATCATTGTCGATTGCTTTTAACTGCCACGTAAAATTAAATTGTTTTCCGGTAGCCGTCTGTTCATAACTCGGCTTAAAATTTGTACCCTGGTCAATTGTTATCTCTTTGGCTGCTTTTTCGGATTTCAGGATAATCTGCCAAAGGTTATTTAATCCTGCCGGCAATATCTGTTGCTCAATGAATTCAATATCGTTATTTTTATCTTTGATGCTGTGCAGATAAAACTTGGATCCATCGCAGGCAAATTCGTAACAAACCCGATCATTTTCAAGGACATACTTTCCTGAAGTGACCCCGTTGGCATCATCTGACTTTGCAATTGCAGGCATGAATACACATAAAATCACCATGACATACGTACAAATTCTCTTCATAAAACACATCCTTTCCAAAATCAAGTTATCCATTTTCAAAATATATATGTTATTCGGCCCCTAATGCCCATTCGATTCCTCGCCGAAACAACACATTACCGGTATCATTGAGGTTGTTATATGTACTCTGGAAAACAAACATAAATAAGCGTCGCTGAGGAACTGCGACATCCAATTGATCCAATGTATCTTTTTCAATCGCAACAACTACACTTTTGGCGGCATCGCTGTTAATACTCGCAAGCCTGGTTCCGACAACATTTCCCATCACATAACCAAAGGAATTTGATGTCGCGACCGTAACGCTGCCTGTCGTCAATAGAAATGAGGTAACATAGTTGCCGGTGTCGGTTACATTAATTGCCTGCGAAGCGGCGCTGCTGCCCAAATCCGCCAGTTCCATCAGCGGCATCACACCGGGATGAAGAATTAGAACCGGCGCTAATGAATTGCGATATGCCGCTCCGATTAGCGCAGGTGAAACCGTACCTGAAATCAATACCAGATTTTCAGTCATGGTACCGGAATGGCTGTTGTTGTCATCATAATAATTGACTGTATAACCAAGGTTCTCAAGCATAGACTTCATAGTCGAATCGGAATTTGTGGGCGATGTCGGATTCGAGACAATAAACCGTATTACGGGATTTGAATATATATTGCTGCTTTCCGTAAGATTTGAACAGGTCGGTTCGACTCTCAAATCCATTATTTCAGAGCCGGTCATGATATTATCCGAAAACGACACATAGGATGAACCGCGCAAAACTAATCCGAACATCTGGTCGCGGTCAGCACGGTTATCGAAATTTAAATTTCCATGATAAATGAATTTCTCAGATGTGCTTATGACTGTACCCGTATCCGCGGTGCCTTCGTCGGGAGGATCGTATATGCCGTTACAGTTGTTTAAATTTGCGGCACTTATGGTATTTGTGCAGTGAACGTGATGAAGCCCGTTACGGTCAATTGCCCTGGTAATATTTGATGATATGACTGCGTTTGGATTACTCTCGTTCACGCGATTATTTTCGGAAGCTATACCTATTACATTATTACATGCCATATTTCCCAGCATTATATATCCCTGACCTGATGCCAGGTGAAACGTCCCGCACCCGTTGCCCCCTGCCGCACTCAATATTGCATGCTGTCCGTCATCGCTGTGGGTTATGTGGTTTGCCGAAGCGACGTAATGGCTCGTACCCCAAAACTCTATGCCACAATTTCTTGACTCATCCAGCCGGTTTGCCATCGCGGCTATTTGATTGCAGGAAAACAGCTTTATCGAATCATCGCCGCTGTTCGGATCTTGCGGGTCTTGATCCTGGTCATAAATATAATTATTATATATGCGGATATTATTGACATACCTGCAGTGTATACCGCTGTAATAGTTGGAATATATTGTACAGCCGGCAATAACGACATTATGCAGATCGGCGTCTGTACCATCAATCTTTATGCCATTGCCGCTATACGTATACACTCCCGTGCGGCCATTTAAATACAGCGTGCACTGTCTGACGACAATATCAAAAGAACTTCCCGTAATCTCGATCCCATCGGAACAATCAAAAACCTGTATATCCTTGAAAATAATATTATTGCATTTGACCAAGCGAATCCCCGCACCGCTACTGAAACCGGCACTGCCGTCAATCTTGAATCCGATAAATCGCATCCCTGAATTACCGCTGGTTACATTGATATTCTGAATAATCGCAGCATTAAGACCTGCCGCTGCCTTAAGTACAGAACTTGACGCAGCTCCTTCAAGCGTCACATTGTTCGGCACTTTGATGGTTTGGCTAACCATCGTAACCCCTGCAGGTATCGTCACCGTACCGCCGGCGGAACCCAGCACATTAATGTCCTCCTGAATGCCACCAAAGAGCACGCAGTGGAAAAAAAATAACATCGAAATAAATATGCCTGTATTACTTTTTACCATATAACTTGTCGATTATCCGCATAGACAACAGAATAAATCACTTAATGGATTTTCTGGGTATAATTTGCTTAATTTTCACTGTGAACTAATTAGTTGTGTTATTGCTTGCCGTAAGATTCGTCACCCCGGGTCCCTGATAGAAATTGGAGGTATTTGCACCTCGAAAAATACCGTCAGAAATCATCGACGTATCCAGATATTCCAGCCAAATGCCATACTTTTCATAATTAAGACCTGTTGAACGGTCATCAATACATTCGTTGGCGTTCATTGTAATATGGGTCGCAGGATTGCCGCTTGTTCCTTTTATATACATCCCATAGCTATCACCGCTTGAAACGCCATTATTAATACAGGCGTTTGCTGAAAAAATACTGTTGTGCATCCCACAGGAATATATTCCGCCGAGGTCGTTATTCAAGCACACGTTATTTGATACAGAAGCCCCGTTACGGCTGATATTGCTGTTTGAGTAGATTCCAATAATATTATCGAATGCGACATTGCCATTTATCAAATAGTCCTCACTGTCGCTGACATCAATCCCACGATTGGCATTGGTAACACAATTCGCGGTGATAATTGAGCCTGACGTTGTATTCAACTCCACACCGCCGTTATAGGCCCCGTCAATCACATTGGCCGTAAGAACAACGTCGCCGGTATTATACACCTTAATACCGCTATCACCGCTGCCATGACCATAGATATAATTCCCTATTATCTTTACCTCCGACGCTCCGCTGCCCACAAAAATCCCGCTGTTTTTATTGGAATAGATGGTACAATTCGAAATCAACAGCCTGGACAACCCGGAATTGGTCTGAATTCCATTGCCGGAGGAAAACCCATTGGCATAGATCATACAGGATTCCACTTGTACATTTGTTACATTGGAATCGAAATATATCCCGCATGTATAGCAATCCCGGACCTTGACATCCTCAATAATCAGATCGTTAACATTTTTAAAATTGATACCACAGCCGGCGGTTTGATACGATTTATTGCCGTTTATCGAAAAGCCCCTCAGGCGTATGCCGCTATTGCCATTGACCGGGTTCGCATTTTTTATGATATCGCCATTAAAACCATTCACCGCTCTGAGCACTGAATTGGTACACGCACCCTTGAGTATGACATTACTTGGTACAGTGATAGTTGCGGTAATCGCGGTTTCACCCGCCGGAATAATAACGGTGCCGCCATTTATCCCAAGCGCATTAATATCGCTCTGAATATCGCCCAAAGCATGATACGCCATAAATAACAGGCTGATTAAAATCAACTTACAATACCGATTAACTCTCATTATGAGTCTCCTCATGATTAAATAAATACAGCATACAGACTATTTTCACTCCGCTCCCAGAACCCACTCAATCCCACGTCGAAATAGTATATTGCCTGTACTATTCAGATTATTATATGTATCCGGATACAAGAACATAAACAAACGTCGTTCTGGAACCGCGGCATTCAACTGATCCAGCGTTCCTTTTTCCACCGCAGCAATAACGGTTCTGGAAGTATTGCCGTTAATGCTCGCAAGTTTGGCACCGACAACATTTCCCGTCACGTAACCAAATACACTTGACCCGGCCACCATAGCGCTTCCGCTCGAAAGAAATGACGTAATATAATTTCCCGTATGCATCACATCAATATTGAACTGTGATGAAACACCCGATCCCGAATCCGTCAATTCCATCGAAGACATTACGCTCGGATGTAAAACCAGAACCGGAACCGCCACATTTCGATAACTCGCCCCAACCAGCGAGGGTGATACGGTACTGGAGATTAATATCATATCTTCGGTAATTGTACTGGGATGGCTATTGTTATCGTCATAATAATTAATCGTATAACCAAGTCCTTCCAGTACCGATTTGATGGAAGGGTCAGCATTGGTCGGAGAGGTCGGACTTGACACAATAAACCGTATCACAGGATTATGATATACATTGCTGCTGTTGGTTATATTGGAACAATTCGACTCTATACGAAAATCAATAATCTCGGAGTCAGTTAGCAGATTATCCGACAACATGCAATCCGTGGATGCACGAACCAGCAAGCCAAACATCTGGCCTCGAACGGCACGATCATCATAACACAGATTCGCGTGAAAATTCAGATTCCTGCTCCCAGACATGATCGAACCGCAATTTTCAGTACCTTCTTCAGGTGGATTATACTCACCATTGGCTCCATTTAAGTTGGCGGTGCTTATTACATTAAAACAACTGATGTGGTGCGGCCCCTGCCGTTCATTGGAAATCGAAATATTGCTGGCAATAACAGCATTCGGATTGCCTTCAGAAGCGTCATTATTCTCCTGCATAATCGTGAATACATTGTCTTTGCATAAATTGGCAAGCATCACATATCCCAGACCGAAATGATTTACGTCGCCAATTCTTGACCCAGTATGTCCGATCGCCATCCCATTGCCGGCAGGCCCCCCGGACACACCCCCGTGCAAGCCGTCATTGCTATTGGTAATATGGTTTGCCGTCGCTGTGTAATAACTGCTGCCCCAGAACTCAATCCCATTATTTTTTGATTCATCAAGCCGGTTTGCAAACGCGACAGTATTATCACATATGAACAATTTGATCGAGTCATCGCCGCTGTTCGGGTCACCCGCATCCTGATCCTGATCATAGATATAATTATTATACATCCGCAGATTTTTCATTTCTCTGGCATGTATGCCGCTGTAATAATTGGAATAAATCGTACAGCCGGTAATAACAACATTGTGCAAATCCGCAGCGCTGCCATCCAGCTTAATCCCGTTGCCGCTATAAACGTACAAACCCATTCGCCCATTTGAATACAGCTTACACTGCCTGATGACTATATCGAAAGAGCTTCCTGTAACCTCAATCCCGTCAGAACAATCGAAAGCTTCGATGTCCTTGAAAATAACATTATTACACTTAACTAAACGAATCCCCGCCCCGCTGCTGGAACCGGCGCTGCCGTCAATTTTAAATCCGATAAATCGCATCCCTGAATTGCCGCTGGTTGTATTGATATTCTGGATAACCGCGGCATTAAGACCCGCCGCCGCCTTGAGCACAGAATTCGACGCTGCTCCTTCAAGCGTCACATTATTCGGCACTTTAATGGTCTGACTAACAATCGTAACTCCGGCAGGTATTGTTACTGTACCGCCGGCAGAACCCAGCGCACTGATGTCCTCCTGAATACCGCCAAAGCTTTTTATAATAATCGAAAAAAAACATATTATTATCAGTAAAACTCGCAAAATATACTCCTCTTATGGATTCGTTACGACTCGATAGACAAAATCCGGGAAACGCTATACGTTATCAATTCAATTTGTCGGCCAGTTTGCGGAACAGTCTATATCCAACGGATTATTACATTGGAGCCAATCCGCGGCTAATATCGCAATATCACTCAGATCAATTCGACAATTATTGTTCAAATCGCCGGCGAGCCGGAATCCGCCCTGTATGACTTCATTGCAATTTGCGGGCGGAGATAACTGAACTAAATCGGCCAGATTGTTATTCTCAGTTAAATTTGTCACTCCCGCCCCCAAACTCAGATCATAAGTATTTGCGTTTATGAGCATATTGTCAGAGAGTAATAATTCACTTAAATTTTCAAGCCGCAATCCATATTTTTGAAAATTTTCCGAAGCATTTCTGGTATCAATGCCTTCATTCGCATTGATTATCAGGTTGTCCGGATTCTGATCCGCCTTTCCAATAATGCGGATGCCGTATCCATCTTCACCGGCAGTACCGGAATTCAGGGCCAGATTTGCATACAAAATACTATTGCCATAATTGTATGAATAAATGCCGTGACTGGAATTATCCGAAGTAATATTGTTGGATATCAGCGCCCCGGTATTTCCCGTCTCTCCGCCGTCAATATGAATTCCATCTTGATTCCGTAACGCAAGATTTCCATTCACAATAAAATCCTGCGAAGCAGACACATCAAAACCTCTGCCCGCTCCTGAAACGTAATTACCTGTAACGACTGAATCTACAGAATTCGCCGCCGCAAAACCGCTGCCTACAGCCCCTTCAATCCGATTGCATGTCACGAGTACAACATTTGAATCATTCAACGATATCCCGTGTCCATCGGTATGATTGTAGATGCTATTGCCAAGCATTCTGACATTGTCGCCATCTGACGATATGCCATTTGTCTTATTATCATAAACAGTGCAATTTGAAATAGATATATTGAAACAATTGTCACCGACCACAATACCATTACCGCTCACAACCCCGTTGGAATAGAAATTACAAGCTTCGATATTAATATCTCTCGAAGCTCCGTTGACTCGCACCCCTGCGCCATAGCTATCATAAACACGAACATCTTCAATGATGATATCACTCACATTTACGAGCAATATCCCGTCTCCCGCGATTTGATTGATTTTATTGCCATTAACAGAAAACCCCTTCAGCCTCAGTCCTGTATTACCGTTAATCTGATCCGCATTTGCTATTACGGGGCCGTTCAACCCATTCGCTGCCTGTAAGACGGAGCTTACGGACACTCCTTTCAGCGTAATGTTATTCGGTACTGATAGAGTATTGTTGACAAGTGTTATTCCGGCGGGAATCATCACTGTCCCTCCGGAACTTGCTGCGGCATTAATATCATCCTGCAGACCTGCCCACAGAGTACCTTGTATGAAAAATATTAGACTCAATATAAAACGTTGCATCATGTGAATTCCCTTTATCGCATTTCTCATATTGACTGCACTTTAGCGCATGATGCCCCAGGCGGCAGCATTACTGCCGACATCATCGGCGGGCACTTTGCCGGAAATGACATGTCCATCCATATAGAGGATATTGGTGGCTTTTCGATGCCGCAGGTCCGCCTCGCCATGGGAATAATATAACACCTTATTATAACTGCTGGGAATAAGCATTATATTATAGCCATAATAGGGATGAGGCCACAGCAGTCTTTTCCCTCTATCTCTTGAAATCGTATCGGTAACCATAATCACGCGCCCGGGCGATTTGGCTTTTAATCGGTTTTTAGGCTGCACACCAAGTGTTATATCATATACATTGGGCTGCGTACCAAATGTGTCATACAAGCCGTTCATTCCATAAGTTAATGTACTACCCTTTTGAATCTCGATTGGAATAGAAGGACAGTGTACGATTTCATATGTTCGTCCTTCTCGTCCGCCGGGCATATAAGGACGCAGTTTATTCAGCCAGAACATATCGACATCAGTAGTTACTATCGGCGGCAAAAAATCTTTATTAGCCTGAGCATATAGATTCATAGCCAGGTTCGTCTGACCTAATCGGCTCGCACACACAACCGATCTGGCCTGATCACGCGCGGCTTTCAACGATGGCAATAATATGGAAAGCAGCAGTGCAATAATGGATATTACTACCAGCAATTCAATAAGCGTGAATCCCCGTGATAACCGGCAATTTTTCTGCATCACATATTTCTTCCGTGCTTCCATTGTGAGTTCCTCGTTCTCAACATATAACCGGCGCCACCCGCTTCGATGGCGCCGGCTATTTTTACTAAGTAATTATTTGCGGCGGATCATCGCCAAAAATCCTGCGCCAAGCAATACCATCGTAATCGGCTCAGGAACCGTAACAAATCCGATCGCATCGGCCTCAGTGTTCGTCAACGCCTTATCCCACATTGCAATCGACTCCATACGCCCGTCAAAACCGGTATAAGTCACCGCTCCGACATTGTTTCCAATAATTGTATGTCGGTCAGGATCGGAAAAACCATTTGCCAACGTTGAGAAATCCGCAGGCACATTAGCTGTCTTGATCCAATTAAACGTAGTTCCATCATCCGTTGCAATCGTAACTCCGGCATCAGCGTCATAAATCAAAAATACGTTATACCATGTTCCCTGGTTAATCGACAACCAGCTGTTACCGCTGACCCCGCCACCGGTACCAGAGAAGCTGTCGAAATACCAGCTTGTTTCACCACCGCCGGCACCTTCACGAATTCGTGTCACAAATTTACCGCGATTGCCTGAAATCCCGTCAATGTTAATATAATTTGAGGTTGATCCCAGCAATCCATAAGAAGCACCGTCAACTAATGAACTGGCATACAGACGCGTCATAATCGTAAAACTCTTGCCATTCGAGTAATTACCCTGATTCACATTCATCCATGACTTAGCCCTTGTCAGTTGACCGTTACTTCGGCTGAATGTCAAACCTATGCCGTCGCCAATACCTGCAAAGTCAGAACCGCTGCCCCATACCGGTGCAGGCCATGCCGCATCATCGTGATTTTGCGGCGTCCCTGTCACAGCCGAATCAACAAACGAACCGGGGATACTGTTTGTCAATGCCCCCGAAGTCTGCTCATTCAACTGATACAAGTTGATGATGCTGGAATCATTAATATTCAAGTCGCCGAATGATACCGCAGCCAGACAACACAACAACGCAACACTCCACACTACATACTCTTTCTTCATTTTTCATTTCCTCCAAAACACATCTGTTATTAATGTGGTGTCATGCACTATGCAAACACCTGTTTTTACCAGTTTGGCTGACACAATGGATCGTCAGGGTCGTTACACGCTGCCCAGCTGGATGCCAACATCGTGAAATCTGCCATGTCAATTCTGCAATCGGCGTTCACATCGCCGGCAAGTTGATATCCGGGCAAAACATCTGTACAAGTAACAAATACATTTTTCAGACTAACGCCATCTGCTTCCGTGGTCGTCAGCGCCTTATCCCAGATCGCCACAGATTCGATACGTCCATCAAAGCCCAGATAATCGACCGCACCAACATTACTTCCAATAATTGTATGTCGGTCAGGATCGGAAAAACCATTTGCCAGCGTTGAGAAATCCGCAGGAACATTAGCCGTCTTGATCCAGGCAAATGTTGTCCCATTGTCAATCGCAATCGTAATCCCGCTGTCTGCATCGTAAATCAAAAAGAGGTTGTACCATGCGGATTGGTTAATTGTCAGATAACCTGTCCCGGTAACTCCACTTCCAGTCCCCGTATAGCTGTCAAAATACCAGCTTGTTTCACCGCCGCCGGCGCCTTCACGAATTCTTACCATGATTTTACCGCGATTACCAGAAAGACCTTCAATCTTAATATAGTTTGAAGTTGTACCAAACAACCCGTAACTGACGCCATCCGATAACGACGTGGCGTATAGACGCAGCATAACCGTAAAACTAAGACCATCGGCATAATCTCCCTGGGCCACATTCATCCACGGCTTAGCTCTCGTCAGTTGGCCGAGACTTCGATTGAATATCAGCCCTGTGCCAGTCCCAATACCGGCAAAATTAGAGCCGCTGCCCCACACCGGTTCGGGCCAGCTCGCGTCCTCGTGATTCTGCGGGGTACCGGTTACCGCAGTATCAAGAAATGAGTTGGGGTCGTCATTGTTCAGCGGACCAGACCATGCATTGCCTTCATTCAAAAGGTACAAGTTGATAATATGCGTATCCTGTGGAAATGCCGCATAAGAAACGCCGGCGATGCTGACAAGTACCAAAAAAATCACAAATCCAGATATTTTATTTTTCATAAAATCTCCTCTCGTATCATTTAAGTATTAACATTACCAGTTTTCAATGCAATCGACCTGACCGGGGGTATTGCAGACCAGCCACTGCCCCGTAATTGCCGCCAGATCGGTTATATTAACATAACAATCACCGTTCGCGTCGCCTGCCAGACGATAGCCGTGGGCTATAGCGTCAGCACAATTCGCAGGATCAAACACGACTTCATTTGTCAGATCAATCGCATCCGCCTCCGCGGTTGTCAGCGCCTTATCCCATATCGCCACAGACTCAATGCGTCCGTCAAAACCAAGTAAATCGACTGCTGCATAATTATTTCCGAGCATAAAATGACGGTCGGAATCAGAAAAACCTGTCGCTAACGTCGAAAAACTGGCCGGCACGTTCGTTGTTTTTATCCACTTGAAAGTAGTTCCATCATCAATCGCAATAGTGATGCTGGTATCGGCCTGGTAAATTAAAAAGACATTATACCATACATTTGCATCAATCTTCAACCAGCCATCTCCACTTATGCCGGGGTCACCGCCGGAAACATAACTGCTAAAAAGCCAGAATGTTTCATTAATGCCATTCGCCCCATCGCGTAAACTCACATTAATTCTACCACCTCCAGCGCCGCCGGCAGAAATGCCTTCAAGCTCGATATAATTTACACTTGATCCGATCAATCCATAAGCAGTGCCATCGGCCAGGGTAGTCGCATACATACGTACCAACATCGTAAAACTGCGCCCATTCACATAATCGCCCTGGTTGACATTCATCCACGGTTTGAACCGTGCCTGCTGACCTTCATCGCGTACGAATGTCAGACCATTACTGTCCCCGATACCGGTAAAGTCAGGATCGCTGCCCCATAACGGCGCCGGCCAGGCTGTATCATCATGGTTCTGCGGCGTACCAGTTACCGCAGAATCAACAAATGAGCCCGGAACTTGATTTGTCAGCGGCGTACCGGCAATACCTTCATTCAGAAGGTACAGATTAATGATATGGGAATCTGTGGTATTTAACACCGCTTCAGAAGTAAAACCTATTCCCAAAACCATCAATGCTAAAATTACCACCCTTTTTAATACCGTCGTGATGCAATTGTTTAACACGTTAAACTTCTTTACCATTGGCCACCTCTCCTTTCATAAAAATTAAATTGAAACCGTATTTGAGTTTATTCCACACGTACTTTGCCGCACGATAAGATGCGGCGACAACACTATTTTCGGATAATCTTTCGGCTGGTCGGTTGCATTGGCCGCCATCTGCGATCTGAGTAATTCATACGCTTTAATGCCAACATCGCGGGGCTGATGGATCGTACTCAAAGGAAT
>CAYTHV010000082.1:0-13636 GCA_964437685.1 uncultured Pirellulales bacterium
AGTCTGGCTCATCAAGAAAATCTTCCATGTTGCCGGTTCACTCCAATCCAGCGGGACAATCAATCTGACAAAAGCCATCGGACAGGAAGGTACCGTATATCTAACTATTCACCCCGGGCAAATCGGTAAAGTTCAGGTTATCATCCAGGATCAGTTGAAGATTATGGATGCTCGCTCTGACAGCGCCGAAGATATTCTAACCGGACAAAATATTAAGGTCGTCCGCGTCACAAATAACATCTTGATTGTAGAAAAAAAATAACTCTGAAACCACCGTTTCGGAAATCAAAACAAGGAGATTTTATGCTTGAGTATCTGTGGCTGTATGTCGTGATCGCGTTTGTCGTCCTGATCATGTTCACAATAATGTTTTTGGCATCGCGTTTCCGCCGATGTCCTTCCGACCAGATTCTGGTTGTCTTCGGCCGGGTCGGCAGGGATCAGACCTCCCGCTGCATTCACGGCGGCGGCACCTTTGTCTGGCCGCTGATTCAGGACTACTGCTATATGACCCTGACGCCGATGACGATCACCATCCCATTGGAAAACGCTCTGTCGATGCAGAATATCCGCATCAATGTTCCCAGCACGTTTACCGTCGGTATTAGTACAGAGCCTGCGATTACGCACAACGCCGCCGAACGTCTGCTGCGATTGTCGTCCAAACAAATCGAGCAGATGGCGCAGGAAATCATCTTCGGCCAGTTGCGTCTGACCGTGGCTTCGCTGACCATCGAGCAGATTAATCAGGATCGTGAAAAGTTTTTGGAATCGATCCGCAAGAACGTCGAACCTGAACTGAACAAAATCGGCCTGTATCTGATTAACGTCAACATCACTGACATCACCGACGGCAGCCTTTATATTGAAAGCATCGGCAAGAAAGCGGCTGCCGAAGCCGTCAACGCCGCCAAGGTCGATGTTGCCGAACAGGAAAAGAACGGCGCCATCGGTGAAGCCCACGCCGGCAAAGAAAAGGCGATCCGGGTTGCCGAAAATATGGCCGAAGCTAAAAAAGGACAGAAAAAAGCCGAAGCCGATATGCGTGTTTATCTGCGTCAGCAGGAAACGCTCGCCGCCGTCGGCGAAGTCGAAGCCGACCGTGAAAAGACCATTCGCACCGCCGAAAATACGGCTCAGGCCGAAAAGGGACAGAAGAAAGCCGAAGCCGATAAACGTATTTTTGTTCAGCAGCAGGAAGCCGAGGCCATCAAAGGCGAAAAGAAAGCCGAATCGGAACAGCGTATTTATGTTCAGGATCAGGAAGCGGTTGCGGTCACCGGCGAAAACAAGGCGAAAGCCGACATCGCCGCGTCCGAAGCCCTGCTTGCCATGCGTCGGGCCGAAGCGCTGCAAAAAGGCGAAGTCGCCAAACGTCAGGCCGAAGTGGAAATTCAAAAGGCCCAGTATCTCGCCGAGCAGCAGCGGTTAAATGCCGTCGAAGTCGTGCGGCAGGAAATCGAGAAACGGAAAGTCGAAATCGACGCCGAAGCGACCGCCGAGAAATTCCGGCGCGAAGCCAAAGGTCAGGCCGACGCCATTCTGGCCAAATACGAAGCCGAGGCCAAGGGTATCCGGCAGGTCTTGGAAAGCAAGGCCTTCGGTTATGAATCGCTGGTAAAAAGCTGTAACGGCGACGCCCGTGCCGCCTCCACACTGCTGATGATTGAGAAAATTGAGGACATTGTCGGTAAGCAGGTCGAGGCTATCAAGAATATCAAGATCGACAAAATCACCGTCTGGGACAGCGGCGACAAAACCAATAGTTCCACGGCCAACTTTATGTCCAGTATGATCAAAGCTATCCCGCCGCTTCAGGATGTCGCAGCCATGGCCGGCGTCCAACTGCCGGACTACCTGGGAAAGATGACCGAGAATCCTGATTCTGCAAAGGCCGCTTCATCGCCCGCAACACCCGCAGCGCCAAGTAATATCTCCGTCCAGCACAAAGGCGGTGAGAAAAAATAAGATTAAGGACAGATGAAAGGACTATCGTATGGGCTGGGCTCGCACGATGATTTTAGGGGATGTCGGCAATCGCCTGGATATTCAGGATTGCGAAGAAGATATCAAAGTATTGAAATCCACCTTGATGGAGATGAATCAGGAGGATAGGGAAAAAGATCAGGAGCTAACCATTCTTCGTCGGGAAAACGATGAATTAAAGTTATATCTTTCGGCTCTGATTCGTCTTTTGACGGCACGGAATGTGCTGACCAAAGAAGAACTCCGTAAAATGGTTAATGCGATTGACACGGAAGACGGCGCAATGGATCATAAAAACCGAAACGATATCTTATAACGATGACGTGGGCTATATATGTACAGTCACCGGAAGTCTGTTTTTATGAGCTAAAAACCGTATGGATTTTATATTGACTCCATTTTTTTTTATCCCGTTGGTGATTACCATAATATGCCTTTTTTCACCCTCACCAATTAAAATTACGATAGCCTTTGTGGATTTAGGATGGATATTTTTTTTATATCTTGTAACGCATCATTTATCACCCGAACCATTTAGAGGAAATTTGCAAGATTATCTTATGTTTTTTATAAATGCAATGCCGCTATTGGCTGTTGTGATTTATTATATCCGCAAACTTTTTCTATAGTTGCTTTTGAGAAACTGTCCTATCTCGAATCCACTTGGCGATTAAGCATAGAATCAAAGGCAGAAGCCAGCCGAAAATAAGTGCCCCAATGATTGAATTTCCTTCCGGCAAATACGTCGTCATTTCTTTATCGTAAAGCCATATGATCTCAAATACAATCTGTGAAAGGAAAGTTGTCCATAATATGGATATCACCCAGCCCAGTGCAATGCCCCGCGACAAATTTCCCTTATGGAGTACATACCAAAAAGGTGGTACAAACATTACCAATAGAGAAAGGCAAGGTATAACATAGCGAAGCAAAAACTCCATACGCTCTCCTTATTATTTTTCCGCACAGGCGGAATTCCATTCGTTTAGAATTTATGATTTCGTGCTTAGGATTTTTAACTGTGGGTCTTTGACGGACATCTCGCGGATCAGCGCGGCGATGGTGGCGAAGATCGCAAAGGCAAAGCATCGCCAAATGGTGGGAAACAGCAGCGTCGTCGGTTCGGCTAATTGCCACGTCCGTTCAAGAGCTATCGCGCCGAAGCTATAGACAATCGCCGTAAGAATGCCGCAGAGGGGCGCCAGAATAATTCGACGGCTTAGCCGCATCCCGCCGGCAAAGACCGTCGTCATCCAGCCTGCCAGGATCGCCCCGGCAAACGGCCAGCCCGTCTCCAAAAACCAAAAATTCTCATGGGCGGGAATCTGGCCTGTCCATTTATAATACAGTTGATGCAGCGCAATCAGCAACCCCGCAACCAATACGGCAGCCACCGGGAGATGCCAAATCCTTGCGTTCAATGTCTTGCGCATTTCGGCAACAGCGCCCATCCGTCGTCGGATCGTTAGCGGCCAGTTGTAGCACAGATTAAAGATAAGCCGCTCAAACAATGCACCCCGCTCGCCGAACACCGGCACGATATGCACCGCATCCGTCGCCCAGTGAGACGCCATAAACCGCGCCATCGCCGGGTAGCGATAGGCCATCTGAATCGGAAACGCCAGATAGCCCACGATTTTAAAGAAACTCAGGAACAGGGCGATATTGTAATCCTTGAAATTCCGCTCGCGAATGGCCAGCGATACGGTATAAATGCCGCGCACGATCGAGCCGGGCGAAATCGGCAGCACATGAAACGCCAACAGAATCGCTCCGACCATTTTAGCCCGTTCTGTTGGCGGCGTATCCGGATGTGTCGCCAGATAATATATCGTTACCGCCAACCAGGTAACTTCCGAAACAAATACGGTCATTAAGTGGACGACAAGGCTAACTAAATATTTTTGAATAAACGGTTCATTGATCTGCAAAAGAATGGTTTTGGCATCATCATCGCTGAGGATATGCTTGCCTTGTCCCGCCGCAACCATCTCGCACAGCCACTCGCTGCGCAGGTGCGCGTTGAAATACAGCTTAAAAGGATAGACAAACAGAGAATGCATCTTTTCACGAAAGACTTCCCAATCGGTCAAAAGCCGATGCAAACCCGCCGGCAAAATCGAAAGCGGCAGGTGTGCGAAATACCAAGCGGGTTTTGCCGCCAGAAATTCCGCCTTTTCCGCGCTGACCCGTCCGGCGCGAAGCCAGCGAATCAATGACTCGGTGATATGCCCACGAATTGCCTGCATTGCATATAAAGCATCCGTAAAAAACGCCGCATAATGCGCCCGGCAATCCGGCCTGCCCCACAGTTTCCGCACAAACCGCCCCAGCAGCGGAATAATTCCCAATAGCAAAAATACAATATACTGTGCCATACTCGACGAGAGCGCCTGCTCTGTCGGCTCGTCGATGAGGTTCTGTACCCGCCAGCCGTTGATCCGGCTTTGCTTGATGGTCCGCCACAATGATCCATCCGACAGCAAGCGAATATGATTGTGCGTAATATCCGGCACGGAATCACGATAAATCGTTTCGCAGTGTTTCAATTCTTCCAGCATCGCTTTGCAATGCGGCATTGAGGCGAAGATCGCGGGATTGCTCGCGATAAATTGTTCGAGTGTTTCAATACTGCCGCGATCAAATTGCACCAGCGAGCCGCGACGAATTCCCTGTCCGATGAGCTTGAAGTCTCCCGGACTCATCGGCAAAAACGGCAGCAGCGTCAGTCCCGCCCGAAAATCCACCGCGATCAGCCCCGTCGTCGGGTCGGCGCTGGTATCCAGCCGCTTGAGTGCGTTGGGCTGGCTTTTGCAAGTTGTCCATTCATACTGACGGGCAAATTCGTGTGCGCCGACTTCGTGAAGCAACTCGACAAAGCGGTGCATATAGTCATATTTTGCACGGTACTCCGGCGAGCCAAGATGGCTATGTTCAGCAAGCCTTCCTTTTTCCCACAGTTTCAGGACATCTAAGTAATCATCAACTTCCAGCCGCCAGGTTCGTCCTTCGACCCAGTCGCTGATTTCCCCGCAACTGCCGAGCCTCGAATCCACAAATGTCGCATGGACATTGTTGACTGCTTTTTCGTCTTTGAACCGAAATGCCGCGGCCTGACGGATGAACTTTTGCCAGAGCGCCCCGGCTCGTGCGGCAGCGGGGTTGACCTGCAACTGAAACGGCCCCTGAAACCCGACCGCATACAGGGCATTGCGAAACAGCAATCCCATCCCCGATGGCGGTATCAGAATTTTTATCGCATAACACTGACCTGCGACCAGCAAACCACATTGTTCCAGATTTGTACCATCCTGAATAATGGACTGGACTTTGACCCGATAGACCTGCCCGGCAAATCCGCCGCCAACAAATCGCTCGACGCGTACGTGGATTTCGGCATCCGCTCCCGGCTCAACAAACTGGACATTGTATGTCAATTCGTCCCCGACTTCGTAACGGGTGATTCGCATAGGACGCTTGAGTTGACAATGCTCAAATGTCTGTTGAAGACTCCGGATAGTTTCTACCGAGTATTGTATCGCCATTGATGTTTCCTGTGATATTTAGTTAGGCCGGAAGGCCAAGTTTTCGTAACGCAATCCAGACAATCGCAGCCCACAATCCCGCCGCCAGATCATCCGCCAAAATCCCCCAGCCCGCGGACAATTTCTCTAACCTTTTGCAGGGAAAAGGCTTAACGATATCATAAAGCCGAAACAGCCCAAAGCATGCCGCCGAGGTGATGCAAAATCCTCCAGCAGGGACAAAAATCTGAGCCAATAGAAAAGTCAATGCCTGGCCAGCAACTTCATCGCTGACGATCTGGCCGGGATCTTTGGATCCAACAAGTCCGATAATCTTCGGTGAACAGACCACCGTAACGACACTTCCGGCAATAATTAGGACTGCCATTGACACTGTTGCCGCATTAGCGTCCCATAATATTCCGGCTGCCATATATACCACAGCGGGAAATAGAGAACCCCACGTTCCTGTCGCAAATGGCAACAGGCCTAAACCAAACCAGCTTGTCAAAAATTTATTCATATATATATTTCGGATAAATGACAGAGGAATCCTTATGGAAAATAGAGATTATACCCTCAGTCTTAAAAAATAGCTCACTGGTAATTTTGTGTCTGCAACATCTTGAAAAGTATGTTCTAATGGGTCTGAAATTGTTCCGTAGAAAAGGCTCATTGACAAGTAGAATGCGCAAATTTTTAAGGACTGTAACGGTGGGTATATTGGGACAACGCGGATGTGGCGATCTGATATGCCCCCGCACCACCTTTTTCGGAGATTTTGTTGTCGTACTCATTTTCGGTTATATACAAAAATAAACACGGCATCACAAGTTCGAAATAGGCAAATTTAAGAATTTTTCTGAAACTTTTCCATAGCGCCTTTTTCAAACCTTTCAATCCCCTCTCTTTTAGGCGCTGGACAGCTTGGCAACTTTAATCACATTCGAACACATGGTAAGAGTCACCGTCCAGGGAATGACAAAAAGCTCCAACAACATCCCAATAAACCACCTGTGTTCAAATTGGAACCTCTTCATAAACTTAATGGGCCAAGTGCTGCCGCCCATGACGATCCCACCAAGACTGACAAGTAATACTCTGGTAACTGTATCTATAATATAAAAATCAAACAATAGAATTATGTGTTATGGACCCTGGCTTTCCGACAACCAGATACTTTTGAAGCACCCGATTTACTTGAGAACGATCAAGCGGCTTGGCAAGATAGTCATCACATCCCGCAGCGAGACATTTCTCTTCATCGCCGCGCATCGCATGGGCAGTCATCGCGATAATAGGTACCGCTATTTGCAGTGAACGAATGGTACGCGTTGCCTCATATCCATTCATCACCGGCATTTGCATATCCATCAATATTAAGTCATACCGCCCGCCTGCCACCGCATCTACCGCCTGCCGACCATTCTCAACAACAGTTACCTCCAGGCCTGCTTTCTGCAAAATAACCTGAATCAGCATTTGATTGGCCCTGGTGTCTTCAACAACTAAAACATGACCTTCCATTGCCTGTATCGACTTGTCTTGTTCATTTTGTATTAATTTTGTTGCCTGCGGAGATGCTTCAGACAGTTTGCCGGATTCAACGACCGCCGCATTGGGAAGTGAAATCGTAAATACCGACCCGTTCCCCGGTTCACTGTAGAGTGATATTTTGCCATCGAGAAGTTCGACAATTTGTCGAGTAATCGTTAGTCCCAGGCCCGTTCCACCAAATTTTCGTGTTGTCGAACCATCGGCCTGTGTAAAAGCTTCAAAAATCTGATCCTGCCTGTCTTTGGGTATCCCGACGCCAGTGTCTTCGACATCAAAATGGATATGTGGAACCGTATCAATGATCTCCAAACCAACATGAAGATAAATATGCCCTGTTTCAGTAAATTTAATCGCATTCCCGACCAAATTGACCAGGCACTGACGCAACCGAACAGGATCCGTTTGAATGGTCTGGGGCAATTGATCACTGCATAGAACTTCAAAATCCAGCCCTTTATTGATACAATTCGGACGAAACAGCGCCGCCAGCTCTTCCAGCATTTGTTCCAGCGGACAATCCACAATCTCCATTTTGAGCTTACCGGCTTCAATCTTCGAAAAGTCCAGAATATCATTGATGATCTGCAGGAGACTTTTGCCGCTCGATAAGATAACATTAACATATTCCGCCTGCTCAGGAGATAACCCCTCTTCAGCCAGCAATTCACTAAATCCTAAAATCGCATTCATCGGCGTGCGAATTTCATGACTCATATTGGCAAGAAATTCACTTTTGGCCTTATTGGCATTGACAGCCTGATTTGCCAGCAAATTTGCACGCTCGACGGATATCTCCAAACGCTGATTGGATAGCTTTAATTCACAGGTACGGGTATTGACGATTTCTTCCAGATGATCGCGATGTTTGCATAATTCATCCTCCGCCCGATGCCGGTCGCGCATCTCTCTCTGTATTTGATCCAGCATCTGATTCATCGCTTCGTTAAGGGCGCCGACCTCATCATTATAATATTTTAATGCGCGAATTGAATAATCCTTGCGCTGAGTTACCTCAATAGCCATATTCGTCAACTCCCGAATAGGACGAGAGATCACCATTTGCAGCCGACGCAGCAGAAAATACCCAACGAGCATCCCAAAACTAACAACAAAAATCACTATGATTATATTACGACATAGATTGGTTTTTAAAGCAACCATATCCGAACACAATACGACATAGCCAAGAATATTACCGTCCTGAAAGATAGCTCGTCGCACAATGATTTCGCCATCCACAATATGCCAATTCAATTTAGTCGGCAAAGGACGTTCGACATGAACAATGCCCTTGCGGTAATATGAAGCAAAGTTGCCTTTTGTCGTCGTATCAATTTTTGCCGAAAGAATGGACGGTTTGGACGCAAACGATGCAAGCAGTGCCATGGCCGCCATAGGATCTTCATGTTGTACGGCGGCAGAACAATTTTCAGCAGCCATCATGGCCTGCACCTGAACATCTTGAATCATATTCTGATGGAATGTATATTGATCCCAGGCAATCATAATTCCGCCTGAGGTCAGCATTGCCACAAGGCAAGCTCCCATAAGAAGCACCAGCAGTTTGCGCTGAATTGTAAGGTTATTAATCCAGTTCATTGCTTACTTTCATATAAACAATTATTAAGAGCTTTCTCTCGATATAAAATCAACTTAGCACAAAAAGAACACACAAGACAATTCCTGTCTATATTCTATTTTTATCTATATAAATTGATTATCTACCTAAACTTCAATAGTAAAACGTCGTCGAAATTACAGGGGAACTTAATGAAAATGTCAAAAAGAGGCATGAATACCCAACCCCTAAACTCTAATTTCTCTTATTATAGGAGTCTGGATGCAAGACGCTGATGAGAAACGGCAAATCTATTTGGGAAAAGTTGTTAGGAATTTTTCTCCGACAACGTTGTGATTTCAATCACAATAAACCCCTTTTTATTGGCCCGAGGAAGATAAAACAGCAGAAATACCGTCAAACAGGGTCTCCGGCTGCGGAGCAGTACCCTCTTTCCACGATTTGACCTGCTGGCCGTCAACAAGAGCGATAACATATGGACTGGTAATCGCCCATAATTTTCCATCTGTTCGCTCCTTAAGCCTGCCTTGCAAACATAGCGTATCCGCAGGTACGGGACCTTTTTCTTCATAGGGAGGGATCGCGATAAAGGCAAATGTCATACTATCGTCCTGCTGTTGGCGCATCATACGATAATATTGGTCATACTTTGGAACCATTGTTGCACAAGTCGGACAATCATGATGATACATCAAAATCACTACAATCCCCTGCTTGAGCTGGTCGGCAATGTCGATATACTCCAGCCAACTGGAAAGCTGAATTGGCGGAATCTGTTGGGTTTCGCCACCATTCAGTTGTTGAGTATTAGGCTCAACTGGTTTGGAATTGGAATCCACGGGCAAAAGCGCAGGCAGAACTTCAGTAACAGGCGGCGTGTTTGGTTCCGCTGCAGATTGTTTAACATAGACATATTTTGTGATAACGACAGGGTTTTGAGTATTCAAATCACCTGGCTTAACACAATCTGAACGAAATGCCACCAATAAAGGGGCGACAAAGATAAGTCCGATAAAAATTGGAATTGCAACTATAATAGCATAAAAAGTATTCGGCCAGGGCGGAGGCAAAAGTCGGTATTCTCTGCCGGGACGATTTATCGCCAACAATAAAAACATTGGAATGTCAATCAAGCCAAGAGTCGCCCAGGGATTGACGTGAATCTGCCCAAAACAGCCACAGGATTCGGCGCCGGTAATTCCTTTATAAAGAGTAACAAATATAAAACCAAAAAAGGCCAGCGTACCAGCCAGCCAAGCCGCTTTACGAAACAGCCCGCTAATCAACCAGATACCGAGTGACAATTCAAGAGGAAGTTGCACCAGAAAAAATTCGTAGGATTCCCATATCCCATGTTCCCGCCAACCGGGGATACAAAGGTGAAGGGCTTCAATGATTTTCAGAACAGAGGCGGCAATGAGTATCAGACCGGCAAGGGTCATAATGATTTTATTGGCAATTTTCATAAAATAAGGCCTTATTTATGGGAAACATGACTCACAAAACAGGAAAACTCATTATTTTACGTCCATAATATATAGATGTTCGGGCAAAATGCAAGGTTGCTTTAGGCATATTAGAATTAAATGGAGCTATAAAAACCAATATTTCCTGCATACAAACACTTGCGAACAAGCCTATACCTGATTACAATCAATAGCCATGGATGGTTAATGATATTGAAACTTAATTTTAGAAAGGATTGAACGATGAAGAAATTGGCTGTTGCGGTAATGTTGGCAGGATTTGTGGTATTGTGCGGCTGTGAGAATAAACAACTCGTCAATTGCCAAACGGAAAATTCTCAGCTAAAGGGTGAACTGGACACGGCCCGGGCAGAGGTTGCCGCCGCAAATGATAAAGTAGCCAAGGCAGAAGCAAGTGCGGCTGAAGCCAAAAAGAAAGACCAGGAAACCCAAACCCAGGCATTCAACGCTATTCGCACTATGCTGGAAAAACAGCAGAAAGTTACTGACGACCTGAAAGCTTCGGTAAAAGCCAAAGATACAGAAATCAAAGCTCTGCAGGATCAAATCGTTCAGGTGAAAGCTGCAAGTGAAAAGGCTGCCGTCACTCCAGCCGCTCCAGCACCTGATACTGCCAAGTAATTTATAGCGCAATAAAAAAAGGCGGATGTCATGTCCGCCTTTTTTTGTCTTCCGCTTTTTATCTTAGACAGGCGTATTTATCCTGTCGTCTCATGTAATCATTTAATATCTTGCAGCATTTTTTCCAATTCCGCAGATTCTTGCTTACTTAATCCGCCTTTTTGCTCGTTATATTTTTTTGCCAATTCAAGTTCTTGTTTTGCTTCATTTGCCTGGTTCAGCCTGACTAAGGATTTACCCAGTCGAAACCGTGTCGCGGCAGCCTGAGCCGACTGGTCAGGATACAAATCCAGACAATGATGAAAATCGCTTATGGCATTTTTATACTGCCCCATCGCCATATAAATCGCTCCTCTGGTATCAACCAGATCCGCATAGTCCGGAGCGAGCTGAATCCCAACATTGGCATATTCGAGAGCCTTTTGGGGATTATGCTGATGCTGACAGACAATCCATGACAGATTGTTTGAGGCTATAACCTGTGTCGGATCCAAGGCAAGCGTTTTTTCATACATTCCGGCCGCATCATCAAGCCGCCCCAGATTATGATACAACATCGCCAGAGTAAAGATGGCCTGAACATTCTGGGAGTCCTTGTTCATCAGATTCTTGAGTATTGTTTCGGCCTGTTTGACCAGGTCGGCCTCCTTCCCAAGATCGATACGCTGCAAAATCACACTGAGCGTCATCGCTCCGGAACGCTGGATTTCCATTTTTTCAAGTCCCTGTTCCATCGCTTTTTTTACATCTTGCATCGCCCGATTCTGGTCGCCGGCGGCGCTGTATAACTGTGCGCAAATCAGGTAGGTTCTTTCCGCTTCCTTTTCAAGCATTAATGTTCGAATGGACTCAATATCTTTCATAGCAGGCTCAAATCTGCCAAGACTAATCAGGGTCTGACATCGCAGCATATAGGCATCCGGGGTACTGAGCGAGGAAACAATCTGGTCGCAAAGCTGGACAGCATCCTCTTTTTTATCCTGCACCATATACAATTGAACTTTTGCAGCAATCGCCGGAACAAAGTCTGGTTTTGAAACAAGCATCTGATCAAGCAGCTCCTGGGCCTTGAGATAATTTTTCTCACGAATTTTCATCAGCGCCAAAGCAAGCATCTGATTTTGATTCTGCGGAGATTTCTGCAACTCTTTCTCCAATATCCCAGACACCGAAGCAAGCTGCCCCTGACGAAGCAGGTATTCCATTTCAAGCTGCTTTAGCCGGTTATCCTGGTGGCCTCTTGTCGCCAAATTGGATAGAATTTCATAACCCTGGCGATATTCGTTGTTGCGATACATGGCCGCAATAACAGTTACCGCAATACCGATGTCATCCGCATCTCGATTCATCGCCTCCAAATAGGATTTCAAAGCCAACTGGCGGTTTGCTGAGGCTTCGTGTGCCGCAGCCTGCAGCAGAATACTCTGTTTATCATTAGGATAGAGACGAAGCGCCTCATCCAGAATATCTATGATTTGGGTATAATACTTCTGCTTTTCGAACCGCGAGAACCACAGCCTGGCCTGTTCATATCGCCATTGACGTCCCTGTTGTCCTTCGACTTGTTTAACCTGCTCAATCCATTTCTGGAGCGTCTCAACTTTTTCCGTCGCCAACCCAAGATCAAGCAGTTTTCGGAGCAGCACAATATTATTCGGATTTTCCTGAACCAGTTTTTGCAGTAACCCATACGCCTGATCCTGCTGACCGGAAACCGCCTGAAGATCCGCCAAATTAATCAATGCTTCCAATTTTTTCTGGGGAGAGTCAATCCGGCCGATATAGCCATTCAATACATCAATTGCCCCTTTTGTGTCAGACTGCTGGACCAATAAAAGTGAAAGTGTTCGAACAATGTCCCAATCCGCCTTATTTTGATTATATTTCTTTAACAACTCAACAGCCTGCGGTATCTCATTCTCTGAAACCAGAAACTGTGTTTCAATCAAGTACGTCTGCGTCCGATCAGGAAAATCTTTTTTCAGAATATCCACCTGCTGACGGGCAAGGTCTTTTTTGTTAGACTGCATTGCAGCATAAAACAGCAACGCATGCATCGCCGGCGTATCTTGCCGTTCAAGTAACGCAGAAATATCCCGCATTACGGCATCCCACGAATCATCTCGCACATTCACTGACGCCAACCGCTGAATTCGAGTATGCAATATTTGTATTGCCGCTTCCGTGCTGGCCGGATACAATTGCAAGGCTTTTTTGAGATGATCCATCGCGAATGTCCAGAGCCGTCGCTGTGACATCAATTTCCCTGCAAGCAAATGCCCTTTGAACGATTCAGTCTGATCATTCAGAAAAACACTCAACATCTGAATTGCGGCTACCGTGTCTCCACTTTGATCCATCGCCTCCGCCGCACGAATGACGGTGTCTTCATCCTTGCGCCCGGATTCTATTGTTTTACGGAATGACTGCGCGGCAAGCGACCAGTTTTCTTCGTTTTCGGCAATCAATCCTTCCAGATAAGCTATCGCTGCCTCGTTGGCCTGAGCCTGTCGCAGCACAACCAGGCACTCTTTCGCCCGGCCTGTCTTTTGGGCTCCAACAAACAACTCTATGGCCGTCGGAAGAAATTCGACCGCATTGCCATCGATTGTTTTGATTCCATCTTCGGCGACGGAAATCATCTGTTCCGGTTTTCTTTCCGCCGCGGCCAATCGCCCGCGAACTAGCCACAAGGATAAATTTTTCGGTTCCTTATTTTGGGCTTCATCCAGCGCCTGGCGGCAGGAGTGATGCACCTCGGCGCGCAGCCAGTCGATGGGCAGATAAATGCGGCCCATCCGCGCGTCGTCGCCCACGTCGCGCGCGATGTTGGTGAGCTGCATCGCGACCCCGAGCTCGCAGGCGCGGGCCATCGCACGCTC
>CAYTHV010000083.1:0-7192 GCA_964437685.1 uncultured Pirellulales bacterium
AGATCATCGCGTTAAAGATCAGGGTCGAATTGCCGTCGAGTGTCTGGAAAATCTGATTGCGGGAAAAAAGGTCGAAAAATATATCTGGATCGAACCTCAGATGATTATACGAAAAACAACATAACTGGTGTTGGATTTACAGCCGATATCCCGATGCCTTATTGTGGAGTTAGTGCGCAATTAAAACATACTGAAGCTCTGGTAAGGATACATAGTTATGAGTAATCAACAGACAGGACTGATTTCCACTTCTTTGCGTGCGGGCATTGCCAAAAGCGATATTACGACAAGTACTCCCGCGGCGATTCACGACCCTCTGTATGCCAAAGCATTGGTTTTAGATGATGGCGCTGTCCAGGTGGTTATCATAACGATGGATGTTACCGCGATAGGGGGCCGGCGTATCTCGCAGGGGATGCTCAATGATGTCGGAGAAGACTTCCTGCCCAATCTTCGTAGTCGAATCCAGAAAGAATTGAAAATTCCCGGCTGCAACGTTATGGTCAATGCCTCCCATACCCACCCGCATGGAAAACTGCTGTGCGATGATGCCGAGCAGGTGGATAGAACCTTTGATGCTGTCCGCCGGGCGATGCAGAATATGACGGAAGTAAAAATTGGTGCAGGTTCCGGCTTTGAAAATCGGATCACGATGAATCGAACGCTGCGGCTGAAAAATGGCAGGCATTGGACCATTCGCCATTCCAACCCCTGTCCGGCGGATGAAGAAGTCGCCGAGGTTGGTCCGATGGACCCTGAAATTGGAATTCTTCGCATTGATCGGCTGGATGGTAAACCGCTGGCGGTAGTGTATAATTTTGCGTGCCATTTGCTTTTCGGGGATGCGCGAGGTTCCATTACCGCCAATATCCCCGGAGTAGCCTCCAAAGTGATTGAGGAAAATTTTGGCGAAGGCGTTATGGCTTTCTTCTTGCAGGGTACAGGCGGCGATGTCATTGACATCTTCTTCAAAGACTTCAATCGTCCGCGGGATATTGAGTCTTTGGGTACCATGCTGGGGCTAAGTACATTAAAAGCCGCAAGGGCAATACAAACCAAAGACGCAAAACTGAGTGTCATTTCCGAGACCGTCCGGTTTCCGCGGCGAACGGATATTCCCGAACGGATTAACGCTTTGCGGCAAAAGCAGACTGAGCTGCTTGAATCCCTAAGATATACCACCCTGAACTTCAAAGCATTTTTGCCCTTGTATATCAAGTATGCCCTGAGCAGTGACTATCCGGCGGATTATGCTTACCGCTATCTTCAGTCCGAAAAGATCGGTACGGACGAGATGCGTATGCTGGATTCGCTGAACCGAAAAAATATTGAAAAATATCTCCGGAATATTGATGCGATGGAGAAATTGGCACAAATTCAGGATGATATCGGTACACTGGAAAAGCACAAGGCGATTAACGATGAATCCGGCGAGACGACGATTGCGGCCGAGATACAGGGCATAAAAATCGGAGATTGTGTTCTGATTACCTCTCCAGCCGAGGTGCTGGTCGAAGTCGGCCAGAATGTCAAAAAAGCCTCGCCCTATAAACGGACGTTTGTGGTGGCATTTACGAATGGCTATATGCATTATGGTCCACCCGCGGCGGACTACGACAAAGGCGGCTATGAAGTCACAGAATGCCTGCTGGCGCCGGAATGGCAGGGTATTTATGAGAAGACGGCCAACGCGATAATCCGCAGGTTGTAATAACGACAGGAATTATAGTTGTTACTCTTATCAGCATGGTATTGATTTGACAATACCCCCTCCGTTGCATATATTTAATTTCTGTGAAACAATGGACATATAGTTATTTGCCTAAAATAGTTAAAGGGGTATGCAATTGACTTCGCTTGAACGTACATTAGGTTTTATAAAGGGTAAGGAATTTGACCGACCGCCGCTCCACCCGATTATCATGCGTTTTGCCGCGAAATACGCTCAGGTTCCGTATAGCGTTTTTTGCTGTGAACCTGCCGCCAAATGTCGCGCTGCGATAAAATGTGCGGAAGATTTCGATCTGGATTGGGTTACGGTAATGTCGGATCCGTATGCCGAAGCTTCTGCATTTGGTCTGAAGGTGGAGTATCCGCATGATAGTCTTCCCAAGCATACTGAGTATTTACTGAAAACCGAATCGGATTTTGCGAAACTGAAATGTCCAAAAGTTTTCGAGCATGCCCGCTTGGCTGCGCGAGTCAAAGAAGTTGAGCTTTTTAGTAAACAGCTTAAAGACAGCAAGTTGATTGTCGGTTGGGTTGAAGGGCCGCTTGCGGAATATGCCGACTTGAGGGGGTTATCGGAAGCCTTTCTTGATATTTTTGATGATCCTGCCCGTGTCAAACGGGCCTGTGATGTATTCTTTGAACTTGCGTTGTCGTTTTCAACGGCACAGATAAAGGCTGGGGCGCATTGCATTGGGATTGGCGATGCGGCGTGTTCCCAAATCGGGCCGGATACCTATCGTGAGTTTTTCTTCCCCTATGAGAAAAAGCTCGTGGAGCACATCCACGCATTGGGGGCAATGGCTAAAATTCATATTTGCGGAAACATTTCAGGTATTTTGCATGACCTGATAAAAACCGGCGCCGATATCATCGATGCTGACCACATGGTTACAACGATATCGCAGGAAGTCCCAAATTTATCCCCCGGTCAGGTTTTCAGCGGCTGTATTGATCCTGTCACGGTCTTGCAGGAAGGCAACCCGGATATGATCCAGCAGCGGGCGATTGAGGCGTTCAAAAATGCTTCCGGCCGAATGATTGTGTCTGCCGGCTGCGAAGTCACCCCAGACACCTCTCTGGAGAATTTTACTGCATTCTGTAATTCCGTCAAATTGCTTTAGAAAGTGGACAAATCAGTTATTGAAAGAAAAACAGCCTTGCCAACAGGGTTTGCTGAAAAAGACATAAACCTGTTTTTTTAGGCGGGATTGGGAAGCTGGTGTTCTGCTGCTGAGCGATAACTACATAAGTACTTTAATTACAATCACATATGCAAATCTTGGGAAATTTGTCAACCAAAATATTGCCTCGGCCATACTCCGGCGAATAAAGTGGTTTTCAAAAACGGGTAAGATTAGTAGAGGTTGGATCGGGGTTTTTGAGGTCTTTTTCGGCTTTTTTCAGCAAGTGTTACGTTGTGGTTTCATATTATTTTAGAAATACATGACAATCTATGGCTAAAAACCTATGTTTTTGAAATCTTGGGTGAACCGTTATAAATCTATCTCGTAGAATACACGTAAGGATACGCAGATTCATCGAGAAAGGACACTGCAATGACTTGGTTTGAAGCAGAAGAATTTGCAAAATATGTTTTTGGACTGGAAGCCGCTCTTGATGAGTGGAGATATAATAACTTGCAAATGAGAGCGGAATTGGCCGAGTTAGCCCGCGTAGAAAGAAAGATGTGGGCGGCTATCGACCCTAAAAGTCAGGACAGAGTTTTTGCCGTTTTGGCGGATGAAGTTCTATTGCGTGCTAAACGCTGTCGGGAAGAAATTCAGGAGCGTTTGATGGCGTAGGAACATTTCTGTTTTTGCGGAAATTCATTTGCGTACAGGTCCATTTCTGTTACATTTTCCAGAGTATTACTATATTAGGGATATTTCTATGCATATTGATACATTTGTTTTAGGTGATTTTGAAACCAATTGTTATTGTGTTCGTGCAGATAAAAATCGGCAGAGCTGTATTCTGATTGATCCGGGGATGAGTCCTTATTCGTTGATGCAATTTCTGGAACGAGAAAAACTGACCCCGGAGGCGATTGTGATCACCCACGGTCATATTGACCATATTGGGGGTGTTGAAATTGTTCGTGAACGTTACCCGGACTTGAAGGTCTATATTCATAAAGCAGATGCGGAGATGTTGACCAGTCCGGCTGGGAATCTGTCGATGGTTGCCGGAACAGTTTTTCAGGCTCGACCAGCAGAGGAGATTTTGGATGACCATCGGGAAATTCGTGCCGCGGGACTGCGTTTTGAGGTACTGCATACCCCCGGCCATACCCCCGGCGGAATTTGTCTCTATTGCCCATCAGAAGGTGTCGTTTTTGTTGGCGATACCATTTTTGCCGGTTCTGTCGGTAGAACCGATTTTCCCGGCGGCAGCCACCAGCAACTCATAGAGAGCATTCGCAATCATCTGCTTAATCTGCCGGAGGTGACAAAGCTTTATCCCGGCCACGGCCCGTCAACCACGATCCGAAATGAAAAAAAGCACAACCCTTATCTGATATCGAATTCAGTTAGTTGAAGCCGATTCTGCGTTCTTGCCATTCCCGCGCAGGCGGGAATCCAGCAACTCAGTATGTTTGTCAGCAATTACGCTGTCGGCTCGAATTTACTGAAATTATTATGAATCAGTAGGCAGTTTAGAAAAATAAAAAGCCCGGGGAGGCTTGCTTCAGGTACTGAAAATTTAGATGTGTTTGCCTTGGTTATACCCGTTTGATGCTTTACTTTTTTTGTGGGATGCCCTATAATCGGATTCTCTAAAATACACAATAAAAAGGTATAGCTATGGCGAAAATAGTTGTTTACGACACAACATTACGGGATGGAATGCAGGCCGAGGGCGTAAGTTTTTCGGTTGAGGATAAGTTATTAATCGCCCGAAAACTGGATGAATTCGGTATGGATTATATCGAAGGTGGCTTTCCTCAAAGCAATCCTAAGGAGGCTCAATTTTTCCAGCGGTTGGCTGAAACCCCATTGAAAAATGCTAAGCTTGTTGCGTTCGGAAGTACCCGCCGTGCTAATAATGCCGTTGAAGATGACGCGGGGATTCGTGCATTGTTGGAAGCCAGTGCGCCGGCTTGTACGATTGTGGGAAAAACCTGGGATTTGCATGTAACCACGGTGCTGCGGTGCAGTTTTGAAGAGAACCTTGCCGTTTGTGCCGATTCTGTCAAATACCTCAAAAGCAATGGCAAGCAGGTGATTTTTGACGCGGAACATTTTTATGATGGCTATAAAGCCAACCCCGAATATGCGATTAAAGTTTTGCAGGCTGCCGCTCAAGCCGGGGCGCACAGTTTAGTTCTTTGCGATACCAATGGCGGCTCGCTGCCTGAAGATATTTTTGCAATTACCGCCTCGGTTGTCAAAGCCATTTCCGGTGTTGAAATCGGCATTCATTGCCACAATGATACGGATTGTGCGGTGGCGAACACCTTGTCGGCGGTTCGTGCCGGCGCACGCCATGTGCAGGGCACGATTAATGGTATGGGGGAACGTACCGGCAACGCCAATCTCTGTACGATATTGCCTAATCTGTCGCTGAAGATGGGGTTCCAGACACTTGGTGAGGAAAAGATTAAGTCCATCACGGAAATTTCGAGATTTGTTTTTGAAGTGGCCAATATGACTCCGTCGATCAGTATGCCTTATGTCGGCGACAGTGCATTTGCCCACAAAGCCGGCCTGCATATTGATGCTTTGCGAAAGAATCAAAATACCTACGAACACATTAATCCTGAACAGGTTGGCAATAGCCGTAAGTATCTGATTTCTGAATTGTCCGGGGCGGCCAACGTTCTTGATAAACTGGAAAAGCGGGTCAATATTGCCGACAAGGCGATGGCCCGCAAGATTCTCCAGCGGGTCCAGGACCTCGAAAATGAAGGGTATCAGTTTGAGACCGCTGAGGCAAGTTTTGACATCCTGATAAAAAAAGAGCTCGGCGAATATACGCATAGCTTCGAGTTGGAAAAATATCATGTCAATGTCGAGCGTAATCCGGCCGGTGAAATGGTAACTGAAGCGACAGTTAAGCTTAAGGTTGACGATAAACTTCAGCATGTTGTCAGCGAAGGAGATGGTCCGGTCAACGCTCTTGATAATGCGATTCGAAAAGCGATGGAATTATTCTATCCCAATCTTCGTGATATGAGCCTGATTGATTACAAGGTACGTGTAGTCAATGCCAAGGCGGGAACGGCGGCCCGAGTTCGTGTCGTGATTGAAAGTCGTGATCAGGATAGTTTTTGGGGAACCGTCGGCGTATCGGAAAATATTATCGAAGCAAGCTGGAAAGCGCTGGTTGACAGCGTCGAATACAAACTGCTCAAAGACGCCGGAAAACTGAAGCGATAAGATAAAAGCGGCTGTTGCTTGTGGGTTATGAAGCGGCCAGATGCTATGAGCTGATGGCAAACTCTTTCTTGCGACTGTTGAGTTGAGCCTTAAGCCGGGCGACGATGGATGAATGCATCTGTGAAACACGGGATTCGGACAAATCCAGCGTAGCGCCGATTTCTTTCATCGTCATTTCCTCATAGTAGTAGAGGATAATGATGAGTTTTTCCGCGCGAGTTAGCCCCTTGGTCAGCAGGCTTTTCAGGTCGCGCTTCTGGGCCTCAATGACAGGGTTCTGGCTGCGCTGATCCTCAATGATATCAATTTCACGAATCTCTTTTTCGCCCTCATTTTCATTGAATTTATTGTTGAGCGAAACAACCCCTGTGGCGCTGGCGTCGCGCTGTAATCGATGAAATTCATCCATCGGCATTTCCATTTCAGTGGCCAGCTCGCGCTCGCTCGGAAGTCTGCCTAATTGGGCTTCGAGTGTTTGTAGGGCTTTTTCAAGGCGATGCGCCCTGGCCCGAACAAGGCGGGGGACCCAGTCCATATTTCGAAGTTCATCGAGAATGCTTCCACGAATACGGGGAGAGCAGTAGGTTTCAAATTTCACGCCGCGTCCCGGATCAAATGCTTCAATGGCATCTTTAAGGCCGAAAATACCGGCACTAACAAGATCATCCAATTCCACTTTGTCTGGAAGTTTGGAGCAAATACGGTCTGCGGTGTATTTTACGATATGAAGATAATGTTCCATCAGGATGTTACGGCAGGCCTCGCTGTGTGTGGCAAAATATTCCATCCAAACCTGATCGATATTCTGAGATTGGACTCCGCGCATAAACGAAGACTTCCGTGTCTGTTGCTTCACCTTTGCTTGCATTTGCCTGAGTCCTATAAAAACGCTTTTCTGTCTTTCTTTCCTCTATCCCGAGGTTAACACATATCTTGAGATACTTATTTTCGTCGAATCCAGTAGGGGACTTAAGGTTAAAATAGCCAATTTACCACTTTTTTGAAGAACCCATCCTTTTCCGAGTACGGTCGACTGAGATTTCCTATTCTTGCGCTAATGGTTGCAAAATGATCCGTAATCA
>CAYTHV010000083.1:7202-10346 GCA_964437685.1 uncultured Pirellulales bacterium
CGAACGGCTTGTCCGACCAGATTGTCACGGCATATTACGCCTGCGTCATATACCGCGGTATTTAAAAAACGGGCGGCCGTTTCAGAAATCTGACGATAGGTTTTACGTCCTTCGCCCATATTTTCAGCCATATTGACCAGCAGGCTGATACGTCCTTTATAAGCTCGGCTGGCCAGAATTTTAATCATGGCATAGGCGTCAGTTATAGCAGTAGGTTCTGGAGTCGTTACAACCAGCGTATGATCTGCAGCCATACAAAAAGCCAACACCTGGGCATGGATGCCGGCTCCGGTATCAATAATAATAATGTCCGACCGATGCTGAAGTTTGTCTAATTCATCAATCATCAGTTGTCGCTGGAAATGACTGATATTCGCCAATTCTTCGCTGCCGGAGCCGCTGCAGATGACCTCAATGCCGCAGGGGCCTGGCTGAATGATTTCGTCAAGGCTTTTGCGGCCGGACAAAACATGACTTAGGTTATAACGGCTATTGATATTCATCACGACATCCAGATTACCAAGGCCCAAATCCGCGTCGATCAACGTAATGCGTTTGTGGGCAGCGGCTAAGCAAACAGACAGATTGACTGAAATATTGGTTTTGCCTACGCCGCCTTTTCCGCTGGTTACAGCCAACACCGTCGCCCGTTCAGAATGGGTCTCGACAAGCTGCCGTAAATAATGTGTTTGACCAGAATTCATACCCTACGCTCTCATGTTGTTTTATCGAATTAGTAACGCAATCGGCTTCATTATCTCAAATTTAGGATGAAATAATCTGCAACTCCTTTTGTCGTTTCTGACGCAGTAACTCCGTTGCAATCCGGTTATGGATCATGTTTTCGGACATTTTCTGTATTTGATTATTTACATACGCCTGAGTGTCTTGCTTGAGCAGACCGCAGGCTTCATGGTCAATGACTACGGACGCGTCAAAATCGCACTGATCAAGGAAGTGAACATGCGGGCTGTCTTCCAATAGCAATCGCTTATTTTGGATATATTCTGCAAGTGCTCGCGTCATCGTGTCTGTGAATTCCTGGACAGGCAAATCGCAGGGCTCGAAACCTAAGTTACGGTAATCAAAAAGATTACGTGTAAGAACTTCATTTCGGCGCTCTGTGAAATCAAGAATGCGATTCAAGAGGTCTGTAATATTGTCGGTAATGGGTGAAATGTTAAGATTCATAATTGCCATCCTTGGCTTTCTATTGCCGCACTCCTTTTACGAGGCTTTTACAACTTGTTCTGAACGGAACAAGTCCCGAATTTCTGAAAGAGTTTTTGTTTCACGCAACTGCTGGATTTGCCAAAGCCGCTCGAAAACAGTTTCATCATACAGGCGATGCCCGCCTTCAGTCCAGGATGCCTCTTGAATAAGTCCCATAATAGTGTAGTTGTGAAGGGTTTGACGCGTAAAAGGGGTGCATCGAACAAGATCGCCAATGCGATACAACTTAGGCGGCATCTTAAATCCTGTATTGCAGTTGCGATCCATACATTCCTATCGAAGTCAAACACGTTACCATGGAACAAGGCTTTGTGACATTATCGAGCCATATATTTTTTATTTACTATGCTGCCGGACTCTATTGGGAAGACAAAAAAACCTCACAAGTCCTAAACTCATACTCTATTTTATCATAAGAACAGAGTTTACTTGAAGATACACATGTTTTTTCGACAACTCCGCTCATTATGACAATAAAACCACATTTTACATTTTATAAAATGTAAAGCACGTTTTGGGTAAAAGCAAGAAAAAACTACAAAAAACTTTAATATTTTTGTCGTTTTATAGCAGGTTGCATGCCTCAAAGAATCCGAGTCAGGTCAATAGAAATGGCTTCTGAGAAAAGTTGCAGATTCCTGGTTAACTTGTTTTTTTATTTAACCGATAGTGATACAAGCAACATATAGGGATGATTTATTAGCATTGTTAGTAGGACTTATAATTGTGACGAGCAGGGAACCTTTAGAAAATCAAGATCGTGGCCTTTCAGGCAGTATGTGCCGGATGGAAATTGTAACTCCTTTGGCCAAAAAGATTAATTGCCTGGATGTTAAGCGAATTGCTGATATTTGTGTGACGGAAATACCACATCTTATCGGAGCTAAACTTGCTTCACTTTATGTCTTGGATGAAACAAGTGATATACTGCATCTGGAAAAGCATAATCATCCTTTTCTGATCAACAATGTTGTCTCATTGAATCAAAACCCGCCTTCGCCGATGGTTGCGGCGGTGCGCAGCAAAGAACTGTTGATTATTGATGATGTGGATTCCCCATCGTCAGGGGTTAACAACATCAACCGCAACTTTGCCAAAAATTACAGTACCAAGTGCTGCATTATTGCCCCATTGATTTGCCATGGCAGGGTTGTCGGCGTTTTGAATATGAGTGATAAAGAGAGTGGTAATGTGTTCTCTCATGAAGATATCGCTATAGTGGAGCTGTTTCGGCAGCTTATCGGCGCTTCAATCGGGAATATTCATTTGTTTGAAAAGACCCAGAAACTCGCCCGTACCGATGGACTGACGGGGATGTTAAATCACCGGTCGTTCTATGAAACACTGGAAGCGGAGCTTCGCCGCGCACAGCGTCATGGCGGTAAGCTATCGATTATGATGGCGGACGTGGATGGTCTTAAGGGCATTAATGATAATTACGGCCACCGTGCCGGCGATATGGCGATTAAGCAGATTGCCCGACGCATCGCAGCCTGTATTCGCCAGATTGACTTTGCCGCACGTTATGGCGGCGACGAATTTTCAGTTATTTTGCCCAATACCAATCTTGGTGACGCGACAGTTGTCGCCGAACGTATTGTACAAATGGTTGGCTCCAGCCCGATGCTCTGGGAGGACAATAAGATCAAGCTGTCAGTCAGTATCGGCGTTGGGCAATATGATCCCAACAGTGATGCCGGGGATGTCGCTAAAGCTACTGATCAGGCCCTCTATGCGGCCAAGCAGGCAGGCAAAGGCCGTGTCTGTGTTTTGGAACACCAGAAAGTCTAACCAACAAAAAAGGTTCAGGGGTTGTCCTGAACCTTTTTTCATGTCCTTATTTCCTGCAATGGTCTATCGTGTGAATTTTGCCTTAAGTTGTTCATAGCCGAGATACGCGATAAGATTGTC
>CAYTHV010000083.1:10356-13472 GCA_964437685.1 uncultured Pirellulales bacterium
TCAAGAATCACCATCGCCGTATAATTTTCCGCAACCGGCCAGATCCGTCCGACAATCGTTGGGTCGCGTCGTGTGATTGCCGCCAGTTTCGTATTTTCCAGCGTATATTTATCAATGGTATTCTGCGGCTTATCAATGGTTGGAGTGGGTTTGACTGCCAGCCGTACTACGATATCCTGGCCGGAGGACAGCCCGCCGGTAACTCCGCCGGCGTTATTGGTCACAAAGTTGACCTTGCCGTTTTTCGCCTGCATCGCGTCATTGGATTGGATACCGGTCATATCTTTGACGGCAAATCCGGCGCCGACCTCCACACCCTTGATGGCGGCGATACCCAGCATCCGTCCCAGTTCCCCGTCTAATTTCTCAAAGACCGGTTCGCCCAGTCCGGTTGGAACGCCGGTTACGACGACTTCGACAATGCCGCCGGAGGAATCGCCGGTTTTGGTGATTTGATTGCAGGCGTTGAGCATCTCTTCGGCGACCTTTAAATCCGGGCAGATGATGACGTGATGTACGCCGTATTTGTCTTCGACAGTTTTGGGTGTCATACGCGGCCCCTTGGCACGGATGTCGTCAATCGATTGTTCGATCTGGGCAAAGATGGCCATCTTCTCCAGAAACCGCATATCCATATTGACCATTCCTTTGACATAGACTTCCTGATAGAAGGGGTCCAGGTCGCGGCGCATCTGTTTGTACCGTTCGGTATAGTCGAAGATAGTCTTATGGTCGATATCCGGGCAGCGAACCCCGGCGGCTTCGCGGACATAGGAAAACACGTCGATGCCGAATTGTTTCAGCACTTTTTTGGCGATATAGCCGGCTGCGACAATGGTCGAGGTATAGCGTCCGCTGAAAATGCCGGCGCCGATGGCGTCATCGCATGGGCCGTATTTGCAAAAGGAGGCCCATGAAGCATGTCCCGGCCGGGGGGTGCGGTTGGTGTCCTGATACTGTTTAATATGGATAAAGTGCCGGTCGAGATTGGGAATCAGTACGGAAATCGGCGTTCCATTGGTCAGATTTTTGTTCCCGGCGCCTTCGATGGTGTCGGCAGCGTTTAACCCTGTGTAGATAACCGGGAGATCGGGTTCTTTGCGGGGGCTGGATAGTTCATCCGCGCCCGGTTTGCGAAGCAGTAAATCGCCATACAGTTCCTGTTCGGTCAGGCTCATCCCCGGCGGCGTACCTTGCACTACCGCGGTAAGACCTTCCTGATAAGAACCGCCTGCGACCGAGGCCTGAAAGAAACGACCTAAATGACAGCCAATCATTGCCTGACTCCTATACCTAAGTTAATATAAGGGAATTCCACACCCGAAAGCCCCAAAATATAACCAGAAACCGCCTCCAAATGCAAGCATGTTTTTGTTTACAGAAACAAGACAGATGAGGTCATTTATTTAGAGGTGTCAGGGGCAGAGGAGTTTTGTGAGCCTTGCGATTTGGGTTTTCCACCCCGTCCGCGTGATCGTCCCTGGTAGCGTCCGCCGTGTTTGGGGCGGCTGCCGCCAGCTTGTCCCTGCGGAGCATGCTGTTGTCTCGAGTCGCCGTGTCCGCTTTTTGCTTTGGGTTCTTCGCCCAGCCAGCGGGGTTCGATATGGTTTTTGCGAAACAGCATCCGAAGTTTGCCGACTTCCGATTGAACAATAAACGTCAGCGCCTTGCCGATCCGTCCCATTCGCGCGGTGCGTCCCGTGCGGTGCGTATAGCTTTCCAGTGCTCGGGGGAAATCATAATTGATGACATGGCTGACGTGTGAAAAATCAAGTCCGCGTCCGGCGATGTCGGTAGCGATCATAAACCGTATTTGCATCTGGCGAAATCGCCTGAACAGGCTTGTCCGCCGGCTCTGTTCAAGTCCGCCATGAATGAATTCGACCGAATCCATCTTCTCGCGCAGACGGTCATAGAGTTTGTCTGCTCCGGTTCGACTGTTGCAAAATAGAATCGCCTGTTTTGGATTTTCCTGTTCAATGTATTTGATCAGGTCATCCAGCCGATGTCCCGGCTTTGTCATCATAAAGTAGTGTTCGAGCGATTCCGGGGCGACCTGGTCAAGGTTCAACTCGACGATTTCCGGGTCAACAAGGTATTGTTGTGCCAGCGTCTTGATTTCCTTGGGCATCGTTGCGCTGAACAGCAGCGTCTGATGTTTGTGTACCAGGCATGCCAGCACAAATTCCACGTCGGCCAGAAATCCGAGTTTGAGCATTTCATCGGCTTCATCCAGCACAAATGTCTTGACATCCGACAGTCGCAGGGGGGTGTTGTAGAGCATATCGATCAGCCGCCCGGGGGTGGCGACCAGAATCTGCACGCCGTGGGTTAGTTTGCTGGTCTGGGTTTCCATTGAGAATCCGCCGTAAATCGCAAACGGAGCAACATCGGTATATTTGGCAATCGCGGCGATTTCGGCGACATATTGCAGAGCAAGTTCCCGTGTCGGGACGAGGATCAAGGCCTGTACGGATTTCATGGTCGGGTCTACCCGCTGGACCAATGGAATTGCGCAGGCGGCGGTCTTGCCCGAGCCGGTCTGCGCCATCGCGATCATATCCCGTCCGCCCGTAACGTGAACAAAGGTGCTTTCCTGAATGGGCGTTAGTTCCGTCCAGCCCAATTCCGCCAGGGCTTTTTGTATTCCCGGGTTTAGTTGTAATTCATCAAATCTCATCTTTTTTCTTTCATCCGTGCCAACGAAATGGACATCGGACATAAACGGTCAATAATACATTAGATAGAGAATTATACAGTAATTTCCCTCGGATGTATATAGCAAAAATGGGGTCGTTTTTTTCGATTGCATATGGGATTGAGATTGAAAAGGGGTATAAGATGGAGTTGTTTTGGACTGTAAAACTCAAAACGAAAATTACGTGTAAGTATTTATTTGGAAAGTGTTATAGCGATTGCGCCTGAAGGGAGTCGAACCCCTAACCCTCAGTTCCGAAGACTGATGCTCTATCCAATTGAGCTACAGACGCTTATAATCGATTGAGTGCATCGAAGAAAGTACTGCCGGGGGTGGGACTTGAACCCACACCTTGTTGCCAAGACGGGATTTTGAATCCCGCGCGTCTGCCATTCCGCCACTCCGGCTGAAAATGGAC
>CAYTHV010000084.1:0-13414 GCA_964437685.1 uncultured Pirellulales bacterium
CGGACGCTGGTCGGGCTATTCGGCCCATTCGCCCTGACCCTGCTGGCGATGGGGCTGATTCTGCTGGAGCCGGACCTCGGAACAACACTGCTGCTAATGCCAATGCTGTTTGCGATGCTGTTTGTGGCCGGGGCCCGCGTGCGGCATTTATTGCTTTTTATCGGACTGGCCGTCGTAGTCAGCCCATTTTTGTGGACCCTCCTGCACGATTATCAAAAAATGCGGATTTCCTGCGTCCTGCTGCAAAACGAGAAGATTTTTAAGCTGGCCTCGGAGCATCCCAAATTGGCCGAAGCGATGGTCGGCTCCTCACAGAGGCTGCGAGACTGGAAAAAAAACGAGGGCTACCACCTCCTGCATTCCAAGCAAGCCATTGCCTCAGCAGGACTTAAAGGCTACGGCTTCGGCCAGGGCCCGTACTGCCAATACGAATACCTCCCGGAACGGCATAACGACTTTATTTTCGCCCTGATCGCCCACCAATGGGGATTTTGGGGCGGAATCGTGGTCATGCTGCTGTACGCCATCCTGTTTGCGTGCGGAGTGGAAATCGCCTGGCTCAATACCGACCCTTTCGCCCGGCTGACATCCATAGGCATTATCGCTATGTTTGTGGTAGAGGTCTTTGTCAATATTAGTATGACGCTGGGACTGATGCCGATCACCGGACTAACCCTCCCATTCGTCAGTTACGGCGGCTCAAGCCTGCTGGTCAATTGTATTGCACTTGGAATCCTGAATAATATCGGACGTTTCAGGCCATTCTCCGTCGCGGGCAAGCCGTTTGAGCATTTCCAATAGACTCCGCCGCCATTGAGGAACATTGACGACCGGAAAATTCCATCTATAATTATTCACCATGAACCGCTCCGAACGACGAATATTCTAAAAATAGTATGGATTGTTTAAACAATATAAAAGGATTTGATGATGAAATTGAAATATTCTCTATTGATATGCATCTTTTTTGTCGGGTTTGGCCTGATTTTCAGTACTGCTATTGCCCAAACAGAAACACAACTGCTCAGTCCGGAAAATGGGCCGGACCCGCGTCCTCTTACGCCGCCGCGACACTATGTCTGCCTTCGTACCGACCATCCTATTGCTATTGACGGCTATCTGGGCGACCCCGCTTGGCAAAACTGCCTCTGGAGCGAAGTTTTTACCGATATTCGCGCCCCGTATGGAGCGGCACAGCCCTCGCCGGTAACCAAGTTCAAAATGTTATGGGACGACGAAAATCTCTATGTCGCCGTCTGGCTAAGTGAAACCAATATCCAGGCAAAGTCGATGAAGCGGGACGAAGTCGATTCGGTCGATTTTGATCTGGAGATGTATATTGATGCCAATGCTGACAACCAGCAATACAGCCTTATCAAAATTAACCCCTATAATGTCACGCAAAGTCTCGCTTATAATCGTCCACCCAAAGACGGCGGCAGCGCCCGCCTGTGGCCGATTCAGGGTTTCCAGCATGTCGTCATCACCAAAGGCACCATCAACGACCCCAACGACAAAGACCAGTACTGGCAGGTGGAAATGGCTATCCCGCTGGCAATGCCTGCGACTCTGGGAGGGTTGTCGCCGATTCCCGCCAATGGCCAGACCTGGCGAGTCAATTTCGCACGCACGGAATGGCGCAACAAGCTGGTTTTGTCCACCGACCGGGGCAACTACAAACCCGAACAATTGGCCGCGATGGAAAAACTCATCCGCTGCTGCTGGACGCCGCAGGGCGTCATCAATATGCACCGTCCGGAAACCTGGGGATACGTTCAATTTTCGTCGCTGCCCGCAGGCTCGCCGGCAGACTTTACTCCGGAACCAACCGAATGGGCACGCCATGAACTACACCGCATCTTATATGCACAAAGGTGGTATGATCTGAACTTCGGCGGATACGCAGATTCACTGGACTTGCTTGGGTTGGATTCCAAACCGCCATTGTTCGCGACAGACCCGATCCGTCTTACCGCAGACCCCGATCACTTTACCGCCTCTGTACCATTGCGGATGTCGGATATGTCCATCCGAACATTATCCATTGATCAGGATGCCAAAATCGTATTAACCGGCAAATAGGAATGCAGAATTGAAAACAGAAAAAAAAGTTCGGAGTTCGGAGAAAAAAAATTTTGACAGGATTAACAGGATTTACATATCAAGAACAGAAGAATTTATGAACCCAAGGACTCAAGAATAGTGGGATTTTTCTATCAACTATGAACTATAAACTTTTCTAAGAACTCCGAACTAAGAACTAAGAACTTTTTTCAGCCCCAGTTCGCTCATCACCTTTTGCAGATCTTCCCAGACACGCCGTCGGTTGTCATCGCTATAGTTTCGCAATAAGTATGATGGGTGATACGTCGGCATCAATTTCGCCGGCGGCAGGTCTTCGGAAAATCGGTATTCGTGAAACTGTCCCCGAAGCTGGCCGATGGCTTTGTCCGTATCCAGCAAAGTCTTGGCCGCATGCGCCCCCAGCGCAACGATTATCTCCGGGCGAATCGCCGCCAATTGCTGCTTTAAATACGGCATACAATTGCCGATCTCATCAGGTCGGGGATCGCGGTTTTCCGGCGGGCGGCATTTGATGGTATTGCAAATAAAAACCTTCTGCCGAGTCAGCCCCATCGCGATAATCATCTTTTCCAGAAGCTGCCCCGACCTGCCTACAAACGGCAGCCCCTGCTCATCTTCATCGGCTCCCGGAGCTTCGCCGACAAACACCAGCCGTGCCGCCGGATTTCCATCACCGGGAACGGCATTGAGCCGTGTGGAACCAATCTCACATTTTCGACATTTTCGCACCACATCCGCGATTTTCGACAGCGCCGCCGCCGTATCCGAAGACACCTCGGACACCGGAGCGGGCGATGATGCAGCCGCTGGCATAGGCGCAGTAACAGGACTGGTTTCCGCTTTCTTCGACTTTCGTTTCACGCTGAAATCCCCGGTAAAAAATCCATCCATCTGAATACAGGTGGCGGCGATATTTTTTAGCTTCTCATTATTTTCCATGGCCCGCATTGTAACGAAAATCCGCATCAGGACAATAAAAAAGCCCATAAACCGGCAACTTCAATCAACTATAGGTATTTTTTGCCCTCAGCATTCCTCTGAAAGCAAAAATATATTCATTTTTCAATTGACATCTCCCGATATAGTGTTATAGTTGTATATATCAGTAATCCGCTGAGACAAGGAAAAAGCTATGTTTATTCGAATTGAACCCTCTTCTTCGGTGCCGATTTACCGGCAGATGATCGACCAAATCCGCTATCAGGTCGCCGCCGGGGTCTTAAGGGAAGGCGATAAAGTCCCCAGCGTGCGTGAGTTAGCCCTCAAGCTGGCCGTCAATCAAAACACCATCCTGAAAGTCTATAACGAATTGTGCCGCGAGAATATCCTCCGCATCGAACGCGGCGACGGGACATACGTCTCCGGCGGCCAGCAAAATCTCCCAACCCAGCAGCGACGCGACATGGTCGCAGGCCCCTTGCGTGAGGCGGCGGTGATGGCAATCCAGTTGGGACTATCCGCCGAAGAAGCCGCAGACCTCTTAAAAACCGAATACGGCCAAATCCTTTCGCAAAAACAATCCGAAAGCAAGGAGCAAGACCATGTTTAGACAACTTCTCTGGAAAGAATGGCGGGAAAATTTGTGGAAGCTGATCTTCTGCGGAGCGATCAGTCTGGCATTTACGGCCCTGCTGTTTCGTATCCGTTTATTTCCAGACTCGGCCAACAGTATGGCGATTTCATTTGTGCAGATGCTGGCCGTGCCGGTGGTTTATGCCTTGGATATTTTCTCCGGTGAAATGAGCAATCGGACGATTCACCTGCTGTTTAAATTTCCCGTAGCGCGGTGGAAAATCTTTTTCAGCAAATATCTTGTTTGCATTCTTGGTATGAGCATCATCTTTTTAGCAACCGGATTGTTAATGGAAGTCATGGGACATAGACGTGAGGCAGAAATAGGATTTTTATTTAAATCAAACTCACTTTTCGGAATATCCTCATTGATAATATTTACATGGTTCTGTGTTTTTGCGGCTCAAAGCCATAGCGAAGCAGGCTCGCTGGTTGCAATGTTTGGTGTGTTAATCGGTTGGGGAATTGTCTTATTCTGGTCAACCACTTGTGAGGTTTCGTGGGCATTCCATTTTGTGCCGTATTCATTTATTGTCTGGACAGATAATGTCAGAGCCGAATGGTTTCAACTTCACAAACTAATTTTTTCACAAACATCTGCATTTATCATTGCGGTTAGTGTCGCTTGCTATCGCTTCGTCAAGGTCAGGAGGTATTTATGAAAATCGGACGGATTATTCATCAGCAGGTATTTCAACTCAAATGGCATTTTCTGGCTTGCCTTGGGCTAATGATGGCGCTGCCGCTGGAAGAGGCTATTATGAATGCCAGAGAAGGTGAAGGATTTTGTGCTACCGGTTTATCTCTTGGCGTCCCTGCTATATTAGCTCCCTTACTGGCCGGACTTATTGCCTGCGCTAACGTTCAGGCAGATTTAGACGAAAAACGCTATGTGTTCTGGCGATCCAAGCCTGTCGGCGTTACGTCTTTTATGACCATCAAATATTTTGTTGGGCTGTTTCTTGCTGTGGTTCTAATTGTCTGTCCAATCGCATTCGGTATCGTTAGCTGCAATATCGCTCAAGGAGAAAAACCAGATTCGGGCTTTACCACCTATCTGATTAACTGGTTTATGATTTCAATCATGGCCTACAGCCTGTGCTTTTTGAGTAATGTACTGGTTCGCAAGACCGCCCGGGCATGGCTGATCGGGATGGCAATGGCATGTTTTATCATGCTGACGCCATTTATGCTGCCTCTGAATTTTAAGGATGTCATGGGGGATGTGCTGTTTATAACGTCAGTCGTCTATATGTCCATAACGATAGGAACTTGGGCGATAGCTTTTGCTGTTTCATTAATTGCCGCTGCGCGGAATTGGCATCTGCAAACGAATCTCAAGGGGTTGCTGTGGACGGGAGCGGCGGCGATATTTTTGCTGCTGATGCTTTTTACCCGACAAGTGGCCAATATCAAGGTCTTGGATGAAATAAATATGTCGTCTGTGCAGTTTAGCGGACAGCTTGATAAAATCGGTGATAAAATAGTTGTTAATTATATAAACAAAATTCAGGCACAAATCGACATTCAAAATGAAAAAATTATGCTTAATAATGTCCTTCAACCGCTATCAATCAAAGAAGCGATTGAGCAAGGAAGAAACTACTCTCCTTTCGGAAAGACTGACAAAGAACATCGATCTCGGTCGTTCCCTGATTCTGGATATGTGCACCAAGCAATTGGAAACCAAATATATGCTTTCAGAATTCACGTCTATGAAAAACTTACAGATGCAAATGATGCAAAATTCGGCAAAGTTCATATAGCTACATTCGAAAAAATCCTCTTACAATGCTATAAATTAATGGGTGGAGTCTATATTCCTATTTCTACACTGGACTTGTCAGAGTGTCGTCCAGAGCCAGGATCTGAGATTAAAATAGCAATACGCCCGATTGACGACAAGCTTTTTATCTTTGTACATAATAGTTATATTCTTGCAAAACTAACTGAGATGGGGCAATTGCAGGTGCTTGACAAAAAAGTCAATATGCTAAAAGGGTTTTATAACTATGCCGGCCTCAATAAGACGGCGGAAATACCTCTGATATCAGCAGAACAACTTGATATTAAAGAACAAATCAAGCTCAGTATTGATATCAAGAGTTTTCTTTTTTCTGGCTATGCTTTTTTTGATGAATACTTTTCGGAAAATTCTCTTGTCGATATCGTCAATGACAAAATCACTTTCTGTCGGCTTTCCGAAAATGAGGTATTACGATATGATGTAGAGCGGTGGGACCATGAAACTATTTACTGCAAGATTCGAGATGTTCGGCCATTTTCGGTACTTGAACAAATGTTTAATGGTATTCGGTCATGGAATCGGCATTTCGTTAAAGATGGAAAATTTTATATCGTTGCTATAAATAAATTGATGGTGTTTGACATCCGCTCGGAACGCATACGGAAATTGGGACATTTTGAACGAATTAGCGATGATTTTTCTATCCAAGACATCGAGATATTAAATGATGGAAATATCTTAATGAGTGTGAAAATTGAAAAAGTGCGGGGTGAGCGTGATGGACACAAGTACACTTTAGAGGATAAATATTTATACTTATTGAAAAATCCGGAATAATTTTTGAGTCCGAGAGAGTAATAAAAAACTGGATTCCCGCACCCGCCTGCGCGAGTGCAGGCACTTCGCGGGAATGACAACGAAGAAGGGATATTATCATGACACAAGCAGCGGTGGAAATCAGGGATTTGCGGTTTTCATATGGCAAAAAGCACGTATTAACGGGCGTCAATCTTGATGTGCCGAAGGGGTCCATTTTTGGATTTTTAGGCCGCAATGGCGCGGGCAAGACGACGCTGATCAAGACCTTGCTGGGTCTGCAAAAGCCCGAAGGCGGCAGAGGGACAATACTGGGGCTGGATTGCTTCGATGATGCGATGGCCATCCGCAAACGCATCGGCTACATGGCCGAAGACCAGCAGATGTACGGCTGGATGACTGTCGGACAGATCATCAAGTGGGTGGCGGGGTTTTATCCGAACTGGGACGCCGCCTTTACGGACAAGCTGACGGAAATGCTGCGGCTGCCCAAGACGACCAAAGTCAAAGCCCTGTCCAAAGGCCAGAATTCCAGCTTAGCCCTCCTGCTGGCGCTGGGGTATCATCCAGAACTGGTGATTCTTGACGACCCGACGCTGGGGCTGGACCCGATTGCGCGAAAGGATTTTCTGCGGCACGTCATCGACCTGCTGCAAAGCAACGGCGTAACGGTATTCTTTTCGAGCCATCTGCTCTACGAAATCGAACCGGTGGCCGACCATATCGCGATTCTGGACGAGGGAGTCATCCGCAAAACCGGCAAGACCGAATCGCTCCGCGAAAGCATCCGCAAATTTATCCTAACGCCGAAACCCAATGCGGATTTTTCCACCATCGACGGCATTCTGGACATTTATGACGACGGCAAGACCCATGCGGTTACCCTTGAAGACTGCACCGACACCAAACGAAACCAGCTTCGGGATTGTTCGCAAAACGGCATGACGGAAACCGCGCTGAACCTGGACGAAATTTTCGAAGCCTACGTCATCGGGAAGGTTCCCTGCGGAAAATAGAGAAATAGCTTGTAAAAGGCCGGGGACATTTTGTACAATACCCCAAAACCGATTACTTTATCATGGATCGATCAATGGCTATGCTGAAAAAAGAGAAACACTATCAAATCCGGTTGGGGCTGTCGCTTGTGATTCTGTCTTTTCTGGTGTATCTGCTGCACTGGGTAATCTTTCGCGATGCACGCCATATTATTCTGTATCTAATCGGCGATCTGGGGTTTTTATTTGTCCAGGTGCTGCTGGTTACGATGATTATTGAAAAGTTCCTCAACGACCGGGATCGACGGGCAAAATTTCAAAAGCTCAATATGGTCATCGGGGCATTTTTCAGCGAAGTCGGCACGCCGCTAATGCGCTATTTTATCGAATTTGACAGCCAATCCGAAATCCTGCGAAAACAGCTTTTAGTGGACGGCGCCTGGGATAACGCCCGTTTTGAAAAAACCCGCAACGATATCGCAACATTCACTTTCGAGATCAATGCCAGCCGGGACAGGCTGGAAGAATTAAAACCATTTCTCATTCAGAAGCGCGAAAGTCTTCTTCGGCTTTTGGAAAATCCCACACTGCTGGAGCACGAAACATTCACCGAACTGCTCTGGGCGGTATTTCACCTGATGGAGGAATTATCCTGCAGGAAAACAACGTCAATACTGCCGGATACAGATTTAAACCATCTTTCAGGAGATATCAAGCGGGCCTACCCCCTGCTCATCCAGCAATGGCTCAATTATATGGAACATCTCAAGCGGGACTATCCATATCTGTTCTCGCTGGCTGTGCGGATGAATCCCTATAACCCCGAAGCCATCGCAGAAGTAATGAAATAGAAACGCAGGAATGCAGGAATGAAAGAATACAGGAATACATAAAATCTGATCTCTGTGTTTCTCCGTGCACTCTGCGGCAAAATTAATTTCTCAATTTTCAATTCTCAATTATTTCCTGTTGATCCTGTCAAAAAATCTTTTTTTCTGGCTCAAATCGCCCCGGCCGGGTATAGTAGCCGGAATGGAAAAAGACCTGAAAAATAGTATTCCGGAAGAATTGAACGCCATTGTCGCTGAATTCGGCCAAAAGCCATTTGTCGCCAAGTATCTGTTTACGTTTATTCATCAGAAAAACGCCGCGTCGCTGGATCAGATTACCCCGCTGTCCAAGCCGTTTCGCGCCAAGCTGACCGAAGCGGGCTACGGCATTTCAACCCTGAAAACCATCCAGACCTTTGAAGACCCGGACGGCACGACCAAGTTTGTCTTCGAAACCGCCGACGGCTGCCGGATCGAATCGGTGCGTCTGAGGGATGATGAGCGCAACACATTCTGCATTTCCACACAGGTCGGCTGCCGGATGGGGTGCCTGTTTTGTGCTACCGGCCAGTTGAAATACGAGCGAAATCTGACCGCCGCGGAAATCGTCGATCAGGTCTATCAAATGCAGACTGTCGTCGGCAAGGCCAACAATCTCGTCTATATGGGTATGGGCGAGCCGCTCGACAATTACGACCCGGTGATGCAGTCGGTGATGCTGATCAACCACAAGGACGGCCAGAATATCGGCATCCGTCATATCACCATTTCCACATGCGGACTGCCGGATCGCATTCTCAACCTTGCGGATGAAACGCTTCACCCGCGGCTGGCGATCTCGCTGCACGCCCCGAATGACATGACCCGCAAAAGCCTGATGAAAGCGGCCAACCGGTGTACCGTCCGCCAACTGATCGATTCGGTCATTCAGTATCAGGATATCGCCAAACGCCGGGTAACGATTGAGTATTGTATGATTCAGAATACCAACGACTCGCCGCAGCAGGCGCGACAGCTTGCCGAACTGCTGCGCCCCTTGAAATGCAACGTCAACCTGATCGAATTTAATCCATTTGAAGGATGCGATTTTCTGCCGTCCACACCCGCGGCGATTCGGCATTTTTCGGATATCCTGGAACGAAACGGCATCGAAACCGTCATCCGTTTCAAACGCGGCCAATCCATCCGCGCCGCCTGCGGCCAGCTCGGCGCCGACTGGCTGGACAATAAAATCAAAGAGTAAAAAGCAAAAATACAGATCAAAAATAAAAAATTTCACTTCTGAATTCAGACTCCCGACTTCTGACTTCTTTTCCGCTACAGCAGCGGCGCAAAAAGCTGCAGGACATGTTCCAGTAGAGTCCTCGCAAAACCCGATTCAAAACCCTGTTTCTGGCATTTCAGCTCAATCTCATCCATCCACGCGCGCAGCTCTGTGATGGGTTTTACACTATAGACAATCAGCATCGCTTCGTAGTTGAGAAACAAACTGCGGGAGTCCATATTCGCCGAGCCAATCATGACAAGCGTGCGGTCGATCAAAATGGCTTTGGCGTGAATCATTCCCTGCGTATAGTAATAGACCTTTGCCCCCGACTGACTGACATCCCGCAGATAGACCCCGCGGGCGATATCCGTCATCGGATGGTTGGATTTGGCCGGCACAATCACCCGCACATCGACGCCGCGACGCACCGCCAACTGAATCGCGTTGAGCAGCGGCTCATCGGGAATAAAATACGGCGTTACAATCCGAACCGAACGCTGGGCGGTGAATATCGCCGTCATAATCGCATCATAGAGCGGATCGCCCTCCACATCCGGCCCGGAAGGAACCACCTGAACAATCGCCGACTCCGACTCGGAATGAGCCGACGGATCCGGAATCTCTGCGGCGATTTCCAGCGGCTGACCCGTCGTAAAAGCCCAGTCCGAATTGAAAATTTCGCGGTAGCTCATCACCGCCGGGCCTTGGAGAATAAACGATAAATCGCTCCACCGTTTGCTGTCGGGCGTCGGGCCGATATATTCAGAGCCGATATTGGTTCCTCCCGCCAGCACCGTCCGACTGTCAAAAAGAGCGATTTTGCGGTGATTGCGCAGGTTGCTTCTGCCGCGAAACATCCGGTGCATAAAAAAGGCGTATTTCCCGCCGGCGCCAACCAGCGGCTTAAAAAACCGTCCGCCGGTCTGAACAGCGCCAAAACCATCGAGCAGAACCCGCACATCCAGCCCCTCGCTGGCTTTTTTTGTCAGGCGGCGTAAGATGTCTTTGCCGACCGCGTCCGTGCGAAAGATAAACGTCGAAATATAGATCGAAGACTTCGCGTTGTCGATTAACTCCACCAGCCGATTATAAATTTGGCAGCCGTCGGTCAGCAGCTCAAGACGATTGCCGTCGCTCGCCGACGGCAGATTATAACTTTCCAGCAGCTCATCAACTTTCGTCTGCGGCACATTCAGCCGCCGTAAGGGTATCGAAAGATGTGTATGCGCCTTTAGCGCTGCACGTCGTTTTAATTTCCGCCCGCCCAGCATCAAGTACAGCGGTACGCCGACATACGGAATCAGAATAATCGCCAAAAGCCAGGCCATCGTCCCGGTCGGCGAGCGGTGCTGTGTCAGGACATGAGCAACCAAGACCACGCCGATACCAAATCCGATCAGAATTTCAAGGTGACCAATCAGCCACTGCCAAATAATTGAATCTGTCATAGTGCATTCCTTTGAGGCTCTGGTTTGTCGTTTCTAACCGGCAAGATACTAAGAGCAAAAACAAAAAACTCAAATTAAATATTTTTTTGCAACATCTTCTTCTGTTATATCGTCATAATCCACATTAGCGGAGAGTGTGTATAAACCCCTTATAATGGATATTATGAATATAGTATGTTTTAATTTAAACAGTTTCATCCGGCTAAGTATCGCCGCCTGCCTCGTAGGGCTATGCCTTGCAGGGTGCAGTAAAGAAAAATACAAGGCGGACGCCGACAAAGATGTGCGGGCGATTCTGGACAGTAAATGGAAGCCGGAACATGGAACACAAACCAATTCCCGCATCGGCGATGTCGAAAAAGACCCCAACGATCTGTATTTCGATCCCAATTACATCCCCGCAGGCGTGGTCAGCCTTGCCGAGGCTGTCGCCATCGCCACCGCCCGCAATCGCGATTACCAACTGCAAAAGGAAAATCTCTACCTGACGGCTCTGGATTTAACCCTATTCCGGCATGACTTTGCACCGAAATGGTTTGGCACCATTGACGCGGCGTATATCAATCGGGCAGACAATGGCGGCGAGACGGTCGGGGCAGGCGGGGCGCTGGGATTCAATCAGCTTTTGGCGGACGGGACAGAGATTTCGACCAGCATTACCACCGATTGGCTGAAATACTTAACCGGCGAATCGGATGCAAGTCTGGGCAGTATTCTGACAGGCACCATCAGTAAGCCCCTGCTGCGCGGAGCAGGCAAAGACATCGTTCAGGAAAATCTGACGCAGGCCGAACGAAATGTACTGTATCAAATTCGCACTTTCAGCCGCTATCGCAAATCGTTTGTCGTTTCCACGGTCAGCGAATACTTCCGTGTTTTGCAGGCCCATGACCGGGTAAAAAACGCGGAAAGCAATTATAAAAGCCTGTTGCTGTCGTATGAACAGTCCAAAGCCAACGCCGAGGCCGGGCGATTAGCCAAACTCGAAGCGGATCAGACCGAACAGCGAATGCTGCAGGCACGGGACAGCCTTGCCAGTTCCGAACGTCTTTACCAGCAGGCTTTGGACGTTTTCAAAATCAAGCTTGCTATCCCGACCAATGCTTCGCTGGAACTGGATCCCAATGCGTTAGTAACGCTTTCAGCGATGGAGGTCATCGAACCGCAATTTGACGTCGAGGATGCGATCAAAACCGCACTGTCGCTCCGATTTGATTTAGCGACGATTAATGATCAGGTGGACGATGCCCGCCGCAAAATCAAAGTCTCCGAAAACGCCCTGCAGGCCGATTTGAATCTGGTCGCCAGCAGCCGGGTCGCTTCAACGCCGGATACCGAAGCGGCACGGCTGCGGTTTAATGATGGCGCTTACACCATCGGCGCGGAATTGGATTTACCGCTGGACCGCATGGCCGAACGCAATGTCTATCGGGAATCGCTGATTACCCTGATGCAGCGTCAGCGAAGTTATGACAACGCCGTCGATAATGTCATGCTGGATGTGCGCAACAATTATCGCAGCCTGATTGAAAACGCCCAGCGGTATCAGATTCAGAAAAAAAGCCTCGCTCTGGCGGAAGAACGTGTCAGCAGTACGACCCTGCTGTTTCAGGCCGGACGCGCCCAGGCGCGCGACCTGCTGGATTCGCAGGATTCTCTGCTTTCAGCGCAAAACGATACAACCTCAACTTTAATTGATTATAATATAGCCAAGTTAAGTTTTTATCGCGATATCGAAGTACTCACAGTTAAACCGGATGGATTATGGCAAATACCAGAAACTATGACAGAAAAAAAATTATAATCGGCACCGCCGTTTTTGTTGTCGTCATTCTCGGGTGGTTGTATTATCAGGGCAGAACCAGCCGCGCCGCGCTGCGCGGGGGCAGTGAAAGCACTTTCCCCGTATCGCGACAGGACATGACCATCAGCGTCATCGAAAGCGGCTCGCTGAAAGCCAGCAACGCAATTACAATTCGCTCCGCGGTCGAAGGACGCACCACCATTGTCAGCATCATCCCGGAAGGCACCGTTCTAACCGAGCAGGATGTCGCCGAAGGTAAAGTCATTTTGGAATTGGACGCTTCATCGCTCAAAGAGGACCTTAACCGCCAGCAGATTCAATACAACTCCGCGATGGCTGATTTTACCGACGCTCGGGAAAGTCTCGAAATCCAGAAAAATCAAAATGAATCCGACGTTCAGCAGGGTCGCCTTGCGGTCAAGTTCGCCCTGATGGATTTACAGAAATATCTCGGCCAGATCGCCGCCAACAAATTGATCGCTGACGCCAACAGCAAGCCGCTGATGGATGAAGACTTTGCCAGTCTGACCAAAGACCCCAACCAGCTCGGCGGTGAATCGCTCCAGAAACACAGACAGCTAACATCGGAAATCATATTAGCTGAATCGGAATACAAATTAGCGCAACAAACATTGGACTGGACCAAAAAGCTGGCCGCCAAAGATTATGTCGCCAAAACCGAACTGGAATCCGACGAGCTGAAAGCTGAAAAAACAGAAATTAATCTCGAGCAAACTCATACTGCCATTGATTTGTTTATTCGTTATGAGTTTCCAAAAGAGGCGCAGAAATTATTCAGCGACTTCGTTGAATCCGAACGGCAGCTCGAACGAATCCTGGCCAAAGCCCG
>CAYTHV010000085.1:0-13339 GCA_964437685.1 uncultured Pirellulales bacterium
CAGGAAAGGAACGGGATACCATTGTCCCGGTAAAAATGCTACAGTGTCAAATTAAGAATACTTTATATTTTTGTCGTTACTATTGTTTTTATTCGGACTTAACCTTTGTCGATTCGTTCCAGCCGCCGGGGACGAGGAGGTATTTGCCTTTTAACCAGATATTGCTTGGCAGGATGCCGGTGGTTAGTCGCTGATCGTAATAATATTGTTTAATATATCCATTGGATCCGGAACCGACAATGCCGCGGATAGCTTCAGTAATCGTCCCTCGAACAATTAATTTATCATTGGAGGCGCTGTTATAATTTTTTCGGTCCGCATACGAACTGCTGCGGTTGACATTTTCGGCGCCCCAGCCGCCCCCTCCGATGGTCATAGCGGCCTCGACGGTTACGGTTTCAGGCAAGATACGACTATATGTAGTGCTTCCATCTTTATTACCGACAGGACAATATCCGGAGACTTTGGTTGCATTGTATTTTGAGGTATTATACATAAGGTCGTTTGTGGTCATTCCCGGGTCGATGACTTTGATGACGCCTTCGGATATGAGCCCTATGACGTTGGGGTTATCCTCGCCGGGCATTCCATCCGCTTGTCTTGTACCATCGACTTTTAATTCATTCGCGATCCAGATATTGCCAGAAGCGACAATCGAGATACGTCCTTTGACGGTATTGAGAGTACCGAGTGTCGCGGTATCTTCCGAATTGCATCCGATAACGATGTTGCCATTCACATAAATCTGAGCTCCCGGATCGCTTTTGGTTCCATTAAAATTCTGCGAGACATAAATTGGCTGGGATTTATCATCAATACAAACATCGGTATAAGTTCCATTACTGTAATGACAGCCATAAATCGGGTATTTGATATAAGTGTCAGAGGCTGAAGGGTCGATTTTGTAATCCCAGGTCGAATTGCTTGTTCCTCCACGGGTATAACCGGCGACGGTGCAGTTGTTGATAATTCGCACATACCCATGTCCATTTTTGACATAAAACTTTAATTGTACCGCAGGCAGTGCACTGATGGTGCTATAGAATCCTTTTTTGCCGGTACTATCTTTGGGAAGCGTTTGAGCAATTTGAGGCGTGAAACAATATGCAGGATTTGTTGCCTCGTAAAACCGCTGTTTCTTAATGGAAATGGTCGTTGGGTCAACAATTCGACTGGCCGGCTGATTGAATGAAATGCCTTGTGGAAAGAGTTTGATTAAGGATGAGTATTTATCGCTTCCGCCGGAAGTATGTCGGGATTCTCCCATTGAGACGTGTTCCAAAAACTTGGGAGAACCCGAGATGTAGATATCGACGGAGTCCGGATTATCTTTGAGGTCATTGATATGTATAGGCATCGCGATAATTTCACCATTAACGAAACTGACCTGTGTTGTCTGGCTGGAGTCCGATACGATACGGCATTTTCCCATTTCCCACCCGGCGACAGCCTGAACAAGATAGGCGGTGATTGTTTTTTGATAAATACCATGGTATCCGTTTGCTTCAAGTTTAAAAACCGGGCGGGCACCGACAAAATTTGCAAATGAGATTTTATAGTCGGCAGAACTTTGAGGAAATGAGATGGATACAGTCTGATTGGCTGTTTCCATCGCATCGAGGACATCGATTTGCTGGCTCATCCAAAATACAGCTTTTTCATATCCTGCTTCAGCGGCGGCCGAGGCAGATTCCAGGCTTTTAATACGTACAGTTTCCGCGAGTCGTCCCCCTGAGACTTTAAGCAGGGCGAGCCCGATCATTATCAGAATTGCCATTAGGATTAAAACTAATGAAAGAACCGAACCCTTGAGATGTCGGCGGAGCATTTGTCGTGAGTTCATGTGATTTAATCGTTTCTTTATTGTCTTGGCCATTTGTTCTCCGAATTGCGCAGACTAAGACGATTATAAATCTTTCCAACGACCTGCTTCAAAATGAGCATCGCTGTCAGTGAGTTTTGCTTTTGTAAGAGCTTTTTCATAGTAAATATCGGTTGTAATTATTTATCATCTCGGCCACGCCTCACGAAGCAGCGTAGCGAATTTGATCTCAATTGACTTTCCCGTGTTATCAGTCAGCATCAGGTCGGTATTGATGCATCCGCTGCCTTGTCCGCCTGAAGTTAAATGGTTGAAAATCGCGGGTGTTTTAGAGATATCTATATTTTTGGAAAGAATCTGTGTCGAGTCAAGATTGGCGGTTTGGCGCAAATTATTGTTGACGGCACCAATATTATTGATAACCCGACCGAGGTCGAGTTTCAGTGTTTTACCTTCAAGATAATAAAGCGCATAGCCATCGCCGGTATTGGAAAAATCAAAAATATTTGGCGGCGGAGTGGTTGAATTAAATGCTTCTCTCCAATAGCGAAATTCCACGGCTTGCCCTTCGGCAACATCTTTTCCTGTTAGGGGAACCGCCGGGATATAGGACCCGTTTTTGACGGTATAGATAGTATAGTTAATGATGTTGGATTGTCTTCCCATGTGTTGAAGAGAAGTCATCGTCGCTAAACTATCCAGGCGTATCTCGCCGTTGGCGTCGTCATAAATTTTTTCCCATGCACGCGACGATCCTGAAAGAAGTACTGTGACTGCAGCAATCGGGATGATGAGTATTGCGATGGCAATAATCAGTTCAATTAATGAAAATCCCGGTTTTGTTTGACGAGCAGAGTACATGGTTTATCCTCCGGATTCATCCCTGCGAACATACGTTGCCATGACATAGGAAGGATCATTCTGGCGAATTTCTCCAGGTCTGTGATCCGATCGCCATTGAATGGTTGCCTGAATCTGTCGAAGCGTCACTACGGCTACATTGTCATACTCAATATCCTGGCAGGAAATCGCAACAGTCATTGGTAATTCATTGATGGTAATTTGATATTTGTCGCTACCTGAAATTATGTCAAATTCCGGATCGATTGATGAAAGGTTAAAATTTTCATCGCCTCCGGTTTTTTTCCAGTTATCAAGTACCAGGCGAGCTGTCCGTGTGACAGTTATCTCAGCGTTGGCTCGCATCGCCATCCGTGCGGCAAAATACTGATAGCCAATAGTTCCGACTGACAGAACCATCAGGATCAGTATGGCGATAACCAATTCCAGCAGAGTAAAACCCGTCAGGTTCCGTCTTGATCGTGAATAATCGGAATAATGCCGTATTTTATCCATAGGATTTTATTCATTTTCGGATGAGTATTGAGATGTCGGTGAAAACCAAAAGAGGAGGCCGTCGCCGACAACAGCCTCCTCCTTAATTTGTTGTGAAATTAAGCTATAGTTCAGCTTATTCCCAGGTTCCATCTGTTTTGAGAGTCTTTATAGAGCCTGCTTTGGGAGCATTTGCTTTGCTGGAGGTGACTTTGATCTCAGCATTGCCATCATCGTCTACGCTGCTGATGGTGTAGTCACCCGGAACAAAATAAGTCCCGGTCAGATCCGCAGCGGTAAAACCGAGAGCGGACTGGGTTGCCGCAACGCTCAGAGCGCCTGTGAGTTTGATACCTTTTTCCGCGTGATAGACACGGACGGCGGATTTGATGGTGCCGGCTGTCGCGTTTGCTTCGGCCCACTTGGCCGAATCAATTCGACCTTTCATAAGTGGAACAGACGCTGCGGCAAGGATGCCAACGATCAGCACCACGACCATCAATTCGATGAGTGTGAAGCCTTTTTTGAACATAGTAATGTCTCCATGAAAAAGATAGTAACGTTACTTATCGCCGACTCTTCGACGACTTTTTTTGTACGTTTATATTATTCTTTCGTGTCAAAAGATTGCTGACTTAACTGCAAACTTTTAGATTTTACTAAACTTGAATAGAGAAAACCGGCAGATACATTGCCATAACAACGATCAAGACGATTGCGCCGACTGTAACGATTAGGATTGGCTCCATCAGACCAGTCATTAATGAAACAAGGCCGTCTACTTTTTTCTCATAATACTCGCTTGTTTTTTCCAGAACCGGTACCAGTGAGCCGCTTTGTTCTCCAATCTGGGTCATTTTTACAGCAACGCCCGGGAAGAAGCCGACACTTTCCATACTTTTTGAAATAGTCATACCTTCAACGATTCGCTCTCGAGTCTGAATGACTCCATCTCTTAAAAGTTCGTTATTCGATAATCCGGCGAGAATTTGGAATGCATCCATAACGGATACGCCGGAAGAAAGCAGGGTTGAAAGCGTTCCACAAAATTGTGCGACAAAGGCCATCTTTTTTATCGGTCCAAATAATGGAGCCTGAATCGCAAGCCGGGAGAGACAAAGATGTCCTTTTCGTGTCCTTGCAAAAATAGCCAATCCGACGATGAGAAGAATATGCCCAAGAATGATATAGATGGCATTGTGCATCAGGAATTGGTAAACTGACATAAAGCCTCGTGTAAATGCAGGCAGCTTGCCGTTAAATTGGTTAAATAAAATTTCAAACCGAGGTATAATCAGCGTCATCAGCGCGATAACGATGCCGACAATAAATACGACAACAAATATCGGATATGCAAGGGCACCGCGAACTTTACGAATTAATTTATCGCGATTTTCATAATACGCGGCCATCCGTTGTAAACAGGTGGTCAATGTGCCTCCAGTTTCACCTGCCTGCAGCATTGCACAGGCCATCTTATTGAATACTTTGGGATAACCCTGTGCGATCTCCGAAATGCATTGTCCTTGTTGAATACGTTCGGACATATTTTTAAGGATATATTGAAAATAGGGATTTGACATTTCTCCGGCAATGGTTTCTATTGCTGTAGTGATGGGAAGTCCGCCTGAAATCATGGTTCCCAATTGCCAGCAAAATGAAGCCATATCCTGAGATTTGACACGTCTTCCTTTTTCAGTTGCCAGATGTTGGGCAGATTCGGACAATCGTTCCTGTACATTTACAGGAGTCAGGCTCTCATCCCGCAAAGCGGCTAAGATTTCTTCCTGTGAATTGGCCTGGCGGGCACCTTCACGGCGGCACCCCTGGCTGTCCCATGCTGTATATTCATATATTTTCATAGTGACACCATGTTCCTAAATTTAAGAAGATTAATCCTGCTGGAATGTCGTCACAATGAGGATGCGTATTTGTAAAAAAGCAACAAATCAGTGGGTTTTACGTTGGTACACAAGAATTGTCCGATAAAAACAGTCTTTCGGTTTAAAATTGTGATGAAATAAGATCATTGCCTGAGAGAAGAATTATTTTTAGATACAGATTCGTCCGATAACTGCATTTTTGAGGATTTATGCACAAGCCTGCCTATTGCAGAGATTGCTTAGGTGGGTTATACTTTTCGACTCGATTAAAGTTTCGTTCTTCTGCGTGAATGGGTTTGTTAAGTATTGAAGAGTAATAGAGTTAGATGTTACTGATACGGATATTAAGGATTTGTGATGGAACAACAATTTATTTTAAAGATAGCCGGAGAACTAAAAATATCTGCCAAACAGGTTGCGGTTACTGCCGAATTGCTGGCCGAAGGGGCGACGGTGCCGTTTATTTCCCGGTACCGCAAAGAAGTGACCGGCAGCCTTGACGAAGTGGCCATAACCCATATTCGCGACCGGTTACAGCAGTTAAAAGAGCTTTTTACCCGCCGCGACAGCATTTTGGTGTCTCTCAAAGAGCGCAATTTGCTAACCGACGAATTGGAAACCAAAATCAATGCTGCCCAAACCATGACGGAACTGGAAGATATTTATTTGCCTTATCGTCCCAAACGCAGAACCCGTGCGACAATGGCCAAAGAAAAAGGTCTCGAACCGCTGGCATTGCTGTTGCTGGAGCAAAAGCCTGCTGCGATTCCGCAAACACTGGCGGCCGATTTTGTCAATGCCGACAAGGGCGTCGAATCTGTTGATCAGGCATTAGCCGGCGCCAGGGATATTATCGCTGAGATAGTCAGCGAAGACCAGGTTGCTCGTGAAGCGATCCGCAAATTGTATTTTGCCGAGGGAACATTTTCAACTAAAGTTCTCGAGGAAAAGAAAGCCGATGCTGCGAAATATCAGGACTATTTCGACTGGACAGAACCTGTTGCAACGGCGCCGTCACATCGCATTTTGGCGATGCGCCGCGGAGAAAATGAAGGCTTTCTGATATTGCGGATTTTGGCGCCCAAAGACAACGGTGTTGCATTGTTATGTTTGCAGTTTCTTAAGGGCGATACGCTGTCCGGCCGTGAAGTGGCGATTGCGATTGAAGATGGTTATGATCGCTTGCTGTCTCCTTCGATGGAAACAGAAGTTCGCCTGGAAACCAAGAAACGCGCCGACGTCGAGGCAATTAAAATATTTGTTGAAAATTTACGACAGCTTCTGCTGGCTTCGCCGCTTGGACAAAAGAATGTACTGGCTTTCGACCCCGGGTTTCGTACCGGCTGCAAAACGGTCTTTCTGGATAAGCAAGGCAAACTGCTTGGCAACGATGTAATCTATTTGCATGCCGCCGAACGTGAAGCCGAACGCATCCGGCAGTGGTGCCGACAATATCAAATTGAGGCGATTGCTATCGGCAATGGTACTGCCGGACGTGAAACGGAAGAATTTGTTCGTTCTATCGGACTAGATTCACAAATCATGATTGTCATGGTCAACGAAAGCGGTGCCTCGGTCTATTCAGCATCCGAAGTTGCCCGCGAAGAATTTGCGGATTACGATCTGACGGTACGTGGAGCAGTTTCGATTGGTCGTCGCCTGATGGATCCGCTTGCCGAATTGGTTAAGATTGATCCTAAAGCCATTGGTGTCGGCCAGTACCAGCACGATGTCGATCAGTCTATGCTCAAGCAGTCGCTCGATGATGTTGTCGTCAGTTGCGTCAACAGCGTTGGCGTTGAAGTCAATACTGCCTCCAAACAGTTGCTGATGTATGTATCAGGTCTTGGGCCTGCGTTGGCGCAAAAAATTGTCGAATACCGCAATGAAAACGGCCCATTCCGCAGTCGCCAATCGCTGACAGAAGTGCCGCGGCTCGGCGCCAAGGCGTTTGAGCAGGCCGCCGGTTTTTTACGGATTCGGGATGCCGAAAATCCTCTTGATGCCAGTGCTGTTCACCCGGAAAGTTATCCGGTTGTAGATCGAATGGCTGGGGATTTAAATTGTTCTATACAGCAACTGATGACGGATTCGACGTTGCGGTCAAAAATTAAATTGAATCAGTACAAAACCGACACAATAGGACTTGAAACACTGAATGATATTATGCAGGAATTGGCCAAGCCCGGCCGTGACCCGCGTAAGCAGTTTGAACAGTTCAAATTTGCCGAAGGCGTTACCAAAATCGAAGACCTGACTGCCGGAATGAAACTTCCCGGAATTGTCACCAATATTACGGCTTTTGGTGTTTTTGTCGATATCGGCGTCCATCAGGATGGTTTGGTTCATATCAGCGAACTGGCGGATCGGTTTGTGAAGGATCCCGCAGAAGTCGTCAAAGTCCAACAAAAAGTTATCGTAACGGTCATGGAAGTTGATTTTCCGCGAAAACGAATCCGCCTGTCCATGAAGCAGGGTGGCTCTGAGAATAGACTTCAAAAAGGACAGCCGCAAAACAGACCTGCAAAGCCGCAACCTCGGCAATCAACTGTCAAACCTGCTGGCCGATTGATTGATCAGCTTCAATTCGGAGATATCAAAAGAACTTGATAGAAGATTTTCCTGTAAAATTATAAGCTATTTCGCTATGCCCACGTGGTTTGTTTATTTACCATGAAGCGGCTGTGTTTGAAATCAAGTTTGATTCCTTATCATTGTATTGAGAATAACGAGCAATTTTCGCATACAGGCCGCGAAGATATTGAAGAAAAAAATAAAAATTCCCCTTCTATTTTACCGGCGTTTTTTCGGCTGATTGAACGGTGTTGTACAGCAGCATGGTGATGGTCATTGGGCCGACGCCGCCGGGGACGGGAGTAATCAGCGAAGCCCTGTCTTTGACGGCTTCAAAATCGACATCGCCAACCAGACGGAAGCCAGCTTTTTTGGTCGCATCGTCAATGCGATTGACGCCGACATCGATAACTACTGCGCCGAGTTTAACCATATCGGCGGTAATGGTATTGGGCCTGCCCGCGGCGGCAATAATGATATCCGCCCGGCGAACATGCTCGGCGAGATTTTTTGTGCGGGTATGGCAAATGGTCACGGTGGCATTGCCGGTGGGGGCTTTTTGAATCAGCATATTGGCGACGGGCTTGCCGACGATGTTGCTGCGTCCGACGACAACCACTTCGGCTCCGTCCAATTTGACGCCGGAACGGATAAGAAGCTGAATGACGCCATGCGGCGTACAGGGCAAATAAGCATCCTGCCCGACAACCATTCGGCCGACATTAACCGGATGGAAACCATCTACATCTTTTTTCGGGTCCACGGCCAGCAATACCACATCTTCATTGATGTGTTTCGGCAGGGGAAGCTGGACGAGGATGCCGTGAATTTTGGGGTCTTTGTTGCATTTTTCAATCAGAGCAAGCAGTTCGGCCTGAGTTGTGGTCGCGGGGATGCGGTTATCGCTGGAATAAATGCCGATGTCTTCACAGGCTTTCTCCTTGGCCGTAACGTAGGATTTTGAAGCCGGGTCTTCGCCAACCAAAATGACCGCCAGACCGGGCGTAACGCCTTTGGTCTTTAGTACGGCAACTTTCTGTTTTAATTCTTCCCGCATCTGTGCGGCAATTTGTTTTCCATCGATAACCTGTGCGGCCATTATTTCAACTCCAATACCGGCAATAATTTAATCGCTTTGTCCTGCATCAAAAAACATATTATATAGGCGTAAAATCAAAAATTAAATATCAAAATAAAAAAATACAAATCAAAGATTAAAAACAACAGTGATCCGTTTGTGTTCTATCGACACATTGGCGGCGATGTCCTTCCGCGACAATCTCATTTTTATTTTAGAACATCCCGCGGACTTTTCCGGTTTTGACATCCACGTCGATTTTGCGGAATGCCGGATCGGAGCCGGTTCCGGGCATTAGCTTGATGTCTCCGGCAATCGGCACAACGTAGCCGGCGCCTTCATAAACCATCACATCGCGAATGGGCAGTTCCCATCCGGTTGGACGGCCTTTGATGTCCGGATCGTGGGACAGACTTAGATGCGTCTTGACCATGCACATTCCCAGCGACCGGATGCGTGGGTTGGCGTCGAACTTTTTGATTTTCTCGTCGGCCTTTTCAGAGTAGGTTACGCCTTTGGCTCCGTAGAGGTCTTTGGCAATCAATTCAATGCGCTGTTTGAGCGGCATATCGAGCGAGTAGAGGAATTGAAAGTTGTTTTCCTGTTGGGCGACAGCCGCGACTTTTTCAGCCAATTCGATGGCGCCGTCGCCGCCTTTGAGCCAGTGATCGGATACCGCCGCTTCGGCTCCGGCTTGTTCGGCAATTTTGCAAATGAGCTTTAATTCAGCATCTGTGTCGGTGTAAAATTTGTTGATGCAGACGACGGGGCGTACGCCGGATTTTTTGACGATGTTGATATGCGCGAGCAGATTCTCGCAGCCTTTTTCAAGCAGTTCCAGATTTTCCTGTTTATATTCGGGGGCCAGCGGGGCGCCGGGTTTGACGGCAGGGCCGCCGCCGTGCATTTTCAGGGCGCGAACCGTGCAGACGACGACAACCGCATTGGGTTTCAGTCCGGACATCCGGCATTTGAGATTCCAGAATTTTTCAAAACCGATGTCGGCAGCAAATCCGCTTTCGGTTACAACATATTCGCACAGCTTTGTCCCCACCAGATCGGCGATGATGCTGCTTTGCCCAATAGCGATGTTAGCGAAGGGGCCAGCATGAACCAATATCGGCTGACCTTCGATAGTCTGGACAAGGTTGGGATTCAGCGCGTCAAGCATCCACGCCGTCATGGCGCCATCCACTTCCAAATCGGCGGTTGTTACGGGATTGCCTTTTTTGTCGTAAGCGACGACGATTTTGGCCATACGCTGCCGCAGGTCGGCTAAATCTCTGGAGACGGCCAGAATAGCCATCACTTCGCTGGAGACGGAAATCTGTGCGCCGGATTCCATTTCCACGCCATCCATTTTTCCGCCGCGACCAATAATGATATTACGGAGGGCTTGTGCACAGAAATCTATCGCCCACCTGATTTGTATATTATTGGGATCAATATCCAGTCGGCGAAGTCCCAGTTTGGCCAGTTTGGCATCGTCATAATTGGCTTCGTGCTGCATGCGTGAGGTTAAGGCGACCATCGCCAGATTGTGGGCGTTGGTTACGCAGTCAATATCACCGGTTAAACGAATTGAATAAGGGGCCATCGGGATACACTGTGAAAGCCCGCCGCCGGCGGCAGAGCCTTTGATGTTAAATGTCGGGCCGCCGCTGGGCTGGCGAATAGTGCCGCAGACTCGCTTACCGAGTTTTCCAAGTCCCTGAACCAGACCGATTGTCGTTGTAGTTTTGCCTTCGCCAAGAGGCGTTGGCGTGATTGCTGTTACATCAATGTATTTTCCGACGGGAGCATTGCCGACGCGTTTAAGAATCTTCATGTAATCGATTTTGGCGATTTTGTCGCCCATCGGCAGCAATTCCCCATCAACCAGACCCAAATCGCGGGCAAGCTGAGGCAGGGGTTTCATTGTTTCTTCCGCCAGTTCGGCGATTTCCCAGTCTTTTAATTTGGTTGGGTCCAGTTTTGCCATAGTTTTCTCTTTCTCAAAAAAGGTGTATCGGTTTTTTAAAAAATAATATAACCATTCACCGTTTAATTCTATTATGCAGAAAAAACAGGTATTTTCTACCTAAAGAAGTGTAATTTTTGATATTTTTGTGCTATTTCCGGCGTAAACGTCTATTTCAGAGGTTCAAGATAGATATTTTTAAATTCGATAGGCCCCCCCTCGCTTTGCAGGCAGATCGCTCCGGATGTCCGGCTGACATTCGTTACCTCATTTTGCAGAAACCCATTGACAAAAAGCCGGAGGGTATTTTTTTTACAAAAGATATCGTAACTATTCCATTCGCCTGCATCATTTTCGGAAGGATTCAACTGTTTTGGGATTCGCTTGGAAGATTGATCTTCGGACCGAAAAGTTATATCAAATTTTGTGACGGATAAATTTGGGCCGATTAGAATGATATCCCCGGCATTGCCGGTGAATAACTGGGCTTCGATGCTATTCGGCCATACCTTGTCCAGACCTTGCGTATGCAGCAATACGCCGCTGTTGGCTGCTGTTTTGGGCCATCGCCATTCAATGTGCAAATGGTAATTGCCATATTCTCTTTCGGAGCGAAGATATCCTGTGGGTTTGCCCTCACAGCGGATAATACCATTTTTGACGGACCATATTCCGGTGGCATCTGCCGGAAAAGCTCCCCATCCGGTTAAATCTCTACCGGTAAATAGGGTGTTTTTGTTCCCGCATCCTATGGTTAGGATGGCTATTGCCGTCAAAATTATTAGATTATTTTGCATTATTTTCTGTGCCGAGAGAAGTTATTTGATGCATCGATAGACAAATGCCGCCGGCAGATTCCGCCAGATAACCCGTCCAAGGTGAACTTTGGAGAATGTTTCTTCAAGTTTTCTGCGGAAACGCTGTCCGGAGGGCAGCAGAAGTCCCTGCAGATACGCAAAGGTTGTAAATCGGCCTCCCGGGCGGAGGGAATCAATAGCTGCTTCGAGCAGTTTATCCTGTAATTTCGGCGGGAAAGATGCCCACGGAAGTCCGGATACAATACAGTCGGCTTCGGATTGTTGATTATTTTTCAGGATTGAAAGGGTGTTTTCGGCGGAATCGACGATGATGTTGGCCTGGGGTAATTGGCTTTTTAGTGTTTCAACCAGTCGGGGGTTGGCTTCAATACCCACAAAAAAGGCAGAATCATTCTTTTGTTTCAGAATTTCGCGGGTAAATGACCCTGTTCCCGGCCCAAATTCCACGATCGTTTGGGCTTTTCGCACGCCAGCCTGACGGACAATTTCCGCCGCCAGCCAGGTTGAACTTGGAGCAATTGCCCCTGTACGTCCGGGTGAACGGGCAAACTCACGCAAAAATAAGAACGTATCTTTCATTCTTATTTTGTATCCTGAATGGATGGAATTGTCAAGAAGACGACAAAAAACGATAAGCAAAATTGCAAATCGACTGCCGACGAATTGTTTGCTCTCCAGATATTTTGATCCAACCTTCGTAGTCAGGGGTTTAAATCGCTGATTTTTGCTCAAAAACGCAGAAAATTTTCACTACAATTGGTTTCAAAAACGTTCTGTCATCCGTGTCTGTTGTTGCGGAGCTTGGGTTAACAAAACCGTACAAGTAGGTTTTCAAAAATTTACCAATTCGGCTGGCGCAAAACACAACATGTCCTGTCTTGTATTATAAATATGAAAAAGTAAGAAAAAATAAATTTTTCTCTTGATATGTTAGTCATTCCTAACTATATTAGTGATATCTAACATTTACTGGTTTTTGCGTAACATTTAAGCCATGTGTAAAAGGTAGTATTATGTCGCCTTTTTAGGATTTGATTTTTATTCAACGACTACTCAGGGCGTTGCTTTGGGTTGCAATAGCTATCAATTGCATTTGGCCAAAGAGTTATGGTTTTTTTAAGGTGATTTACGTGATAAACATAGGCAATAAATTGGATAAAGTACTTGACAAATCAAATGTCGGTAACTATACTGATTGAGTATGTGAAACTATGTTTTTAGCAAGCAAGATACTATACTTAAGACGTGCATCGCTGATTATTGCATCGAAAAAGGCACCGTATTGAAAAGTCAATAAATTCACGGCAATGGCTGTGGGGCTTTTGATTATCATAAAGCCAGTTTTGTTTCGCTGTGAAACGAAACTACCCCTGTTTTTACACTATTTCAGAATCTGCATTGAGTCGCTAACGGTCAAAAGAGACCCTGAGGCGATGGAGGTGCGAATCTTGCGTGTTGCGATAGGGATTATAAAAAATACAAAATTGTAAGTAAGTTTATACAAAATACAAATTCGTTGTTTTTTTTGTTTTCTGCGGTACGCGGATATCTTTGAAAAATGCTGGTTTTGCGTCAGGAATGCTATCTGGACGCGATTTTTGCGATCAGGCACAGGAGTTGCTTGAATAACTTTCACGGATTGTAGAAAAAACGTAAATGCCGTACGTAAATTTGGGAGGGCGAATATAGAGTGAAAATTGAAGATTTACAGGTATAAAATATCTGTGAAAGGTGTTAACGGGTGTAAAACGAATTGTGAATTAGCAACAAAAAAAGTTGTTAACATTTAAAAAAAGTGAGAAAAGGAAGAAAGGGAACGAAGATGAAAAGAGTAATGAAAATGGTTTTTTTAGCAACAATTGCTATGGC
>CAYTHV010000086.1:0-6746 GCA_964437685.1 uncultured Pirellulales bacterium
AACTACCCCCAAGGGGATTCGAACCCCTGTCGCCGGGATGAAAACCCGGTGTCCTAGGCCTCTAGACGATGGGGGCATTGACCTTTCGGCCAAAGCATAAAACTTAATCTTTAAATGTCAATAAATGTCAATGTTTTAGGGTAGCACCCTGAGTAGATTATTCCATGTTGATTGCTTCGACTGGGCATTCATCCACACAAACGCCACAATCAACGCACTTATCAGTATCTACGCAAGCCTTGCCATCTTTCATCGCAATAGCCTCGCTCGGGCAAGATTCAACACATGACTCACATCCGGTACAGGTTTCATTCTCTACTTTTGCCGGCATTTTTTATCCCTTTCCAAATAAAGTTAATACAAGTATAAGGCGAAGAATCTACAAAAATTCCCCTCAGGACTCAACATAAATTTTAAAATTTTTTGTGTTTTTTTAGAAATTTCAATCCTGCCCCAAATTCAGTCTATGGTTTTGGCTCAGAAACTGGGATAGGTTGGTCTGTTATTTTCAAAGTTCCACCCATTGCGATGGCCAGTTGTCTGGTCAGCCAGAACGAATCATTTTCCGCTTTCCAGTCCAAAACCGGCTTAAATGTCGCTTTTTGCTGTTGCCCAAGGAGCCACATCGCGATCATTCGTTCCGGCCATTTTTCATGATTTAAAGCCTCTGACACAGATTCGGTCATTGTATAGTCTAAATCAACTGAATATCGAGCCAGAAATGTTAAAATGTGGACCTGGACTTTCCAGTTTTCGTCCAGAATCGCTCGCCTGACAGAATCCTTCAACAACGCCGACTCCACAAAAATATGCTTATAGGGAACAAGCCCGGCTTTGTTTGCCAACTGCTCAGCATAAAGACCCGCAAATAACTCTGCGGCACGAAGTTTCTGTCCTTCCTGACCTTTGGCCAGCGAATCCAGCCGCTGGACTAAAAATTCCTGTGTCAACTCCACCTTTTTACGGCGGATGACCGATTGAACAACTCCCTGCCCGAGAATGCCGCTTTTCTGCGAACCATCAATATCCGAAACAGGATCAAGATAAAGTTTAAAATCAATGGTCATCGTGGCCTGAGGATAGGTAAACATCACTTTGGCCAACTGCCCTGTATTCACATTCAAGCGTATCGCTATAGATTCGCCCGGCGCCAGGGGTTTACCCGGTCGAAACGACTTTTCGACAAGCTGCGGCACCTTCAACGCAATATCGCCTCGAACCTCGGCATCCACACGATAATGACCTGTTATCAAGCTCTGCGGACCAATAACCAGCGGCAGAGCGCTGATATTTTCCACTACAAGCCAGGCATTTAATTCATTACCATAAAAGAATTCTTCGCCCTCGAATTTCAGTTTCACTGAAAACAGTTTATCCGGCGATGTGAAAGTCGGAATAATCGTTTCACCCCACTTGGCTGCAAGACCCTCCTGTATCAACTCCGGAGATACCTCAGAAATACCGTCAAGCCCGATTTGCTTAAGCAGGCTCTTGGCTTTCAGCGCCACCGGCAAAGGCATATAATGACTTACTGCCTTATTCAGCAACTCTGTCGCCTTTTGTTTTTGATCCTTTTTTACCAGAATTTGCGCCAATGTCAGCATTGCTACCGGATCGCTTTCAGCCAGCGGCGAGGCGTATTCCTCAGCCATCTCATCCTGCTGATTAAGCCAAAATGCGTAGGCCATCAGAGATTTGCATCCAGCGGCATCCTGAGCTTGTTTATATGCCTTATTGCACCAGGCGAGCGCCTTTTCCGGCGACTCAGCGACAAAACAATAAAACCACCCCAACTGATAGGCCGACATCGTCGATGGATTTGTTTCAATCTGTACTTCGGCCTTGTCCGCCGCCTCGGACAGGATTTGACTCTTTAATTCCGATTTACCTGACTTCTCCGCAGCCAATGCCGCAACAGCCTCTACTTCCAGATTAAGATTACCTGCCTGACGCAGTTTCTCGGCAATCGCCAGACACTGCGATGCGTGCGAGGTACTAAAGTAGCTGCTTTCCACCAAGCCGACAGCAATATCCTCATGCAAGACGGATCCCGGGTTGGCAAATCCATACAAACTCGAGGCATATTCAAATGCCCTGGCGGCAATATCATATAATCCCACTTGATACGCTGCCTGGCCAAATTCAACCACCGTCTGCAAATCCATAGGATTGACTGCAAATTTCAACCGAAGCCAATTAAGCTTTTCCATCCATTCCGCATTGGCTGTCTCGGGACGACGAAGTTCCATTAATTTAGCCTGAGCCAAAACATTATAGGCATTCAATTGCACAGCATATTCAAACAGCTTGATCGCGCCGGCAATGTCCGCGTTTTCCGCCGCATACAAACCCAGTTGCGTGGCAATGTCGGAACCCAATGTCGGATTTGCTGAAGCAAACAGCGGCAGGAGTCGCGTCAAAAGCGTTTCACGTTCCTGACGTGAATCCACCTTATCAATCACACAGGCCATCGCCTGTGAAACAATATCCAGGTCCGCTTTATAATCGACGTATTGTTTGAGTGTCTGCAAGATGGGGTCCCGGTAGTTCTGCTGCCCCTGACACGTACGTCCGGCGCCGCGTAAAAACTGCTCATACCCGGCTCCCGATTGCTTATCAAGCAGCATCGCCGCCTGAAGAAACGCCATTGCGCTATCCACGTCGTCAGGATTTGCCGATAGTATCTCGATACCAAGTCGGCCAAACGCTTCAGCCGCCATCGGCGCAAACAGCTCATTGGCCTGCGGGGATTCCACCGCCGGTACAAAACCGGATACAAGTCCAATACCAATTATAATGCAAACAACATCCCTATTGACCATTCGGTACTCCTGTGAAAACATCTCGTAATCTACTACATCGACCCTATTGTCATTCGTGATAACTAAAACTTATGATCCGGGGACTGGCCAGTTTTTTGTAATCGGCCAGCCGTATCCGGACGGCATGTTCATGGGTTCCAGCCTGAAACGTAATGAATGTATCTTTTTGCAGCGACTCTTCCATTAACGTTTCAATCCCATATAGATGACCAAATGGCGGCTCTGCCCCAAGCTCACAATCGCCAAATACTTCGGCCATTTCGCGCTCATCAGCCAGCCGGACATCGGTAGCTCGAATATGCTGCGCGAGCGCCCCAAAAACAATCCGATGACACGCCGGCAAAACACATAAGTAGTATTTGCCATCCGCATTTACCAATACCGGCTTGGCCACCTGTATCCCCGGCACATGCTCTTCTAACGCCATTTGCTGTGCGGTAAATGACGGCCGGTGTCTGGTTAATTCGTAGCGAACCTTCTTTGAATCCAGATACTTCAGTAAGGCCATAAATGCCTCCTTTCGTTAAACCTGTATTCAACGGATATACAACTATCAGACAATTAATATCTTATATACCTAAAATAGCATACTAATTTCACAACTACCGCAAGATAGCTACATTATACTCTTTTCGATGAAGTCGTCAAATATACAAATCCATCGATTCTACAAAACATCTCATATCTAATATTGTGAAAATAATCCGCTATTTTATGGCGTTCTTTCCGCAACTGCGATAACCGCGGCAAAAACGGCTCTGGCTCCAGCTTCGCGCAGGGTTATCGCGCATTCTTTCAGAGTTGCCCCACTGGTAGTAATATCATCAATCAGGCAAATTGATTTATTATGAAAGGGATGTCCTTTGCGAACTGCAAATGCTCCTTCAACATTATTTTTGCGTTGAGAGTTCGTTTCCAACTGCCATTGATGACAGGTATGTCGGTGTCGAATGAGATCCGTCGAGATTCCTGCTCGACCATTGCCATTATTTAATTGTCGGGCCAGCAGAAAAGATTGGTTGAATCCCCGCTTCAACCGGCGCCGCCAATGCAGGGGAACCGGTACAAAAAAGTCGGTTTTCTGATCGAATCCTGCCGTTTCAAAAGCCTGCCGGAACATCGGGGCAAGATAATCGATATGCTCGACCTGATCGCGAAATTTCAACTCCAAAATAAGCTGTTTTAGTACCCCATCATAAAATCCGACCCGGCACAGCCCCTCGTAAGGCAATTCTTCATCTAAGCAGCCACCGCAACGGTTGGCGACGATGCCATAGCGGCTGACCTGTCTGCCGCATCGCCGACAATAATCATGCCCAATGGCACTGGAGAGCTCCTGCCAGCAGTCCTGGCACAGCCCGGCATGGTCTTCGGAAATAGCCCTGCAACATAGCCGGCACACCGCCGGCCAAAGCCCCTGGCACGTGGTTCGCCATAGCCTTCGAAAGGGCTGGATTATTTTTTGAATGTCTGATTGAAACCGTTCCCTGTCCACATCCAGATTGTATAGAACCGCGCCGGAATTGAAAAGAAAAATTTACCGCAACATGTTTGCCAAATACAAATAGGACGTTTGGAGTCCAGGCTTTAGCTTGTTTTAGAAGTGGGGTGGGCTCTCACTAACACATTATGACAGACGGCAAAAATGTTACAAATTACTGCAGGTCGTAGGCACTGTTGTCGGCGGACAGAAAACCAATAGGACTGCGAGGGGTTCTCTTTTGATAGTCATCGAGAATTCGTCTGGTATTGCCGTCGTTACCCAAAAAAACCTGTTCTTGAGATTCGGTGCTGCCATCACACCAAACAATATTTGTGCTGCCGGAATGCCGAAAACCCTGAGCCCCTCCCCATGGATCGGAAAAAGTAGTAGAATCGAATTCACTTCGCAACGGACTTCGCATAAACTTATTGGCCCCATCAACTGTCTGGCCATCGCCAAATAATACGCAGGCATTGGGACTGCGAACGTCCTGCGTTTTGGCGGGCTGAGTAATAAATTCGCCCTGTCCACGGCCGATATAACTCGTATTGTAGTTATAGCCTGTAAAAGGATCGGCGAACATATTGGCATTGCCTTTAAACGAAGGGCACTGCTGGACTTTTTCAATCGTATCACCCTGCCAGAGGATGCCTGGCTCGGTTTTGACCAAACCATTTTTATAACGCCGTGTGGTAAAATCCCAGCAGAATTGCGTTTTTTCCGTCGCCGTGGAGGCGAAATACCGTGAAATCGGATAACTGCCACGATGGCTTTCCGCATAGTACATGGCCGCAATATGCATTTGCCGTAGATTATTCTGGCAGTAAATTTCGCGTCCCTGCTCTTTGGCCCGAGCAAGCGAGGGAATAAGCACTCCCATCAGCATCGCGATAATCGCGATAACCACCAGCAATTCAATCAATGTAAAAGCTTTTTTGTTCACTATTGACAATTCCACGTACAGACCAGCCAATTTTGCGAAAAGATCATCAAGTCCTGTAAATTCACACGATAATCATAATTTAGATCGCCCCGCGGAAACGCCGGAGACGCGATTGGCGCTACATCTGAAATCGCATCCACTTGTCCGGCAGGCGATCCGCCGGAAGTCAGACGAACATATTGAATCCACCGTTTACCCGTTTGCGGATCAATCGACAACTGCTGATAATCCTGCGGAGAAAGCCGCTGCAAGTCATATCCGGTTCCCCCCGCCGAACCATCATACAAAGCGATCGCTTGCGGCACAGTCAAACCGGCAAAGTCCGAGGTTTTCATCGCAGGATTGACCGGCTTTAGCGGATCAAGCGGCTGGCCCCAGTTACCTGTATTGCTATCCCATGCAAACCGATTCGTCGGAAACTGAGAATCCGTAAAAGGTCCCTTATTAAATGCAAACCACGGCCCATTAGAATACTGAGCCACTTCGACCTTGACTTTCCCCAACCCCACGTACAACGGAGAACTGGACAGAACAACAAAACTCATATCGGTGTCCGGCCCCAGATATTGCTGAGAACTGTAATTCAGAGCCAAATTCCCGAACACAATAAAATCCGCCCCATATGGGTTGCTCGGATCGTCTAATACAGGATGGTCAAATCCAACAATAACCATGTCGCCGGCATCAATCGTTGTAATCACCGGCTGGTCATCCGGCGTTACATTCCAGGCGCCATAAACCAAAGAACAGGCAATCGGATCAAAATAATTCTCGTCTTCAATCCACGCCGCCGGTTCGCCTAAAATCGCGGACGGAGTATGATAAGGCGCAACTCCGCCAAATGTACCCGAAGAATCAACCAGCGTCGTCGCGAAATCCGATGCCGACACAACACCGACAAAACAAATCATTAAGATAATAGCAAACATTTTCATTCGCTCAAAATTCCAAAAATGTATGTATGGATGAGCCGATTACACTCACCCATACAGAAAATCATTCATTACTTTTTGCGAACAGCCAAAATCATACCCAACCCCAAAATCGCCATCGTGGCCGGTTCCGGAATAGGATTGCTGCCCGGCTGACGTACCGGCGTAAAATTGGAGCCATCAAAGTCAGCATAAGTCCAGAGCATGCTATACCAGTTGCCATTTTGAACGACGACCTGAGACACTCCATCTTTTGCCGGAGAGGTCCATGCCGCGCCATCCTGACTGGTAAAAATATTCCAATACGGATACAAGCTGGAATTGTAAGGATGCTTGACTGCATTACTATAGCCAATATCGTTGATCAGATAATTAGGCAGCTCATCATCGCCATAGTTGGTCGCACTGACATCCAGATCGCCCGCAGCCGCGACTGCGGATAGAGCATCCCACAATACACCACCCGTACCATTCCAGTTGTACTCAAACACAAATGCATTACCATAATCAAAATCCACTGCAACATACGCCGTATTGCTTCCGCTTCCGGCCGAATACTCCGCCGC